>CADAHV010000075.1:0-7077 GCA_902787775.1 uncultured Erysipelotrichaceae bacterium | reverse complement strand
AACAGATGTATCGTGATTACCATGATAAGGGTTTAGAGATTTTAGATATCCCATGCAACCAGTTTGGCAATCAGGCTCCCGGTACAGACGATGAGATCCATGAGTTCTGCACGCTTCACTACAACACCACTTTTCCGCAGATGAAGAAGTCGGATGTCAACGGCGAAAACGAACTTCCGCTCTACACTTTCTTAAAGAGCCAGAAGGGCTTTGAAGGTTTTGATGCACATCCGTATAAGGAACTGCTGGAAGGCATGTTTGCCAAGGCGGATCCGGATTGGGATAAGAAATCCGATATCAAATGGAACTTCACCAAGTTCATCATCGACAAGGAAGGCAATGTCGTTGCCCGTTTTGAGCCGACAGCCGACATGGAAAAAGTGAAAGCCTGCGTCGAAGCTTTACTCTAATTGCGTATTTTGTTGCCTGGGGTGTTCCGCCATACAGAGGACTGTGAATGGGACATACGCTAAGCAAAAAAATCAGAAGAAAATTGAAAATAAGGAGAGATGATTCTCCTTATTTTTTTGCCCAAATCATATATCATTAAAGTAGGAAAAGATGAACTTTCTAAAGGAGTTCCTATGGCAGAAATCATCAAAAGAATCATACGCAAGCAGAACACAGAAGGGGAGAAAGACATGATCATTTACAGTAAAAACATCGTATGTGAACAGGGCATCATTGACGGCTATTTAGTCGTGGAAGGATCGATCATCAAGGACATCGTCCGAAAAGAGGTGGAAGAACTCGAAGCAGATCTGGATTACAGCGAAGAGATCATCATTCCGGGCATCTTTGATACCCACAACCATGGTTTCATGGGCTATGATCCGGAAGATGTCGAAGAAGGGCAAAGTGCTGTGGAAGGCTATCTGAAGGCTTTGGCTTCAGCGGCTGTCACTTCGATCTTCCCAACCGTGACCGATGAAAACGGAGCCTTTAAACAGGTGGTTGCCGTTGCGAAAAAAGAGCCTGTAGGCGCCAAGATCCTGGGCATCCATTCGGAAGGCCCTTATCTCAACCGCGTCGGCGAAAAAGGCGTGGATACCGGTCATCCGGATATCGATTTAGACTTCGTACAGAAGATGATCGATGACGGTGAAGGCTATCTGAAACTGGTCGCTTTGGCACCGGAACTTCCACTGGCCAAAGAGGCGATCCGCCTTCTCACCAAAAACGGTGTCAGGGTTGCCTTTGCCCATTCCAATCAGACCTATGAAGAGGCGATGGAATCCTTCAAACAGGGCATCAGTGTCACCACCCATACGGCCAACGTCATGGCCGGCATCCATCACCGCAACATGGGCGGTCTGGGTGCTTGTCTGCTGAACGATGAAATCTACAACGAGCTGATCTGTGATGGTTTGCATGTACGAAACGAGATGATCGAGATGATGCTTCGCATCAAGAAGGATGCCTTGCATAAATTCATGATGATCTCCGATAACGTCCACTTAGGCGGCTTGAAGCCGGGCAGATACAACAACGGTCCTTTCGGTCCGGTCAACATCACAGAAGAAGGCTTCTGTCTGACTGACACCGGCAGACTGGCCGGTTCGGCAAAGCCGGTCTTATACGGCATGAAGAATCTGGTCTGCAACATGGGCAAGAGGCTGGAAGATGTCTGCATTATGGCTTCCTTAAATCCGGCACAGGTCTATGGCTTTGGCGATCATAAAGGTTCCCTTGCGGTTTGCAAGGATGCCGATTTTGCGGTCATCGACAAAGATTTCAACTGTTTATATACCTACAGCGAAGGAAGAAAGATCTACGATCATACGATCGATACCGATCTGGAGAATCCGAAGGCTGCCAAATATCGTTAATGAAGGAAGAAGACTATGAACAAATACCTGATTGCCGTCGTTGTCATCGTCTTTCTTGTTGACCTGGCTTTCCAGTTTTACACCAACAAGAAACGAAATGACCTGTTCAATGCCTTGAGCACCTATCTGGCCAAAAAGGACTATGAAAGCTTTGACAAGCTGATTGAAGACAATAAGACCAAACGGTTCATTCCATCGTTCAATATCGCCTATCTCAAACTCAATGAAGCGATGATGAAGGAAGATATGGAGGAGATCAAAAAGGCGTTCGGTGCTTTCAACATGCGCATGAACAACGCCCAGAAGGCAGCTTTATATAAGCAGGGCTTCTATTTCTATGTGGGCATTGAAGACAAAGAAAAGGCCAAAGAGTACTATGAATTGCTCAAACCGCTGAATGTCAAAGACCAGAAAATGCTGGATGTGACATACAATACCTACGTTGAAAAGGGGTCTGCTTATCTGGATGAAATGCTGGAACAGGCTTCCAAGGTAAGCGAAGAAAATAAGATGTCTTTCTATGCCTTGATTTCCGATATGTACCGCAATGCCGGGGATGAAGTAAAGGCCAAGGAGTACGAAGACCAGGTCAGCGCTTATATCGAGAAAATGAAGAAGAAATAATCCGGATTGCATGGGCTGCATCAGGATCCGTATGGTAAAATAAAGGTGATAAAAACTGGATGAAGAAACCGGGAGAGATCTGATCATAATAGACACCGAAGGGGAAGAAACTCTCAGGTAAAAGGACCGGTTTCGGACAGACTCTGGAGAGCATAATGATGCACCAAAGAAGCAATCCCAAAAGGAGAATCTTTCAGGTAAAAATACAGAGACAGGAGCTTTTCCTGTCTTTTTTCTAAAAAGGAGAAATAAAAATGGATCTGAAAACACCTCTTTACGATGCCCACGTGAAGGCCGGCGGCAGGATCGTGCCGTTTGCCGGATATCTGCTGCCTGTGCAATACGAAGGCGTCATCGCCGAACATCTGGCAGTACGGCAGAAAGCGGGCCTTTTTGATGTCTCACACATGGGTGAGATCACGATGAAGGGAAAGGGTGCCCTGGCCAGTCTCAATCATTTATTGACCAACGACTACACCAAGATGCCGATCGGCAAGGTGCGCTATGGCATCATGTGTTACCCGGACGGCGGTGTCGTCGATGATTTGCTGGTGTACAAGTTTGGCGAAGAGGACTACTACATTGTCGTCAATGCCTCCAACCGTCACAAGGACTTTGCCTACATGAAGGAAAATCTCTGCCCGGATACGGAAATCGAAGACATCTCCGATTCGGTTGCCCAGGTGGCTTTGCAGGGACCGGAGGCGCGAAACATCATGCTGAAGGTGATGAAGGAAGAAGACATTCCGGAAAAATACTATACGGCAAAACGGGATGTGGATATCTGCGGCATGAACTGCATCATCTCCTACACCGGCTATACGGGTGAGGCAGGCTATGAGATCTACACGGCCAATGAGAATGCGCAGAAATTATGGGATCTTTTGCTTGAAAACGGCAAGGAATTCGGCCTTGTGCCATGCGGCTTAGGTGCCAGAGATACCCTGCGTTTAGAAGCATCAATGCCGCTCTATGGCCATGAGATGGATGAGACGATCACGCCGTTAGAGACGGGTCTGGACTATGGCGTCAAGATGAACAAGGAAGACTTTATCGGCAAGAAGGCCTTGGTGGAAAAAGGTGAACCGAAGATCTGCCGTGTAGGCTTGCAGATCGTGGACAAGGGCGTCTTAAGAGAACACCAGGATGTCTATGTCGGCGATACGCTGATCGGTCACACCACCAGCGGTACCTTCTCACCGTTATTCAAGACGTCGATCGCCATGGCGCTGATCGACAAGAAGTATTCCGACATCGGTTCCATTGTGGAAGTCGATGTCCGCGGCAGAAGATTAAAGGCAAAAATTGTAGAAATGCCTTTCTATAAGAGAGAACGTTAAACATAAGGGAGGAAGAATCATGTTTAAAAATCCGGAAGAACTCAAGTATACGAAAACACACGAATGGGTCAAGGAAGAAGACGGCTACTGTGTTGTCGGTCTGACCGATTATGCCCAGGACGCCTTAGGCGATATCGTCTTTGTCAATGTTCCGTCCGTTGATGACGCCGTCACAGCCGGCGAAGTCTTCTGTGATGTCGAATCCGTCAAGGCGGTTTCCGATGTCTTCTCACCGGTTACCGGTGTGATCTGCGAAGTCAACGAAGCCTTAAGCGATGATCCGGCTTTGGTCAATAATGACTGCTACGGCGCATGGTTTGTCAAGGTCAAAGATGTGACCGCTTATGACGAGCTGCTCGATGCCGCCGCTTACGAAGAGTTCTGCAAGAAAGAGGCTTAACCATGGGCAGATACGTTCCTGAAACGCTCAGCGAACAGGAAGCGATGTTGAAGCAGATCGGTCTTGAAAAGATCGACGATCTCTATGCGATGGTCCCGGAAGAGGCAAGACTCAAAGACCTTCATATTCCATCCGGTAAAAGCGAGATGGAAGTATTGGAAGATCTGAGCTCAGTCGCCGATAAGAATAAAGTCTACCAGAGCATCTATCGCGGTGCCGGTGTCTATAAGCACTACATCCCGGCCATCGTGTCCACCATCACTTCCAAGGAAGAGTTCCTGACGGCCTATACGCCATACCAGGCCGAGATTTCCCAAGGCGTCTTACAATCGATTTTTGAATACCAGACGCAGATCTGCGAACTGACGGGTCTCGATGTTTCCAATGCCAGCGTCTATGACGGTGCCGTGGCAGCTGCCGAAGCACTGTTCATGAGCTTAGAGAGAAATAAGGATGAGGTCTTGGTTGCCGATACGGTTGACCCGCAGACTTTGGCGGTCATGAAGACCTATTGTGAAAGCCGTGATGTCAAAATCGTCATGGTTCAAAACAAGGATCACCGTGTTGACGTTGAAGACCTCAAGGCCAAGCTGAATGAAAGAAGTGCCGGTCTTTACGTTGAATCGCCAAACTATTACGGCTTGATCGAAGAGATCGAAGAATGCACGAAGATCGTCCATGAAAACAAGACCAAGATGATCATGGGCTGCGACCCGATCGCTTTGGCCATCTATAAGAGTCCGGGTGAAATGGATGTCGATATCGCCGTCGGCGAAGGCCAGCAATTGGGCATGCCGATGGGCTTTGGCGGACCGTACCTCGGTTTCATGACCTGCAAGAAAGAACTGATGCGCAAGCTTCCGGGCAGAATTGTCGGTGAAACGACCGATCACGATGGAAGAAGAGCATATGTCCTGACCCTGCAGGCCAGAGAGCAGCACATCCGCCGCGAGAAGGCTTCCAGCAATATCTGTTCCAATGAGGCCTTATGTGCGATGACGGCTTCCGTCTATCTGGCAGCCATGGGTCCAGGAGGCATGGAGAAGGTGGCTTTGAGCTGCTACAACAATGCCCGTTACCTGGAAGAAAGATTAAAGGAACTTGGCTTCAAGCGCGTCGATGAGGGCGAATACTTCAATGAGTTCCTGACAACTTCGCCAATCGATCCGAAGGTCCTGGAAGAAAAGCTTTCCGATAAAAAGATTCTTTCCGGTCTTCAGGTCGAAGATAAGATCCTGTGGTGCGCAACCGAGCTCAATACCAAAGAAAAGATCGATGTTCTGGCCGATGCCATAAAGGAGGTCCTGTAATGAAACTCTTATTTGAAGAATCCAAGACAGGAAGAGGCAGCGATTATCTGCCAAAGATCACGACCGGTGAAAAACGGCCGGAAGGCAAGTATGCCAGAACAAGAGCCCTTCATCTGCCGGAAATCAGTGAAGTCGATCTTGATCGTCACTACACGAATTTAGCCAAGCAGACCCATGGCGTCAACGACGGTTTCTATCCGCTGGGTTCCTGCACGATGAAATACAATCCGAGGATCGATGAAGTTACTGCTTCTTTAAAGAATTTCACCGATATCCATCCGTTGCAGCCGTTAGAGTCTGTACAGGGTTCTTTGGAAGTCTTGCATAAGGCAGAAGAGCTCTTATGCGAGATCACCGGCATGGATGCCATGACCTTTGAACCGGCAGCCGGTGCTCATGGTGAATACACCGGATTATTGTTAATCAGAAAGTATCATCAGGAAAGAAACGACAAAGAGAGAGTCGAGATCATCGTTCCGGATTCCGCCCACGGTACCAATCCGGCGAGTGCGGCGATGGCCGGCTTCAAAGTCGTCAATATCCCATCCAATGAAAACGGCGGTGTCGATCTGGATGCCTTAAGAAATGCCGTTGGTGAAAAGACGGCCGGACTGATGCTGACAAACCCGAACACCTTAGGTCTCTTCGATGCCAATATCCTGGAGATCACCAGGATCGTCCATGAGGCAGGCGGCCTGTGCTACTACGACGGTGCCAACCTCAATGCGATCATGGGTCGAGTCAGACCGGGCGATATGGGCTTTGACTGCGTCCACTTGAATTTACACAAGACCTTCGCAACACCGCACGGCGGCGGTGGTCCGGGTTCCGGTCCGGTTGGCTGCAAGGATTTCCTGAAGCGCTACCTGCCGAATTACCATGTCGTCAAGACAGACAAGGGTTATGACTTTGAAAAACCGGAAATGAGTATGGGACAGGTCAGAAGCTACTATGGCAACTTCTTGGTTGTCGTTAAGGCTTTGACCTACATCCTGACTTTAGGCAAGGAAGGCATCAGGGAAGCGTCCGGCAAGGCAGTTTTGAATGCCAACTACATGATGCACGCCTTAAAGGGTGCCTACCATGTGGCCTACGATCAGACCTGCATGCACGAATTTGTCTTGAGCCTGGATCCTTTAAAGAAGGAGACCGGTGTTTCAGCGATGGATATTGCCAAGGGATCTTTGGATTACGGCATCCATCCGCCAACGATGTATTTCCCTTTGATCGTTCATGAGGCACTGATGTTTGAACCGACGGAGACCGAATCCAAGGAAGTCATCGATGAAGCGGTGAAGATCTATCTGGATCTCTTTGATAAAGCACACAGCGATCCGGAATATCTGCACAATGCACCGCATCACTGCCCGATCGGCAGACCGGATGAAACCAAGGCGGCCAGAGAACCGGTCCTCAAGTATACATTTAATGATTAAACTGAGAGTATTTGTATCGGAAAGCCTGGATGTCTATCACAATCAGGCCATCGAAAAATATTTCTTAGACCGGATAGAGGATGACGAGGTCATCCTCTATCTTTGGCAAAACGATAAGACGATCGTCATCGGCGCCAA
>CADAHV010000074.1:0-7325 GCA_902787775.1 uncultured Erysipelotrichaceae bacterium | reverse complement strand
TGCCGGTACATCGCCTTCGAGTTCATATCTGACAGTGTGGCTGTTGGCTTTGAAGGAGCCGCTGATGACGACATCCGATGCCGGCATCGTGAAGTTTTCCTTGCTCCAGCCTGAGAAGGTGTAACCCTTTAACTGCGGAGCAGCTGCGATTTCAACGTTTTCTTTGTAGTTGTAGAATGCTTCCGCCGGGAGTGCCGGAGCGTTTGCCGGAGCATTTTCGTAGCGGTAAGTGACCTTGTAGGAATTGATATCGAAGGATCCTGAGATCACGACATCACCGGAAGGCATATTGAAGTTTTCCTTGTTCCAGCCTGAGAAGGTGTAGCCTTCAGCGCTTGCTGCATCGGCGACCTTGACCGGCTGCATGTATTTATAGGACTTGGTTTCCGGAAGAGCGGATGCGTTTTCCGGAGCGTTTACGTACTGGTAAGAGACATTGTAGCTCTTGCGGTTGTAGAAGAGTTTTAATACCAGGCTTGGATCTGCCGTGCCTTCAAGGACGGAACCGATCACATCTTCGTTGAAAGCGAAGCCTTCGTATTCGTTTTCTTCTGCTTCGACCTTGCTGCCAAGGATGACTTCTTTGTTTTCTTTTTCTTCCATCCTGTAGCTGCCGTCTAGTTCTTCCAGGGAATGCTCGACCTGATATTCTGTTGAATAGACAGCGTAGACGTTGTGGATCTTCTGGCTGACCTTGTCGGAAGTCAGAGCCGGAATCTCATATACGGTGTTGTCTGCTAAGACTTCGCCGTTCTTTGCTTCGCTCCAGCCTAAGAACTTTAAGCCGGCAATCTCGTTTGGCAGATAGTCATAGACGTTCAGGTTTTCAAATGCTTCTTTTTCGCTGAGGTATCTTCCCTTCTGATCGTAGTAGCGGATCGTGACGGAAGGCTGCCAGATTGTATAGATGTTGACGATCTTGTTGTTGCCGGCGCCGATTTCTTCAGCCGTGATCTTTAACTGATCACCCGGGTTGTAGATCGTACCGGTTTCAGCATCTTGCCAGTAAAGGAACTGGTAGTGTGTCTGACCATCCGGAGTTCTGAAGGTGTGGGCTGCCCACTCGGTTCCTGTCAGCTGACCGGACCAGGAGCTTCCGCAAGTGGAGACTCTGTCGATGCGGTTCATCTTTAAGGATGCCGGCGGAGCGGAGACTTCATAGATCGGATGAATGTTCATTTCCATATCCTGCGTCATGTCGGCATATTTGCAGACGATTGGGAAGGAAAGGATGTTTCCGTTTTCATCAGCCCACTGGCCGGTGTAAGTGTAAGTGTAACCGTTGCTGCGGACAGTTGTGTAACCACCGAGCTTGTTCTCGAAGAACTTGAGTGCCATGGAAGAGGATGTACCCTTGCTGATGGTCTTGTTGACCACTGTGCTGGATTGTGTACCGTTGCTCTTCCAGATACCGCTGATGTTGATGACGACTGTGAACTTGTCCGGTTTCGGTGCTTCTTCAACGACAGCCGGAGCAATCTCTTCAGCTTTTTGCTGAGCAGCTTCAACCGGCTTGGTTTCTGCTGGCTTGGTTTCTGCTGGCTTGGTTTCAGCCGGGATTGTTTCTTCTTGAACTTTTCTGGTAATTTCGTAGACCGGGCTCAAATTGATGACCTGATCTTCTGCGTAACCGGTGTTCTTAAAGCTGATTGGTGTGCTGACCGGTGTGCCATCGTCGTAGATCCAGTTTCCTGTGTATACATATTTGTCACCGTTGACTTCGAAATTCTTGGCAGGGATCTGATTATCGAGTTTTTTCTGCGTGATGTTCCAGCCACTTCCGACTGAAAGTGTGCTGGATGCGTTCTTGGAAATTCTGGAACCATCGGTCTTGATGATGTTATTGAAGTTGTAAGTGATCTTGATTCTTTCAGGAATGACAACTTCAACCTTTTCTTCAACCTTTTCTTCAACAGCCTTAGCGGCGTTGAGCGAAGCGGCTGCTTCGTTGTTTTCTGTTTTTTCAGCAGCTTTGATCTCAACGATCTGTTCTGCTTTTTCTTCTTTTACTTCTTTCTGTTCAGTGGCGATCTCTTCGATCTTGATCTGAACTTCTTCTTTGACTTCGTTGACAGGACTTTCTTCTTTCTTTTCCTCTTGTACCGGAGTCAAGTTTTCCTGCTGCGTATCGGAAGGTGTCTGCTCATTTCCGGTTTCGGAAATCACTTCTACCTGAGCCTGGGAAGGATCTTCCGCAGGAATCTCTTCGTCAGCATAGACCATGCTTGGAAGTGTATTGATGATAAGTAATACGGCTATTACGAGTGTGAATAAGTTTTGGACTGTTTTTTTCATACAGTTTTTCCTCCTACACCTGTATGATATTTTGACAGGTCTATAATCATCAGTCTAAACTTTGTCATTACAAGGGTTTTTATTATATTTTTATAGATTTTCTTCCTTATTTTTATAGAAAATAAGGCCTATTTTAGACTCAAACACAGGAAAAACAGATTATCCGGTTCAAAAATGAAGCGTTTTTCAGGAAAACAAAAGAAAAATTCATCCCGTTTCAGACCTTTTTACCGGCTTTTCGGCCCGTTTTTCCTTTCAGCAGAAAAAACAAATATTGATAGAATAGTAATTGAGGAAAGATTATGAACAGACCATTTCTGAAACTGCTGATCGCCCTTGTGGTATGTGCCATCCTGATATTCAACATATCAGGTTCTTTTCTGAAGAAGAGCGGCAGCGCCAGGCTAGCCGAAGAACAGCTGGAAAGAGGATCTTTAAAGATCGATCACGCCGTCATGACGGTTTCCGAACTTAACGACCGGATGGTTGCTTCGGGAGATCACTTTATTGAGAACCTGCACAAGCATGCCAAATTGATGGCAAACATGCTGTCACATCTGATTCAAGACGGCAAGTATACCGGCCCTTACGACTTTGAAGAAGGCGTCGTCGTCCGCTTTGAAAACAATCAATATGAGATCCTGGGCAACAGGTCACCGGAACTCTATCCGGCCTTGGAGCCGACCTACTTCGAACAGGACGGCAGCTACATTCCTTCCTATCTGATCAGAGGTAACAGCGACGATGGTGTCTTACTGGTGATTCAAAAAATAGAAGGTCCGTATTACTACGTCGATTGGACCTCCTATGACGAGCTCAACGAGTACTTCAATACCAGTGGCGTCAACAAGCTGTCGTTAGAGTCATTGGAAGAGATCTATGGTGACTATATCTTTGTCACCATGAACAACAGCTACTTCATCTATACTTCCGTCCTCATGCCGGCCGCTGATAAGGTCGCCGTCTCGGATCTGCTTGGCAAGGAAAACAGTGTCATGAACCTGCGGGGTAACACTTATCTATGCAGTGCAAAATACATCGAGGACTTGGGTGGTACCGTCTATCTTCTTTCCCCATACGAAAACATTGAAACAACCGCCAAACGCTGGGCCTTCTTCTTTGAATCCTTATCCTTTATCTTTGTTGCGGCCTTACTGGTCTGGCTGTGCTTTATCCAGAAGAAAGCCAAAGATGAAGTTCTCAGCGAAGAAAAGAGACGGCAGTATAATCCTTCACGCGTCCGCTTCCTCATTGGCATCTACGCCTTATTCGGCGTCTTACTGATCTTTGCGACGACCTACTTCGTCCAGATGATGAATTCTCTCTATACGCAAACCAAGCAGGGAGATCAGATCCTGGATGTCTTAATCTCAACGACTGCGCAGGAAAAGACACAGATTCAAACCAACACCAACGAAGAAGTGGAATGGTATACCTATTACGCCCAGAACATCGCCAAGCTCACCCAGGAACATCCTGAGCTTGCCACGAAAGAAGTATTGTCGAAAGTCAACGAGATCATGGGCAGCGAGTATCTCATCATCTTCGATGAACAGGGAAAACAGATTGCCGCCAGCAACGACTACATCAACTGCTTCATTGATACGGAAGATAAAACCGCCCAGACCTACGATTTCCGTAAACTCTTAATGGGCGTAGACTATATCGTCAAAGATGTGGAAAACGATGAACTCAGTGCCAGAAAGGTCACGATGATCGGTGCCAGAACCAATCGACCAAACGGCACCTATGGCGCCGTGCTGATCGCCTTAAATCCGGATCGCCTGCATGAATCGATCCTGACGGATGGCATCGATACCCGCTTACAGGCCATGAGCTATGGCAAGGATCTTCTCTTCATTGCCAATCAGGAGGATCAGATCATCAAGCACGCCACCAATCCGTCACTGATCGGCAAGGATCTTGCCTCCTGCGGCATCGATCTGCAACGTCTCAATGACACGATGATGGACCGCTTCAAACTGGACGGCCAGCGCTATTACGGTTTATCCAGGACCCATCTGGAAGACATCTACTTCTACTTTGTCGCGGATACTTCCCTGGCCGGAACTTCCTTCTATTACTGTTCCGATGCCGCCTTCAGTTTCCTGTTCATCTATCTGGTTGGCGTCGTGATCATGTTCGTCGGCTACAGCAAGAAGGAATTTGAAGCGAAAGCCAGCGAAGGCTTCGATCCGACCCTTGAATATATCTATGAAGGTGACAACGAGATCGTTCACAGCAGCCGTTCCTTCATCCGCTCCTATTGGGCCGAGATGTCACCGGAAGAAAAGACCCAGCTGGTCTTTGAATTCCTGCTGAGTCTCTTGATTATTTCACTGCTATATTTCGTCAATCACAGTTCCGGCCTGATCGACGACTCCCTGATGTCCTACATTCTCTCGGGTCAGTATAACCGCGGCATCAACCTCTTCGCTTTGACTTCAACCATCCTGCTGGTGATCGGATCCACGCTGATGATGATCATCTTGCGCTTTACCGTATCCCTGCTGTGTATGGTTTTGGACAGCCGGGGCATCACGATCTGCCGCTTGCTGTTCAATCTGGTTGAATATGTCGTCGTCATACTCGTCTTATACTATTCCTTTGGCTTCCTGGGCTTTGACAACCGTGGTCTTCTGGCTTCGGTCGGCTTCATCACCCTGGCCGTATCGCTCGGTTCCAGGGATCTGGTCTCGGATGTCCTGTCGGGTCTGACCATCGTCTTTGAAGGCGAATTCAAGGTCGGCGACATGGTCGAGATCGGCGGCTTCACCGGCCGTGTTCAGGATATCGGCATCCGCTATACAAAACTGGTCGGCATCGGCGATAACATCAAGATCGTCGCCAACCGCGAGATCCGCTCCGTCGTCAACATGACCAAGATGAACTCCTGGTATCCGATCGTACTGACCATCAGGACCGATCAGCTCGACAAGACGGAACAGCTGCTCAGAGAGAATCTGCCGAAGATCGGTGAAAAGATTGAAGAGATCCTCTCCACCCCACGCTACAAAGGCATTGAAAAGATCGGCAGCGGCACCTTAAGCCTGATGATCCTGGCGGAATGCCGGCAGCAGGATTACCGCCGCGTATCGCGCTTGCTCAACCGCGAACTCTACGATCTGTGCAAGAAAAACGATATCGAACTCATGTAAAAGGATACCCGCGGGTATCCTTTCTTTCTTATTCAAATTCGATGGAGCCATCATCCCCGATGCGGGAAACTCTGGCTAGGACTTCGACCTGATAGCCGAGATCTTTGATCCGCTGTTCACCCGGCTGGTAGGTCTTGCATACGACGGAACCGCAGCCGACGATCGTTGCCTTGGCCTGATTGCAGATATCGATCAGGGCATTCATTGCCTCGCCATTGGCTAAGAAGTCATCAAGGATCAGGACTCTGTCATCCTCATTCAGATATTCCTTGGCGACCTGAACGATGAATTCCACATTCCTGGTATAGGAACGTTCCCTTGCACTATAGGTATCCTGCGACATATTGGCGGCAGCCTTTTTCTTGGCAAAGACGACCGGTATGTAGTCAAAGCATCTGGCAGCAGCCATGGCAATGGCAATGCCGCTTGCTTCAATGGTCAGGATCTTGTTTGGATTGGCATCTTTAAACAAATGGCAGAATTCCTCGCCGATCTGATCCATGAGCCTGGTATCGATCTGGTGATTCAGGAAGTTATCAATCTTCAGGATATCTCCCGGCAGCATCTTCCCATCTTTTCTGATACGATCTTCTAACAGTTTCATCTTCTGCTCCTTTAATTATGGATATATACTAACACATTTCGATGCCGTTTCCCTTTTAAGTTATAATTGTTTTATGAAGTACATTTACATCATCAATCAGTTCCATCTGAAAGAAAAAGCACCGCTGCTCATTGAAAAGCTGGAGACTGTTTCCAAGCAGCTGCACAGAGACTATGAGATCTGCGTCAATGCCACGCCGGAAGACGTCAAAAAGACATTATCTGCCTTCAAAGACAGCGAAAACATCATCACCTGTGTTGGCGGTGACGGATCCATCAATCTATTGCTCAACGACCTGATCGGCACCAAGAATATCCTTTCCTTTATCCCTCAGGGCACCGGAAATGATTTCTATCATTATTGCAGAGACAATCTTTCCGATGGCTTTCATGATGTCGATATCATCCGCATCAACGACCGTTACTTTATCAACGTCGCCTGCTTTGGCATCGATGCCGATATCGCCAACGATGACAACTTCATCCACAACCGCTTCATCCCCCGTTCCATGCGCTACAACGCCGGGGTCGTCTATTATTTTCTGACCTACAAGGCAAGAGCCATGAAGATCAAAGTCAACGATCAGCTCATCGAAAAAGACTTTACGACGGTCGTTGCCGGCAATGCCCAGTACTATGGAAACGGCTATCATGTCACGCCAAACGGCGATGTCAAGGACGGCGTCATGGAAGTCTTGCTGGCAGGCAAGGTCAACAAAGCCGCCATGGCCAAACTCATCCTTTCCATGAAGGATTCCAGCCACCTTAAAAATCCGGCTGTGCAGACCTTTTCCTGCAGAAAACTGGAAGTATCCGCCGACCAGCCGTTCCAGGCCAACATCGACGGGGAACCCTTAAAGGCTTCGCACTTTGAACTGGAAGTTCTGCCAAAGGGTTTCCGTATCTATCTTGATTACGATTTTATCAATCGGATAATTCAATAAACTCTCAACTGAGAGTTTTCTTATATCACAGAAGGACCATGAAAAAGCACGGATCGTTTTCCGTGCTTATTGTTTGTTGTCAGAATTTTTCCAGGCCTGCCCTGTGCAGGATGTTGACACCTGTATAGAGAAGTGCCTGTCCGGCAATATTGATGAACTGAGCGATCCAGTTGATCGAAGCCCTCTGAAAGTCCCGGGTGGAAAGATAACCCATGCAAAGAGACATGAAGAAGGAAACGATGAAACAGGTTAAGGCATTTCTCCTCTTCAGTTTCGTGGCAATGAAACAGAGCCCCGCATCCATCGCTGCCAGACCGACCACCAT
>CADAHV010000073.1:0-7894 GCA_902787775.1 uncultured Erysipelotrichaceae bacterium | reverse complement strand
TGTACAGGTAGCTTCCGAAATGATGCTCTCGCTGTAAGAATGACCCAATGGCGAACCATAGGAAATAACACCGGCGGAATCACAATACCCGCAAACATACTCATACTGTGCGGGTGATGTACAAGTTGCAGGAGAGGTCAAATCTCCAAGGGCAACATGGCCGCAGTTGGGGCAGGTGATCTCATCTGCTTCAATATGAAAAACATGCACGAAAGAATGATCGTGTTCACCTTCCTGATCTTGCGAATCAAAGATCGCATAAGAAAAACAGGTGAAGGTGAGGATCAGAATCAGAAATTTAAGCAGGAATTTTTTCATCTTTTTCTCCCGGTGCCGAAAGACACATAAAACAAATACGGAAAAGATAAAAGAACGCTGTGATTGTCTTTTATGGATACTCTTGGTAATTCTATTTTCTCATAGGATTGTCGTTTTTGCTGTTACAAAAAGAGGTATTCTGCAACATCTAAAAAAAGAAACCCGCTTTGTGCGGGCTGTAAGGGGTCAGCCTTCTTCAATGAAGGAGGCAACGTATTGGTAGGACTGTAAATGCGGGGTATGGGGATCTTTGTAAATGCGGGGTATGGGGATCTTCCCAGTAGATGGAATCGTTGATCTCAAAATCGATGTAGGAATCATAATCATATTTTTGAAGTGTTTCGATGTATTCCTTTAAAGGCAGGTCACCGGTTCCGCAGACTTCGTGATGGGAGTCGGAGAAGTGGATGAGCTGGATCATTTCTTTGCCGAAGGTTTCAAAATACATATCCAGTGTCTCGTTAGCTACAGCCATGGCGGTGAGGTCAACGCAGATCTTTAAGGCTTTGGAATCAACGGCCTGAATGATCTGTTTCATCTGTTCAATGTTGTGGCAGATATTGCTTTCATAGGGCTGCAGCTGTTCCAGCAGCATCGTGATGCCCTTTGTTTGTGCAATCGCGCAGATCTTCTTTAAGGAGTCGATGCAATAGTCGGTGCTTGTTTGAATCGGCAGATCTCTTAGGCCGGTACCGGTATTGATGAAGAGCTTGTCGATGCCTAAAACGATGGCATCATCCATACATTCCGAAAAGTAATCGATCGTGCGTTTTCTGGTGCAGGGATCGGGATCGGCAATGGCATAAGGGTAGTTGAGAGTTTCCGGTGTGTAGACGACAAAGTTTAAGCCGCGTTGCGCTACCTTTCTCTGCAGGGTTTCCAGAAATTCGATGCGCTCCTTATCGTTTCGATCATAGCGGTAGTAATGAGGGGTACCACCCCAGAGATCGATGTTTCTGATGCCGATTTCAGCAAGAG
This sequence comes from uncultured Erysipelotrichaceae bacterium, assembly GCA_902787775.1. Lineage (GTDB taxonomy): Bacteria > Bacillota_I > Bacilli_A > Erysipelotrichales > Erysipelotrichaceae > Colivicinus. The sequence continues at coordinate 6,598 of CADAHV010000073.1, read as the reverse complement.
AATCCAGAGTGTAATCCAAGGAGTACTGCAGGTAAGAGACGGTCATGGCAGCGAAGTTTTTGAGTGTGATTTTTGACATAGTGCTTTCCTTTTTTCTATCGAGTGAATGAAATATAATGGTGTTAGAAAGAGTAATTTATGGCGAACAAGATAGCTCCGGGCATGGAAGCGATCGAGAAGATCGAGGACTTCATCATCGTCAATCGTCTCAAAGCGCACACGAAGATCCCCAATGAAAAGGATCTGTGTGATCTTTGGGGTGTCAGCCGCTCGACCCTGCGGCAGGCAGTCGATGTCTTGGTTGAAAACGGTGTCCTGTACCGCGTCAAGGACAAGGGCGTCTATGTGGCGGAGAAGCTCTATCAAAGAGATATGGCCGGTGTCGTGGCGATGGTCAAGGACCTGGTCGATCAGGGCAACAAGGTCGATAAACACATCATTTCGATGAAGGAGATCGAAGCTTCCAAGCATATCGCCAAGAAGTTGAGAGTCAAGCTTGGCACCAAGGTCTATGAGATCATCCGCTGCCGTCATGTCAATGACGTGCCTTGCAGCATCGAGACGACCTACATCAATGCGGAACGTTATCCGGGTTTCATCGATTACTATGGCGAAGAGACATCGATGGATGAGGTCTTCATGGAGAAGTACCATACCGATCAGGCGACCGGTGTCGAGGGAATCAATGTCACCTATGCGACCGAGGATGAAGCAGGGATCTTGCAGATTGATGTCGGAGCACCTCTGTTTTATGCCTCAGGCGTTTCCCTTTCGGAAAAAGGGGAAATGGTCATGTATTATAAACAACTGATCCGTTCGGATAAATTTGAATTTGTCTGTACGGTAGAAAGCTAGATCTATGGCAAGCAACGACTACAAAATGCCGATTTATCTCCAGCTAAGGGAGATCATCCGCAACAAGATCGAAGACGGGGAGTATATGCCCGGTACGGCCATCCCTTCCGAGAACAGTCTGGCCCAGACCTTTGGGATCAACCGCATCACCATTCGAAACGCGGTAGATGCCTTGGTTCACGAGGGACTTTTAAGGCGTGTGCAGGGAAAGGGTGTTTTTGTGGTCGGCAAGAAGAGCGAGCTTTCCATCGAGGAACACGGCGGTTTTGTAGGCGATTCCTTCACCAAGGATTCCCGTCTGACGATCAAGGAACTGCAGAAGACCACGAGGGAGGCGGGCAACCTCTATGCCAACCTCTTTGATTTACCGAATGTGGAAGATGAGATCTACTACATTCGTCAGATGCATTACATCAATTCGGTGGAGACTTCGATTGAAGAATTCTTCATTCCGGTCGGCGTCATTCCTTCTTTGGAAAACATCAATTCTTCGGTCTTTACTTTCCGCGATATCCTCTCGTTTTACGGTATAAGACTTAAGAAAATGAATCAGGCCTTGCGGATCATCAAGGGTTCCGCCAAGACCCGGAAGATGCTGAATGTGCCGGAGGGCGTGGCGATCATGCATCTGGAGTGTGATTTCTACAACGAGGACAATGTCATCATTGCCCATTCCATCTCCAATATTCGAAGCGATATGCAATCCTTCACGGTATCCATGCACTAAGAGAAAACTGCTTACAGAAAGCAGTTTTTTAATCGCCTTGGATGATGACGTTAACTGTCCTTTGGGAAGGACCGTCGTATTCGCAGAACCAGATATCCTGGGCAGAACCTTTGACGAGTTTTCCATCAATCAAAGGGAAGTGGCAATGATTGCCGGTCAGCATCGCTTTGATGTGACCCGTTGGGTTGCCACCGGTGGAACCATAATCCCGCAGGATGTGGCAATGGGAATACGGAGCATCTTCCGGTACGAGTTTGCCAAGAAAGACATCGATGTCACTTTCCAGACATTCCAGTGCTTCATTGACGGAAATACCGGTCGTGGTGTGTTTTGTCTCAACGGTCACCATGCCGTTTTTTATTTTGGATTTCTGAATAGCTTCTTCGACATCTTTGGTGATGATGAGATACTGGTTGTATTCATCGGTCATGTAGTGAAGAGGTATAATCTCGATCATCTTTCACCTCCTGCAGGATCGTAATGCATAAAGTCAATGGCGTTTCTGGATTTGATCAGTTCGATGGTCGAATCGCGGAAACCCAGTTCCTCGATGGCCTTGGACATGCGGATCATCTCAAAGCGCGGATCATTGGTGCCAAACATCACCTGATGACGCAAAGATCGATCGATCCAGGTCATCGGCACATCCTGCGTCAGCATCTGCGTGTAGAATTCTTTGGCGCTGTCAAAATACAAAGCCGACGTATCGGTGTAGACATTGGGATACTTCAGCATCAGCATTGCCGTCTCCTTGCACCAAGGCCAGCCAAAGTGGGCTAAGCAGAAGCGCAGATTCGGCCGCTCATTGGCCAGATCTTCAAAATCGATCGGCCGGCAGTTTTTGGTCGTGGTGTGCGGCTCTAAGGAAAGACCGGCATGGAATAAGATCGGCTTGTCATACTTCTCGCACAGGTCATAGATCGGGTCCATCTTCTTATCACTTGGATGGAAGTGCTGGCGAGAAGGATGCAGCTTGAGGCCTTTCAGATGCAGGACCTCAAAAGCTTCTTCCAGTTTTTCCAGGCATTCTGGATCATTGGGATCGATCGAGGCAAAGCCGATGAACTTATCCGGCGCCATCTCGACCAGTCGGGCAACTTCCTTATTGGAGACCAGGGTGACACCGTTCATGGAAGTGTTGTAGTCTTCCGGTAAGAGAACACAGCGGTCGATTTTGGCGCACTTCATCTTGTTGAAGAAGTGGGCTAAAGCAGCTGTCCCGTTATTGTGCAGGTTGAGTTCGTTGTGGCGAAGCTCTTCCAGCCTTGTATCTTCATTGATCGGATCGAAGAAGGCCGGGTGGACGTGAATATCGATAACCATATCAGAAGCCTGCGTCTTTCATCATCGCCCGTACATTGTCGATCGCTCTTCGGGCGTAGAAGCGCGGTTCGTTGATATAGCCGGTGACCAGTTCGATGGTCGCTGTTTTATCGTAGTCGATCTCTTTGAGTTCCTTGATCAGTTCCGGCAATGGGATCTCGCCTTCTCCGGGCATGACGTGGTCGTCGGAGTCGTGGCGTCCGTCGATCAGGTGCAGGTGGTACATCTTGTCACCGAGTTTATCGAAGTAGTCCATGATCGATTCGTGCTGGGTATACGGCGGTACGATATCGCACATGCCGACCAGGTTTGGCGAATCGATGATCGTAAAGAGCTTCTTTAGATCGTTGGCGCTTTTGATGACGTTGGATTCGTAGACAGTCAAGGCTTCCATGACGATCTTCATGCCGATCTTTTCGGCGTGATCGACTAATTCTCTTACGCTTTTCTCTAAACGGTTCCAGATCTGATCGTGGTCGGCGCCATAGCCGGCATGGCCGGAGGAGATCAGGGTGTAGTCTGCACCCATTTCCTTGGCCATATCAAAACAAAGTTTGAGGTATTCGATGGCATCCTGACGCTGTGCTTCCGAGCCGATCATGTAGTTGTAGGGATAGGCGTTGTGCTCCGGGCAATAGCCGCGTATTTCAACGCCGTACTTGTCTCTTAAACGAAGCAATTCCTTCATGTCGCCGTTTTTTAAATCCGGCGCATAGGCATGCGGCCGTCCGCCCCACAATTCGATATAGTCATAGCCAAAGCGCTTGGCATCGATGAAGATGTGCTCGAGATCATTGCGCTGGTAGCCGCTGGTAAACATTCCAAGTTTCATGAGATCCTTCTTTCTACTGTACCCAGGGTTCAAAGACCGCCACCACTTGTGAGGCAACCTCTGCGCCCTTTTGTAAGCATTCTTCCACGCTGTATTTGTTTAATACGCCATATAAGAAGCCGGCAATGAAGCTGTCACCGGCACCGATCGTGTTGACGACTCTTTCGGCTTTGACAACGTGGCCTTCGTGGAAACCGTCTTTGTCATAGGCCAGGGAGCCATTTTCGCCAAAGGTGGCGATGGCAATCTTCATGCCTCTGTTCACTTTATCTTTCAGATAGTCTTCGATGTAGCTGTCGCGTCCGCTGTGATAGGAGAAGAAACCGTAGCTGATATAGGGAAGGGTTTCTTCCACGAGCGGCGCATCCAATCGATCGGCATAGTCAAAGGCGATCGGGGTATTGGAGGCAGCAATCTCAGGCAATACCTTTTCGGCCTTGCCCCAGAAAGCGCTGTGGACCAGATCGTGTGTACAGGCAAAACGGACATCTTCTTCATCAAATTCGATGTTTTCCAGAACGCCTTCCACGTAATCGCCGTGGATGCGCTCGTTTCCGTCCATGTCCATATAGGTGATGGCGGTCGTGCCTTCCTTGACTTTCAAATGGGAGATGTCGAGTCCTTCCTTTTTCAGGGATTCGATCATCCATTTGCCGTTTTCATCCGTGCCGGTGGTGGAGATGATGGAGACATCGATGCCAAGCTTCTTGAGATTGACACCGGTGTCGACGACGTTGCCGGTCGGATACTTTTTTCCTAAACGTTCATAGAGGTCGATGCAGTTATCGCCGATTTCCGCAACTTTCATTTTTCTCACCTCTATAATTCACTTCGAAGCTGTTTGACGACGTCCATGAATTCTTTCACGCGATTTACATCGACGTGGTTTTCAAAGACACCGTCTTTCTTGAAGGTCGTGCCGACAACTGCGGCATCGGCATAGGCCAGTTTGCGCCGGATCGTGTCGACACGGCAGCCGGTGTTGCATAAGACGACGACGTTGGGATTGTACTCCTTGACAGACTGTATGAGTTCATCATCGACATCCTGGCCGGCCGCATTGGCAGAGATGCACAAGCCATCCGGGGCGGCCTTGGCGATGGTCGTCTTGGCGATGTCTTTCAAAGGACGCGGATCCAGAGAGCGGTCAGATTCCGGGTTGATGAAGTATAACATCTTGAGATCATCGAGGTGTAAGGCATACTTGCGGCGGATGACCTCAGAGAAATCGTTGTTGTAGAAACCGCCGTCACCGACGTAGACTCCGGAGAAGGTGCCGCGCACATAGGAAGCATTGACACCGGCTGCCAGCTCCAGGCAGGCGATGCCGTCGGAGATTGCATCGACGCCGAAAGGCACTTTGATTTCCGATTTGAGATTGCCGATGACGTAGGCCATGGCGGCAACCGTATTGCGGTCCATGTTGCGCTGATAAGGGAAGGAGAATTCATTGGAGAAGATGATGCCGTCAACACCGCCGTCCTGTAACGCGTGTAAATCTTTTCTGGCATCTTCCACCACATCTTCCATATTCATGCCGTACTTCCACATCGGATCACCCGGCAGGGGATCCAGGTGCAGCATGGCAATGATCGGTTTTTTTACCTGAAACAGTTCTTCAATCCAAAGCATAGTCATTTTCCTCTTTTCTAGTAATCGAACTGGCGATAGTAGCGGCGGATGGAGAGCGGATGTCTTAAGAAGAGTTCCATATAGGCATCGACTCTGGCGTTGACGCTGCGCATGACATGATGGGAGATCGAGCCGCGGAATTCAGGTGATATGCCTTTTAATTCAAATTCCTTGGTGTCGATGATCGTGTAATTGCTGTTGACTTTCGGTAAGAAGCGGGCAACGCGTTCTGCCAAAGGACGCTGTTCGTCTTCCCCGATAAAGAGAGTGACCGGTGTGTCGGCAACGATGATCTCCTGCATGCCGTGGAAGAATTCCGGTGCTGAGATGGATTTGGTGCGTATCCACATCTGTTCCTCCCAGTAGCACATCGCATAGGAGTAGGTGGCTCCATACTGGTTGCCGCAGCCGATGAAGTAGTGCGGCAGATCCGGATGTTCCTTCAAGAAGGCACATTTCTTCTGGGCGTAGTCGTAGGCCCAGGCGTCAGCCTCTTTCTCTACGTCGATCAGGGCATTTGCCAGAGAGGTTTCCATCTCTTGGTTGTAGCGCTCGTATTCCGGGAATTCGCCGTTCTTGTACATCAGGTAATTGGCGACCATATAGAATTTGAGCTGTTCATTCATCTTGTAAAGGACGAGGTAGTCCTGGTATTCCGGTCTGGTGAGGGTGGAATCCGGCGTGTCGATAAAGGCGAAGACCCTGGCACCCATCTCTTTGACTTTTTTGACCAGTTCCACCATCTCCTTGGTGTTGCCGGAAACGGAGGAATAGATCAAAACAGAGTTGGCAGTGAACTTCTTATTGCCGGTGGTGAGGAATTCTGCGGCATTGTCGACGTAGACCGGCAGGGAGGATTTTCCCCGCATGTAGACTTCCACCTGCATGGCACTTGCCCAGGTACCGCCGATGCCCATGAAGAAGATCGAATCAAAATCGTTTTCCCAGATCTGATCGATGATCTTTTCGATCTGCGGCCGCAAAGCCAGGGCGCCGTTGATCGAAGAACGGGTCCATTCTTCATCAAAATTGCGAAGGCACGGACCTAGTGTTTCTTTCCATTTTTCTGCTTTATACATATCTTTTCTCCTTTAGTAAAGTATGGTTTCGTTGAGGTCCATCCGTAAAAAGAAGCGGATGGCATATTGGATCGCCTTGTCCCAGTAGGGCCATTCATGGTCGCCCGGGGCTTCCATATAGGTATGGCCATAGGACATGGCTTTTAAGGC
>CADAHV010000072.1:0-13053 GCA_902787775.1 uncultured Erysipelotrichaceae bacterium | reverse complement strand
TCAACTACGTCATCAATACGGATTCTTCATATACTAAAAACAAAAATGCGGTGGTTTGTGAATTCGGCGGTCTTTTGAAAGACTATGATCATAAGATTGCCTATTACACGTTGAATACATCCAATTCCTATGCCTATGAATTCCTGAAGAACCTTGGCTTTGATCACATCATCCTTTCCAGTGAACTCAAGGAAGAACAGATCATCGATCTGATCAACGCTTATAAAGAAAGAAACAACGAAGAGATCCGTCCGTTTGTCTTTACATCAGGGGATCGCGTTTTGATGTATCTGAAGTCCGATCCGTTCAAGGATTACATCCACGATGATAAGACCTATTATCTGAAGGAAAACAAGAATGTTTACCGCATTCAAAAACACGGCAGGATCACAGAATTGATCGAAGAAAACGTATCCTTAAATCCTGAAAACCCTTCCTATTCTTCGTTTCAGGTCAAGCTCTTCTAGGAATTGTCATTAGAAGCGTTTTCAGGCGGATTTTACGGCTTTTTTGGCTTGGTTAAATCTGTTATAATGTTTTAGTAAAAAAGGAGATTTAATGTTTCTTAAACGGATAGAAATGCATGGGTTTAAATCCTTTGCTGATAATATAGTCATCAATTTTGACGATCCGATTACCGGAATCGTCGGACCGAACGGATGCGGCAAATCCAATATTTCCGATGCCATCCGCTGGGTCTTAGGCGAACAGTCCGTCAAATCTCTTCGCGGTGAAAAGATGACCGATATCATCTTCGCCGGAACGGAAGAGAGAAAACCGATGAATATGGCGGAAGTTACGCTGGTTTTTGATAATTCCCAACACATGCTGAACTCCGATCTTGACGAGATCGAGCTCACCAGAAGAATCTATAACGATGATCAGGATGCAGAATACCTGATCAATAAGAAAAATGTGCGTTACAAGGATATCCTCGATCTGATCATGGATACCGGTTTAGGCAAGAATTCACTGTCAATGATCTCACAGGGCAATGTCTTGAGTTTTGCTGAGGCAAAACCATATGACCGCCGTGAGATTTTTGAAGATGCTGCCGGTGTTTCCAAATACAAGAAAAGAAAGATCGAGTCTTTAAACAAGCTCGAACGTACCAAAGAAAACCTGGATCGTACCTATGACATCTTAAGCGAACTGGAACGCCAGGTTTCACCGTTAAGAAGGCAAGCCAAGAAAGCCGAGATCTACAGGGAAAAGAAGGCGAGACTCGAACAGATCGAAGTTGCTGTTTTGGTCAACGATATTCAGAATCTCAATCTGCAGAAGAGCGAACTGGAAAAGTCCCTCTTTGATCTGGAAACGGCGATGGCCATGCATGAAACAACCATTCAGGTTCATGAGAATTCCACCCTTGAGTCCAAAAACCGCTTAAAGGAATATGACCGTCAGATCAATTCCACGCAGGAAAAGCTGATGCAGGTCATCAACGAGATCCAGACGCTGGAAGCAAGAAAGATCGAGATCGACGAAAAACGTAAATACGCGATTGAGATGGGTTCTTCCGAAGAGAAGCTGAAAGAGATGGAATCCTATATCAATGAAGCGAAATTTGAATACGATGACCGTCTGGATCGTCTCAACAAATTAAAAGCCGACATTGAGATGCTCAATACGAATCTGGAAAATACGGCCATGGATCTGGCGGAAGCCTCCTTGAAGAAGGATGAAACTTCCAATGTCTTAAACCGTATGAACAACCGTATGGAAGTGCTTAAGAATGTCATTTCCGATCCGTTCTCTTCCGCAAACCAGTCCGGTGTCAAATCGATCATGGCGCATAAGAATTCCTTCTATGGCATTTTAGGCGTCATCGGTCAGGAAATCCATCCGGATGAAGGCTATGAAGAGGCGATTGCCACTGCTTTAGCTGGCAGTGTTTATCACATCATCACCAAGGACGAAGAAGCAGCCAGAAAGGCCATTGACTTCTTAAAGCGCAACCGTTCAGGCAGAGCTACCTTCCTGCCGTTGACCGTCTGCAAGCCGCATATGATCCGCTATGAAGATGAAGTCATCTGTGACAACACGAACGGATATCTGGGCACAGCTTATGATTTCTGCAGCTGCGAAGATATCTTTGAACCTGTCAAGGCATCATTATTAGGCAATGTCCTGGTTGCTGATACCCTTGAAAACGCCAATAATCTTTCTGCATTATTGAAATACGGTTACAAGATCGTCACGCTGGATGGCGAAGTTGTCCATAAAGGCGGTTCCATGACCGGCGGCAAGGTCAAGAACGAGATCTCTTTGATCACCGCCCAGTCCGAACTCAACCGTATCCAGAATGACCTGGTTTCCTATAAGGCGGACAATGATCTGGCAATTAAGAATTTCAATCTCTTAAGCGCACAGAAAGAAGCCTTTGACAAGCAGATCACGGAAAAGCGTATTGCGATGGCAACTTTGGAACCGATCGTTGATACCAAGCGTGCCAAATATGAAAAGCTCAGAGCGGACTTTGAATCGATCGCTCCGATGAATCATCAGGAAAGCATCACCGATACGGTCATTGCCAAACTGTCGGAAAACTATGCGGCAAAAGATGAACTGTCGACTTCTTTGAAATTAAGAAGAGATGAGCGCATGAAGCTTTCTGCTGAGATCGATCGTAAGGAACAGCAGATCCGTCAGATCCGCAGACAGCTCGATGAAACCAGAAACGGCATTGCCAACGTCAATACCAGCAAGGCTGTTTTAGAAACCAAATTAGAAAACAATCTGAATCGTCTGGCATCGGAATACCAGATGACCTTTGAATACGCCTTGGAAAACAACAACATCGAAATTGATGAAACCGCCAAGGAAGAAGTTGCGTCATTGAGAAGAGACATCCAGGATCTGGGCAATGTCAATATGTCTGCACCGGAAGAATTCGAAGAAGTCAATGAACGCTACGAATTCTTAAAGAAGAACTACGATGACCTCATCGAGTCCAGAGATAAGATCCTGGCCGCCATTGATGAGATGGATGAGATCATGAAGACGCAGTTTGAAGCGACCTTCAATGCGATCAATGCCGAACTTCCGGCAACCTTCGCCAAATTATTCGGCGGCGGCAAAGCCAGACTGGTTCTGGAAGATCCAAGCGATATCCTGAATACCGGCATCGATATCGATGTTCAGCCTCCAGGAAAAGCGGTCAAATCGATCCGCTTGTTCTCGGGCGGTGAGAAGTCTTTAATCGCGATCTGTGTATTGTTCACAATCTTGAAGATCAGGCCTCAGCCGTTGATCGTCTTCGATGAGATCGAATCGGCACTGGATGTTGCCAACGTTGAACGTTTTGCCAAGTACTGCAAAGAATTTGCGGACCGTTCACAGTTCATCATCATCACCCACAGACCGGGCACCATGGAACAGTGCGACTCCTTATTTGGTGTCACCATGCAGAAGAGGGGAGTTTCCCAGATGTTAAAGGTCAAACTGGTCGATGCGATCGAGATGGCGGAACCGGAAGAAAAGGCAGGTGCCGTTGCATAATGGGACTGTTTTCAAAAGATAAAAACAAGTATCTTCACGGCTTTGCCAAGACAAACGATTCTTTAGGCAAGAAACTGAAGTTTGTCACGGAAAATAAGAAACAGAACAAAGAAGACTTCATGGAACAATTGATGGTCACGCTGATTGAAGCGGACATCGGTTACCGCACTTCTGAAAAGATCTGTGACCGTTTCTTTGAGATCTGTTCCAATTACTACTATCTGTTTGCCAAAGACATCATGAATTTCCTTGGCCAGACATTTAAAGAGATCTACTATGAAAAACCGGATGAGGAGATCGTCATCAATGAAGACGGACCGACAGTCATTCTGATGGTCGGTGTCAACGGTTCGGGAAAGACTTCAACCTGCGCCAAGCTCGCTGCAAGATATCAGGCCGAAGGGAAAACAGTTGCCATGGTTGCAGCCGATACCTTCCGTGCCGGAGCAACCGAGCAGCTCAAACAGTGGGCAGACCGTCTGAATGTACCTTGCATCACAGGTAAAGACAATCAGGATCCAAGCTCCGTTTTAGTTGAAGGATGCAGATATGCCAAAGCCAACAATATTGACTATCTGATCTGTGATACGGCCGGCCGCCTTCAGAACAAAGTCAATCTGATGGCCGAACTGGAAAAGATGCATCGGGTCATCGGCAAGGAAATCAAGGGTGCACCGCATAATACGTGGCTGGTCCTTGATGCCAATACCGGACAAAACGGTCTTTCACAAGCCGAACTGTTCAACGAGATTACCGATCTCAACGGCATCATCCTGACCAAGATGGATGGCACATCCAAGGGCGGTATCATCATCGCCATCAAGAATATTACCGGTGTCCCGGTAAGATTCATCACAGTAGGTGAGGGGATCGATGATCTGCAGGACTTCGATTTCGACATGTATCTGGATTCCATCATAGGAGAATTGCGTCATGCCAAGTGATCGCGAATACAATGGCCTTTTGTTGGACTATTACGGCGAACTGCTGACTAAGCATCAGCAGGAGATCCTCGATGAATACTACAACGAAGATCTTTCCATGAATGAGATCGCCGAAAACTATTTGATTTCCAAGAGCGCTGTCCAGGATCTGATCAAACGTTCTCTGGTACAGTTAAAGGATTATGAGAAAGTCTTGAAGCTGATCGAAAAAGACAAGAAGCTCGATCTGATCATCGAAGACATGAAAAAGGAAAACAATGAATTACTAGATTCATTTGTCAAAAAAATAGAAAAAATAAGATAGGGAGAACATTATGACAAAAATCATGGCTGTAAACTCAGGCAGTTCATCACTCAAATTCCAGTTGTTTGAAATGCCTGAAGGCAAAGTGCTCACAAGCGGCAACGTTGAAAGAATCGGCTTACCGATGGGCATTTTCGGAATCAACGTAAATGGTGAAAGAATTTCCAAAGATGTACCGGTACCAAATCACCAGGTCGCTGTTGACTTGCTTCTGGATGCATTGATCAACTATGGAATCGTTGAATCTCTTGATGAGATCAAGGCTGCCGGACACCGTATCGTCCAGGGCGGACCGTACTTCAATGATTCTGTCAAAGTTGACGATTATGTTGTTTCCAGAGTTCGCGAACTGATCGATATCGCACCGTTACACAACGCTGCGCATTTGACTTGTTACGAAGCTTTCAAGAAAGCTCTTCCTAACATCGAACATGTCTTCGTCTTCGATACAGCCTTCCATCAGACCATGGAACCGGATTCCTTCCTGTTCCCGGTACCTTATGAATGGTATACCGATTACAAGGTAAGAAGATATGGTGCTCACGGTACCTCTCATAAGTTCGTTGCCAACAGAACTGCCGAGATCATGGGCAAAGATATCAAGGATCTTAACCTGATCACTTTACACTTAGGCTCCGGTGCTTCAATTACCGCAATCAAGGGCGGCAAGTGTATCAACACTTCCATGGGCCTTTCTCCGTTAGGCGGCATCATGATGGGTACCAGATGTGGTGATATTGACCCGACCGTTGTTTACTTCATGGCTAAGAAACTCAACTGCACACCGGATGAGATGGAAACTTATCTGAACAAGAAGTCCGGTATGGTCGGTGTTTCTGGCGTTTCTTCCGATTCAAGAGATGTTGAAAACGCAATGAAGGAAGGCAATGAACGTGCAAAACTCACGTATGACCTCTACGTCAACAGAGTCATCAATGTCGTTGGCGGATATGTCATGCAGTTAGGTCATGTCGATGCCTTAACATTCACAGCCGGCTTGGGTGAGCATGCTACTTTAGTCAGAGAAATGATCTGCAAGAAACTGGAAGAAGGTCTTGGCCTCAAAGTTAATTATGAACTCAACTCCAAGTGCCATTCCGAAGCAGAACTCTCTTTGCCTGATTCCAAAGTCAAGGTTTACGTCGTTCCTACAAACGAAGAACTCGCTATCGTAAAGGATACTGTCAGAATTTTAGGTTTATAAGATGTTTAAGGAGATCCTTTCCGTAATTCAGGAATACGACAAGATCAGCATCTTCAGACATGTCAGACCGGATGGTGACTGCATGTTTTCGGCGATTGCACTGGAAAGTTTTATTCACGATAATTTTCCGAAAAAACAAGTCAAGATTGCCGGTGAAGATACTTACGATGTCTTTCAGCGCAACGATAAGCTGTCTGATTCCTACATAAGAAATTCGCTCGCTATCGTCGTCGATACATCGAGCCATGACCGCATCGACGACACAAGAAGCCTCAGCGCGCCTTTTGTCATCAAGATCGATCATCATCCGATTGAAGATAAATACGGCAATATCAATTATGTGGATCCGAAAGCGGCAGCCTGCGCCGAGATCATCGCTGAAATGTTTCTATCTCCGGCTTTTAAAGGGATGATCATTTCACAAAATACCTGTCGTTATCTGTATGCCGGAATCATAGCCGACACCATCAATTTCCGTACGACCAATACGAGCGCAAAAACGCTCAGCATTGCTTCAAAACTGGTTAAAAAAGGAAACCTGGATGTCGCTTCGGTTGTGGAATATGTCATGGATAAGGACCTCGCTTATTTTAAACATTCGACCAAGATCCGCAGCAAACTTAAAGTAAAGGGCCATTTCGGTTATATCGTCTTATCCAAAGAGCAACTCGATAAGATCGGCGTCACCAATATGGAGGCAAAGATCAATATCGATGAGATCGGCAAGATCAAAGAATTCAATATCTGGTCCATTGCGACTGAAAATGAAGGTCTGTACGATGTATCGGTTCGCTCGAGAAGGGGATATACCATCAATGAGATCTGTGCTCATTATGGCGGCGGCGGTCACAAGAACGCTGCGGCAGCCAAAAAACTGACAAAAAAGGACCTCAATGAGATGTACAAGATCCTTTATTTGCTGGCGGAAAAACAAGACAGTACCATATAATGTTGAATCTTCAACCATATAGTACAAAATATGAAAAAAGCCTTTAAAATAAGGCTTTTTTTGTTGATTAAAGGTACTTATAGTTATATAATATACATCGGAGGTTGTAAAAAAACACTATGGAAAAAATCACTAAAAAAGACTTAGCCGAAAAGTTAGTTGAAAAGTACGGCTACACTAAAAAAGAAGCAAATGAAGTTCTGACTACTGTATTTGACGAGATCACCGCTGGTTTAGAAAACGGTGTTACGACTGACATCACTGGTTTCGGTAAATTCGTCGTTAAGACAAGAAACGACAAGATCACGATCGCTGCCAGCAAGTCTCCGGCATTCAGACCGGCAAAGGCTTTAAAGGAATCCGTTAAATAATCAGATTCAAATTGAAAGAAAAAGACGCCATTCATTACAGGATGGCGTTTTAATTTTATTATATATTATATTTCGCATAATGTATGTTATGCGACAATTTTATGAATACAAATAGAGTGCTTAAAAAAGCCTTTGTTTACTACTATTTCCCTCGTTTTATGTCCGATTATATTATTTGATATCGGCTAAGAAATCCGGAAATTTATTAACCTTTTGTGGTTTTTCTTCTGCTGGAATAGAAATGTTTGCTTTTTTCTCAGACAAAATACGGTTGAGGTTTCCTTGAGTTACTTTTGCATAAATTTCTGTTGTCTGAATTGATTCGTGTCCAAGGAAGTTTCTGATATAGATCAATGGTACCCCTGCTTCGAGAAGATGTACTGCTTTCGAATGTCTGAAACTGTGTGGTGAATATTTATCGCACGCAAATAGATCCGGTCTTTCTTCTTTTGCTTCCTTTACAGTTTTATCCACTAGATGAGAAATCAGTTTGGTTGTCATTTTATCCTTGCTTGTAGATAAAAACAGAGGTTCATCAAAGGAAGACGCTTTTCGATCATTAAGATAGTGTCTTAACAGATTTGCTACTTCAGGACTGACCGGAACCTCTCTAATTTTATTTCCTTTCCCTTTAAGCCTCGCTTTTGGGTTTCTTCCATTAAGCGAGACAACATCCTTGATGCAGATATCGCAGATTTCCTGTGCTCTTGCTCCTGAGTCATATAAGAAGCTGAGTAAGACCCTGTTCCTGAATCCGACATCTTTCCGGATATCCGGGATTCTTAGCAGCAGCGACATCTCTTCCTTTGTAAAGTATGCGATTTCTTTGTTTGTTCGTGCCGGTAGCTTCAAATTAATTACTGAATTCAAAGCGGATAATGCCTTCATATCCCTTTTAGAAGAATACTTCAGAAACGATGCCAAAGCACTGATACGCACTCCGATCGTCGAATTACTGTTTCCTTTCTCTTTCCTAAGATACAGAATATAATCATCCAAGTTTTTTGGATTAATGTCCTTGTAATCGACATTGTTGAATTTTATTCCTTTCTTTTCGTCAAAAAACGAGAATAAAGATATAAAGGAATCACTGTAGCTTTCTATTGTTTTGGGTGAACATTGCCTGATCTGAGGGAGAAATTCCGCAAAGTATTTACTCAACTGATTATTAAACTGTGTAGTTTTCATTTCTTAAACCTCCGGGAATAACCCCTGATTGAAATCGTTCATGAGTTTCATAATGTCATCATCACTTGCCTGAGCGCTGTGAATATAGAGCTCCGTACCTAAAATGTTTTTATGGCCCATATAAACCGATAAAACAGGCATCTGATCATACATATCCATTCCACTATTGGTCATTCTGCGAAATGAATGAACTGCGAATGTGTGTCTTAAACAGTGCACACTGTACCCTTTCGGGGAGTTGCTTTCAGGCATTTTTTCTTTAATCCCGGATGTTTTTAAAAGCTGCTCAAATAACTGCTGTGCACGTCTGGGCGAATAAGGCTTGTTTTTTCTTGCTGAAAAAAGCCATTCGGATTTCAGGCAATTTGAAATGTAAAGCTGAAGAATCTCTCCAAGACTGCTTTCAAAAGGAACGATCCTTCCTTTATCGTCTTTGGAGGATTGAACTGTAATGATGTTTTTCTCAAGATCCACATCATCTACAGTCAGATTCAGTGCTTCGGAAATTCGAAGTCCGGTGCAGTATAAAAGTCTGATCAGAATCGCGAAGATCGCCCAATAATCCTTCTTTGTCTCGCAGTAAAGAGCTTCGGCTGTGTCGATCAGTGAATTGATTTCTTCTTCGGAAAACACATAAGCTTCGTAATTGCTTTTAAACAGCGGTGCTTCAATATCAATGAGATCGATATTATACAAGGACAAGTAATCTCTGAAGCCTTTATAGTGCGAAATATAGGCGCAGAGAGATCTATTCGAGATTCTTTCCGCATTCTGATTGACCCAGTTTTCAATCGTTTCATATCCGATCGGAAAGGAATCGATATTCTGAGAAACGAGATATTCATCGAGATTGAACAGAACCCTGTTCAGTTCATCTGTTTTGTATCCCTGTTTTCTTCTGAAAGTAAGATAATTTTTCATCTTGCTTGCGAGAATGCTTTTGAAAACATACCGTTTTTTCATAATGCGCCTCCGTTAAGAAAGGATTTCATTGGCACAGTTGCGATTTCTGGAACAGGTAAAGCGCATTTTCTCAAGATATCCGGGCTCATCTTCAGATAATGAACAGCACTGACGCTGCTTCTATGGCCCAAATATGCCGATATTTCTGGAAGTGAAGCACCAAGCTCTAATAATTCCGTGGCTCTTGATGCCCTGATTGAGTGCGGGCCGTGTTTCCTACCTTTGATGTCAACACCTGAAGCCATGATGATATCCGAGATTATTGAGTTTACTGAATCTGCCAGTAAGGGCTTTATAGGCTTATAAACGGATAAAAAAAGATGATCATCCGAGCCGTATCTGACATTATGAATATAATCATCAAGGGCTTGTGATACATCATCGGTTAGTTTGAATTGAACATATTCGTTGGTCTTATCCTGAACCAAGGAAATCCTTTTGTGTATAAAGTCGACATCGCTCACTCTGAGATTCACAATATCGCTTGCTCTTAAAGCGTAGGTTCTTATCAGGGCAAATATAGCGTAATCTCTTATTCCACTTTCACTTCTGCGATTTATCGAACTGGCCATCATTTCAATTTCTTCCGGTTCGTAAATCACAGGAGCCGGTTCATAATGCTTTGTTTTCGGAATTGCTTCAGAAAGGTCTTTGGCTATTAAGGAATGAAAAAAGGCATATTTCAAAAATGCTCTGATAGAGATGGTGAACCAGTCGCGATATCCGTCCTCTTCATATAGCTTTAAAATCAGTGCAGAAGTTATGCCGTTAAGATCGGTAATTCCTTGTTTTTCAACTTCTTTCAGAAATCTGCAGACATTATGAAGCCTTGTCCGGATCTCTTTTTCTTTCTTATCGCTTCTTTTATAAAGATAGCTTTCGTACTCTGATGCGATAGGGCTGAATATCGATCTGACGTAAGGCTTTTGATGGTTATTAAAGCTCCGCCGACCATCATCGGTATTTTTCTTCATATTATTTTTCCTCCTTGTAACTTAATAATATACTTTCAGGAGGGTTCAATGATATTGAGGATAACGATTTTTCGGATATTATAATCGGACATAAAATAAAGAAAAAGCCTTATTTTAAAGGCTAAATATGATTTTCAGGTCAAAACAAATTTTTGTCACATAAGATACATTATGCGAAATCACTATTATTAAAAAATCTCCGATTTCCGGAGACTAATTTCGTTATACATTCTTCGATAACAGGTAAACGCAGTACTGATTCATGCTGATTCCTTCATTCTTGGCTCTTTGGGCAATCTGTTTATGAAGACTCTTGGGAATACGTAATTTAAACTGACCAGAGTATTGTTCAAGTTCCTGAGGTTCGTTAATAGTTACG
This sequence comes from uncultured Erysipelotrichaceae bacterium, assembly GCA_902787775.1. Taxonomy (GTDB): domain Bacteria; phylum Bacillota_I; class Bacilli_A; order Erysipelotrichales; family Erysipelotrichaceae; genus Colivicinus. Next base: position 2,276 of record CADAHV010000072.1, on the reverse strand, counting down.
CCGTCTTCAATAGCTGCTGTAAACCAGGCAAGTTTTGCATCTTCGGCATTTCTGATTGCTTCTTCTGCGGTTTCTCCAACGCTCAGACAACCGGGAAGCTCAGGAAAAGAAACTACAAAGCCGCCTTCGTAGCTATCAGGAATCAATTCCATTTTGTATGGTAAACTCATATATTCTTCAATCGTTCTCATTTTTCGTTGTTCTCCTCGATCACATTTCTGACCATTTCGACATACACTTTCTTGATTGGTTCATGCTTCGGAATCGTTATCGGATTACATCCCTTCTTTCTGAATGTATGATGGCTGCTTCCGCCTCTTGGACCATTCTCTTCGTATCCGTATGATTCAAGCACCTTCTTCAGTTCCTCATATCTCAAATCGTTTGATAAATTAAGTATTCGATCTAACAGTTTATCCCACCTAGACATAACAACCCCTATCATTATTATAAATGACACCATATATGGTGTCAAATAATATTGAGTTTATAGGATTGCGAAATAGCGTGAAATTATTATTTTATGCAATTATAGATCAAGAAAAAGGGATATCCAACGAGTGAATATCCCTACCGTTTATTGAATTGTTTGTAGATCTCTCCTCTATTTCCGGCGAGCATAATCTCTACGATGATAAGCCTGTTTTTAACGATTGAATAGATAACTCTATAGGTATCAATTCTCATTCGGATCCACTTACTGCTTCCTGACATCTTTTTTATATCGATGCCGTCTGTCTGTCCGTGCAGATAATAATTTTCTATGTTGTCTTCGAAAATATCTCTGATATCTTCGTGCTTGCCAAAAAAAGATCTTGCTTTTTTTGAATAGTTAAATTGAAGATAATCAGATCTTACGGATCCTTGTTTCGGCAATTTCCATATCCTCCTTAGAAAGCGAGTTCAGTTCTTCAAGGATCGCGTTTTCCTCTTCCTCATCCATAACGGGTGTATTATCCATCATTCTCTGAACCATATACCATGGGTCATTTTTAAGTTTATTGATCATTGTATCGATCCCTTCCCTTATGATCTGGGAATAGTCTTTATTGTAGATTTCACCAAGACTCTTGAGCTCGTCGTATTGACGTTCTTCCAACCTTAATGAGATTTGTTTCATAGAGCACCTCCAATACATATATAGTATATCATGTATATACAATATATACAATCACTTGAATACAAAAAAGCCGAGCAGCGTGTGCTGCCCAGCTTCAGAGATCATTACGATCAAACATTAAAACGGTATTTCAATCGTCATACAAACCGAAAGATACATAGTATCCCGGTGAGGTCTTGGCATTAACCTCAGAAAATAGCAACGTGCTGCCTGGCTCACCCGCAAAGTATTCACGGGCAATAGCCTTCCCTTCTTCCTCGGTGATCTTGCTGTAGTATTGCTTGGATTGTTCCATGGCATAACAGATCGCATCCCTACCAAGGTTTTTGATGGGAACATAGCACCCTACATATTCCAGATATTCCAATTGACCGTCCCCGTTATAAAGCAGTTCGCCGGAAATATGAACCACGTCATCTTCCACAATATAGAAAATTCGTTCTTCCATGTCAGATACTCCATTCAGGGTCATTCGGATTGATCTCGCAGCGAGATATATACCCTCCTTGAGCCCATTCCGCGTCTGTTATGCGAATGCCGTACTCTTTTTCTGCTTCATCTTTCGACTTGTGATCGTCCAGACAATATTCTTCATAGTCGAAGCATTCGAATGTGCTCGGCAAACGTCATCCCCGGCTCACAGGAAACGACCTCAACATCGAGATCGAGATCTCTTGATACGTTTTCCAGAGTCGTTGCATGCTCCCACAAAGGCTAATCCCTGTTGGAAGCGTAGTAGGATGAAGGGCCGTCGATCATGCAGCAAGCAACAGACCATGCATAGTTTCCGAAAAGGACGGTTTCCCAGTTGTCATCAACCGGCTCGATATCACCCGAATAGACCTCAAAAACACGATAGAAATGCTTCTCCGCCTTGGCGTAAAGTTTCCAGTCACCTTCGGAAAAACAAAAAGGATATTTTTTCCTATCCTCTTCATTCAAATCGTGGCTGGCCGCGTCTGTGACATAGCAATAGGTGTTATCCAGATAGTGAACCAGTTTTTCGACGTTTTCCTTCTCTCTGCCGACGATCTTCATCGTGAACTCGCAAATGTTTGGCATTATTGTACCTCCCCCTTTGCGAGACCTGTCGCATATTCCCAGAGCCTTTGCTTCACATAGGGATGATAATTTCTTTGCAGATGTTTATCCAGAA
>CADAHV010000071.1:0-11127 GCA_902787775.1 uncultured Erysipelotrichaceae bacterium | reverse complement strand
CCAGCATCACAACATAATCATTTTTTGAGACTCGGCTCATTCCGAAAGCAATCGCCAAACAGATAAGAAAAACAAATATGTAACGGATGAGTTTTAAGTGCTTCTTTGTTTCTTTTGTAAAACACATCTGCTGATGGCAATGACTACAGGAAATAATTTCACTCACATTCTTATAAGTGAACTCGTACTCCTTGCCGCAGCGATAACACTTAACATTGTTCTTCATATGAATATCCAAAATTTTGTATTTTCAACTACTTATTATTTTACTCTTGTCTAATCACAATGTAAACAGACCGCTTTAAAAAAGGATGATTTTTAGTATCTTGGAACGAGTTTTCCCTCCATGACTTCCTTCTGGACCTGCAAAACTGCGTCAACATCAAGAATTTCTTTCAACAGAAAACCGATCTCTTCTCTTCCTTTTGAGATCAGAACAACAGCTTCTGTATTGTCGATATCATAGCCTTCAATAGCTGCATAATGTATATCGACATTTTTATCCAGAACTTCATCGATATTCATAACCATTGCATCAACTTCGCCGTTCTTGATGGCTTCGATGGTCCTGGTATATTCAATCGGTATGTATTCCACTTTCCTGCTGCCGCAGGCAATTTTAGTCAATTCCTTCTGATCAAAGGAAGTGTCATCAACACCGATCCTCATTCCATCTTCGACTCTGTCCTTTGTCTCGTCGTGCAGCATAAGCACGTGCTTGTTGAGATAGGACAACGGACCAAAGCCCATGATAATTTCCAGCTGTCCGTTATTTTCAATATATTCTTTAGCAGCGAAGCGTGAAACGATTGCAAAATCATATCTTCCGTTAACGACCATCGACATCCTGTTTTTTGAGCCACGCATATACGCAAGATTGACTTCAGCGATTTTCTGCTTTTCTGCTGAAATGATGATGCCAGAAGCCAGTCCCTCATAACGTTTGGAATAAGGAAGTGGCATTGTGCCAACAAGGGAACCAATTCCCGCATATTCCATTAGAGTTGCCGTATTTTTATCCGAGAGATAGGAACCTAAATGTCCTTTTGGTTTTACAACAATGGCTTTGGCGCCGATCAAGTTCTTCAAAGCATTTTGTACGGTTCCTCTGGCTAAAGACATTTTTTTAGAGAACTCTGTAATCGTTGGAATGCGATCACCAATGGCGTATTTCAAAAGTTCCCTCGACAGAATCATGGTTGCTGTTCCGTTTTTACTCAACAACTGGTCTTTAATCATAACTTATTCTATTGCCGTACCATGAAGGATTTCATTCACGGATATGAACTATTCCTTCCAGGAAGGCGCTTTGTTTTCTTCTTCCTTGTGTTCTTCCATTGCCTCTTCGATCAGCTTCATCATCTCCCAGACCGAACGGAAATAAAGGGTCTTGTCTTCTTCCACCCAGGTGATGCGTCCCTGCCAGGAGGAATTCTGGCGGTGCTGCACGCGGATGATAAAGGTGCCCAGATCGCCGTGCATATCCAGGATCTCATCATCTTCAAGGACCTTATTCATTTCTTTTTCCATATAGACCACTTCCCTTTCCTTAAAATGTCTCTCGTTGTTGCCCGGGAACGGGAAACGCAGATCGTCGTAGAGACTCTCCATTTTCAACAGAAGGTCGATCTCCCCTTCATAAGTTACCGGATCCTTGGCAAAGTGATGGTAGAACCTTCCCTTTGGTCCAAGATCATACGCATCGATACACAACATGACCGCATTGGGTATGCCTAAATACTGCTGACTCTTTCTCATACATCACCTACCAGAGCGGATTGACATAGTAGCGTATCGAAATGCGCTGACGGTTGATCATGAATTTCTGATCGATACGTTTCTGGATGATCTCACAGTTTTCCATTGTCGTATTCATCAGTAAGACCAGATATTGGCCTTTGTTGTATTTATTCATGATATCGGAACGACGGATCGTCGTGCGGATGGCCTCTTCCAGACGGGGCGAGAGTTCTTCCAGCTTCTCTCCCTTGGTCAGGATATTGCCCTTGGTGTCGACGATCGTACATAACATCAGATAGATGGTCTGGCCGCTTCTTTCAGCGATACGGGTGATCGCCTGATAGATGCCGTGAAAGACCGGGTAGGAACAGAGGTAACCGCCTCTGGTCTCTTCGTTCTCCTTGAGATGGTCCTGTATCTCCATCAAGGAACTGAAGGAGTGCTCGAACTGTTCGCCCAGCTTGGTGATCAGATCAAACATGCGGTTGGAAGGCTTGATGCCCTGCTGGTGCAGATAAAGATCGATCGTATCATCAAAGAGCTGGTAAGCCGCTTCGGTCTTGCCCATGGAGATGAAGGCTTCCATCGTCAGCGTCTCCCAATCGGAGAACGGCTGTATTCTTGCCGCATAGAGACCCAGACGTTCCAGCATCTCGTAACGGCCGTTTTCTTTTAAGAGTTTTGCCAGGGTATTGACCGTTTCCGCAAAGAGTTTGCGGCAGCGCCAGTTTTCTCTGGTGATCCAGTTCAAGCCGATCTGCCGTTCCAGGAAATCGCCCTGGTAAAGATAGACCGCTTCCTGCAGAAGCTCGATCTTTTCATCATCGTCTTCCTTTAAGGAAGCTTCTTTGATCAGTTCCTCAAATTCTTTTACATCCTCGATGATCTCGATTTCTTTTGTCCAGTAATACTTTCCTTCCTTTGCCACAAAGTAATTCACCTTCGGAAGGCCATAGGACTCCAGACGTTTCTTGGCGTTGTACATGACGGAGTGAATGGCATGATTGGGATCGACCAGATCACGATTGGAAAACAGCGCATTGATCAATGTGTTCTTATTGACGCCCTGATCGGGGAAATGGGTGATCAGCTGCATCAGATAGTTGAACTGATTTTCACTGTTCTTGGCCTTGTCGGTAATGGTCCGCCCATTGTAGCTCATCGAAAAAGATCCGAAAAAGCTGACGATCAGTTTATTATTTCTGTCTTTTCTTTCACTCATCTTCACTTAAAATTCTATCAAAAAAATGATGGTTTCAATCAGAAACACATCATTCTTTAGACTATTCGTTCTTATTCCGCCCTGGTCTCGCAATAGATGCAGCGGTAGACCTTGTTTTTGGCATCGGTCAGCTTGAAGATGTGATCGAGGCCTCTTTCCACCGAAGTGATGCAGCGGGGATTCTTGCAATACAGGACATTCTTCAGTTCCTTGGGCAGCGTGACGGTCTTTTTCTCCACCAGCTTTTCGTCGCGTATGAAGTTGATCGTCACATCCGGATCGACATAACCGATCAGGTCAAAGTCGATCGGCACATCGGCATCGATCTTGATGATGTCCTTCTTGCCCATGCGGTTGGAATTGACGTTCTTGATGATGGCCACCGAACAATCCAGTTTCTCCAAACCCAGCAGTTCGTATAAGCGCATCGCCTTGCCGGCACTGATGTGGTCAATGACCACGCCGTTTACGATCGAATCAATGTTCATTTTCAGCCTCCTTGAGCAGCTTCAGTATGAGGGCCATACGGATGAAGCGGCCGTTTTTCACCTGAAGGAAATAGTGCGCCCGCGGATCATCATCGACACTTGTCGCGATCTCGTTGACACGAGGCAGCGGATGCATGATGCTGAGATCCTCTCTGGCATTCTTCAGCTTCTCCGGCGTCAGGATATAGCTGTCCTTTAAACGCAGGTAATCTTCTTCGTTGAAGAAACGTTCCCTCTGCACGCGGGTCATATACAGGATGTCGAGATTCGCCATCTTTTCTTCCAGATCCGCGGTCTCATAGTAGCTCATGCCGTTGGCATCCATGACATCCTTCTTGATGTAGGAAGGAAGCTTCAACTCGTCTGGCGAGATCAGGACGATCTTGATGTTCTTGTAGCGCGATAAGGCAGCGATCAGAGAATGGACGGTGCGGCCGAATTTCAGGTCGCCGCACATGCCGATGGTCAGATCATCGAAGCGGCCCTTCTGACGATGTATGGTCAATAGGTCGGTCAATGTCTGGGTCGGGTGGTTGTGACCGCCGTCTCCGGCATTGATGATCGGCACCTGTGAGACTCTCGAAGCGACAAAGGGAGCACCCTCTTTAGGATGGCGCATCGCGATGATGTCGCAGTAGCAGGACACGGTACGGATCGTATCGGCAACGCTCTCGCCTTTGGAAGTCGAAGAAGACTGGGCTTCCGAAAAACCTAAGACTTCCCCGCCAAGAGAAAGCATCGCACTTTCAAAGGACAGTCTGGTACGCGTTGACGGTTCAAAAAACAGCGTCGCCAGGATCTTGTGCTTGCATGCTTCGTTGTATTTTTTCGGATCGGCAATGATGTCATCGGCGACCGTGATCAGTTCATCGATCTCTTCTTTTGACAGATCCAGGATATCGATCAGATGTCTCATAAGCTATCCGATCCAGCTTTCATCACTCGGGTTGTCACGGAACGCCAGGATCTTTGCCTCGTCGTCCCTTCTGATATAGCCGCTTTCCACAGCGACCTTCAATAAGGCATCCAGATCGCAAAGCGAAGTGTTTTCAATATTGGCTTCTTTCAGACGATCCAAACCCTTTTTCATGCCATAGGTGAAGATGGAAACAATGCCCAGCACTTCCGCACCGGCCTGGCGTAAAGCCTCCACGACTTCGATGACGCTGCCGCCGGTCGAGATCAGATCTTCCACGACGACGACTTTATCGCCTGCTTCCAGTTTTCCTTCGATCTGGTTGCCGCGGCCATGGTCCTTGCTGGAAGAGCGGACATAGCCCATCGGCAGCTTCATAAGATGACCGGTGATCGCCGCATGAGCGATACCGGCAGTGGAAGTGCCCATTAAGACCTCTGCCTCCGGATATTTCTCTGCGATCAGTTTGGCAAAGCTGTTTTCCACATCGTCTCTGACTCTGACATCACTCAAGGTCAGACGGTTGTCACAATAGATCGGCGACTTGATGCCGCTTGCCCAGGTGAAAGGATCATCCGGTCTTAAGAATACGGCCTTGATCGCCAGCAGATCTTCTGCAATCATTCTCTTTACTTCTTCCATCAGTCAACAAACTCCTTTACAGCTCTCTCATATGCAGCGACCGGATCTTCGGCTGCCGTGATCGGACGGCCGACGACGATGTAGTCGGAACCGATCTCTTTGGCCTGTGCCGGGGTCATGACCCGTTTCTGGTCGCCCTTCTCATTTTCCGCAAAACGAACGCCCGGGGTGACGGTGACAAAATCTTTGCCGCAGCTTTCATGGACCTTGCCGGCCTCCAAAGGCGAACAGACGACACCGTCAAGCCCTGCCTGCTTGGCAACCATGGCATAATGCATGACGACTTCATCGATCGGCTTTTCGATCAGCAGATCCTTTTCCATCGCTTCCTGATCGGTGCTGGTCAGCTGGGTGACCGCGATCAGTAAGGGTCTGGTCCCGTCTTCTCTTTTCAAGCCTTCAATGGCTTCCTTCATCATCACACTGGTGCCTGCCGCATGGCAGTTGATCATATCCACATCCAGACGGCTTAAGACTTTCATCGCCTTCCTGACCGTGTTAGGGATGTCATGGAGTTTCAGATCCAGAAAGATCTTATGGCCTCTGGCCTTGATCTCTTTGACGATCGTTGGTCCCTCGCCATAGAACAGTTCCATGCCGATCTTCACAAACGGCTTTTTGCCTTCGAATTTGTCCAGAAAGTTCAATACTTCTTCCTTGCTTGGAAAATCGCAGGCAACGATTACATCTCTACCCATTTAACGCTCCTCCTATGATTTCTCTGATATCTTCAACGCCCAGCTCATCCAGCAGATGAGGCAGGTCTTCAATGATCTTCTTGCAGACAAAGGGATCGGCAAAGTTGGCAGCACCGACTTCCACTGCGCTCGCCCCCGCCAGCATCATCTCCACGACGTCTTGCGCGGAACTTATGCCACCCAGTCCGACGATCGGAATATTCACCGCCTTTGCCACCTGGTAGACCATGCGTACGGCCACCGGGAAGATGGCCGGACCGCTGAGACCTCCGGTCTTGTTGGCCAGGATCGGTCTTCTTTTTCGGATATCGATCCGCATGCCGATCAGCGTATTGATCAGGCTCAATCCATCGGCACCGCCCTCTTCACAGGCTTTGGCGATCGAAACGATGTCGGTGACATTCGGCGAAAGTTTGATAAGGATCGGTTTACTTGTAACCTCCTTGATCGCTTCCGTCACCTTCCTGGCCATTTGCGGATCAGAACCGAAATGGATGCCGCCGCCGGAGACATTCGGACAGCTGACATTGACCTCAATAAAAGCGATCTGTTCTTCCTTATCCAATCTTCCGGCCACTTCCTGATATTCTTCGATCGAAAAACCGCTGATGTTGGCCATGATCGGCTTATGGAAACAACTTCTTAATTTCGGCAGTTCTTCCCTGATAACTTTATCCACGCCCGGATTCTGCAAACCGATGGCATTCAACATGCCGCTGCTTGTTTCCGCGATGCGCGGTGTCGGATTGCCAAAGCGGTTTTCCAGAGTCGTCGTCTTGAAAGACAGGGAACCGAGAATATCGATATCGTAGAGGTCGGCGAATTCATAGCCATAGCCGAAGGTGCCGCTGGCCGGAATGATCGGATTGTCCAGTTCGATACCGCACAAAGAAGTTTTTATTCTTGCCATGGCAGTTCCTCCTTCACAAAAACCGGGCCCTCCTTGCAGACGCGCTTGTAGCCGCCCTTGACCTTGATCGTACAGCCCATGCAGGCACCAAAGCCGCAGCCCATGCGCTCTTCCAAAGAAAACTGGCCTTCGCTCTTTGTCTTTGCATAGACCGCCTTCAACATCGGCAGCGGTCCGCAGGTATAGAAATAACTGTAGTCCAGATCTTCCATGACATCGGTGACAAAACCCTTATGACCTTCCGAGCCATCCACGGTGGTGATGATCACCTGACAGCCCAGCTGTTCAAAATCTTCCTTCATGAAGATTTCATCCTTTGTATTGAAACCCAGAATGACGGTAATTTTCTTTCCTTCTTTCCTTAAACCTCTGGCCAGGAAATAGAGGGGCGGTACACCCACACCGCCGCCGATCAGCAGCGGTTTGTCACCGCTCATAGACAGGTCATAGCCATTGCCCAAGCCGCTTAATACATTGAGCTTTCCTTCTTCCATTTGAGAAAGAACTTCCGTGCCGCTTCCGACTTTCTTATAGATCAAAGTCAGCACATCACCTTCGACGTTGCAGACGGAGATCGGCCGGCGCAGGAAAAAACCTTCCAGTTTCACATTGACGAACTGGCCCGGTCTGATCTTCATTTGATACGTGTTGCGGGCGATCAGTTTATTTTCAATTATCGTAAAGATCTTCTCTTCCATGAAAACCTCACGCGTTGATGACCGAGACCTTCAGGGTGATCTCTTCCAGTACATCCAGCAACGCCTTGACGGTATCCAGGGAGGTGAAGATGTTGGTATCATTTTCGATCGCCAGTAAACGGATCGCCACGCCGTCGTTGAGTTCATCTTCCGATGCCACATCTCTGGTATTGATGACGTAGGCTACGTGGCCCTGGGAGATCGAGTTGCGGATGTCGTCGTTGACCGAAAGCTTCTGTAAGATCCTGGTGCGGATGCCGTTTTCTTTCAAGAAACGGGCAGTGCCGCGGGTCGCTTCGATGTTGAAGCCCAGGTCATAGAAACGGCGGATCAAAGGCAGCGCTTCATCCTTATCGGAATCGGCAATGGTCACAAAGACCGTACCGTAGTTCCTCAGATGCATGCCCGAGGCCTGTAAGGCCTTATATAAAGCACGGTTGAGCTTGTCGTCGTAGCCGATCGCTTCACCCGTCGATTTCATTTCCGGGGAAAGATAGGCATCCAGTCCCTTGATCTTATTGAAAGAGAATACAGGGACCTTGACGTAGTAGCGCTTCTTTTCTTCGATGTACAGGTCGAAGATGCCCTGTTCCTTTAAGCTCTTGCCTAAAATGACTTCCGTGGCAATATCCGCTAACGGGAAGCCGGTCGCCTTGGACAGGAACGGTACGGTTCTGGAAGAACGCGGATTGACTTCGATGACATAGACGTCTTCGTTTTTGTCGACGATAAACTGGATATTGAACAGGCCGATGATGCCGATGCCTAAGCCCAGCTTCTTGGTGTATTCCAGGATCTTTCCTTTGACCTTATTGGAAATCGTGTAAGCCGGATAGACGGAGATGGAGTCGCCGGAATGGACACCGGTCCTTTCAACCAGTTCCATGATGCCGCCGACAAAGACATCGCGTCCGTCGCAGATGCCGTCGATCTCGACTTCCTTGCCTTCGATGTAGTGGTCAACCAGGACCGGTTTTTCTTCATCGATGGCTGCCGCATTTTTCAGATAGTGGCGCAGCTGTTCCTCGTTGCCGACGATCTGCATTGCCCGACCGCCCAGAACGTAGCTTGGACGCACCAGGACCGGATAGCCGATCTCTTCAGCCGCCTTGACGCCGTCTTCGATATTGGTGACGGCCTTGCCTTCCGGCTGCGGGATGCCCAGCTCTTCCATGATCTTTTCAAAGGAATCGCGGTTCTCTGCCCTTTCGATCGCCTTGGTGTCGGTACCGATGATCTTGACGCCTCTTTCATATAGAGGTTCCGCCAGGTTGACTGCCGTCTGACCGCCCAGAGAGACGATGACGCCTTCCGGTTTTTCAAAATTGATGACATTCATGACATCTTCCGGTGTCAATGGTTCAAAGTAGAGCTTGTCGGAGGTCGTATAATCGGTCGAGACCGTCTCCGGGTTGGAGTTGATGATGATGGCCTCGTAGCCGTTCTTGCGGATGGTCTGCACGGCATGGACGGAAGAGTAGTCAAACTCCACACCCTGGCCGATGCGGATCGGACCCGCACCCAAGACCACGATCTTCTTCTTGTTCGTCAGTCTTGATTCATTCTCGCCGGTATAGGAAGAATAATGATATGCAATGTACTTGCCAGAATGCAGGGTATCGATCATCTTGAAGATCGGCACGATGTTGTTTTTGATGCGCTTCTCGTAGACTTCGATCTCCTTGAGATTCCACAGTTTGGAAATGTATTTGTCGCCAAAGCCCATCTTCTTGGCTTTGCGCAGGACATTCAGGTCATTGACATGATCCTTGAGTTCTTCTTCCATGGCGATGATCCTGGCGATCGACTCCAGGAACAGCATCGTGATCATCGTCACTTCATGCAGTTTATTTAAATCGATGTGACGGCGGATCGCCTCGCTCAGGGCGAAGATACCGTCCGATCGGAATTCACTCAGATAATTTAAAAGTTCTTCATTCGTATAGCTGTCAAACTTTTCCAGATAAAGGTGACAGACGCCGATCTCCAGAGAACGGACCGACTTCAGGATGCATTCTTCCAGATTGGCACCGATGCCCATGACTTCGCCCGTCGCCTTCATTTGCGTGCCTAAGATGTTCGGCGTCGTCGGGAACTTGTCAAACGGGAAGCGCGGGAACTTGGCAACGATGTAGTCTAAGCTCGGCTCCTTGTCGGCTGTCGTGCCGGCCACTTCGATCTCTTCCAGGGTCATGCCCAAAGCGATCTTGGCAGAAACGCGGGCGATCGGATAGCCGCTGGCCTTGGAGGCCAGAGCGGAAGAACGGGATACACGCGGATTGACTTCGATCAGGAAGTATTCGCTGCTTTCCGGATGCAAGGCAAACTGAACGTTGCAGCCGCCTTCAACCTTCAAGGCACGGATGATCTTGATGGCCGAATCGTTCAGCATCTTTAAATCGTGATCATTCAAAGAAAGGATCGGGGCAACGACCATCGAATCGCCGGTATGGACACCGACCGGATCGACATTCTCCATGCCGCAGATCGTGATGCAGTGATCGGAGGAATCGCGCATGACTTCAAATTCGATTTCCTTGTAGCCTTTGACGCTCTTTTCCACCAGGACCTGATGGACCGGTGAAGCCTTGAAACCGCCTGTAGCGATATTCACCAGCTCCTCTTCGTCGTAGGCAAAGCCGCCGCCGGTGCCGCCCAAGGTAAAGGCCGGACGCAGGACGACCGGATAGCCGATCTCCTTGGCCGCTTCTTTCGCTTCTTCGATATCATAGGTGATCTTGGAAGGGATGACCGGTTCGCCGATCTCCATACACATCTCCTTGAACAGCTCACGGTCTTCCGCCTTTTCGATACTTTCGCGCGGCGTGCCCAGAAGCTTGACGCCGCATTCTTTCAGGACGCCCTTCTTGTCGAGCTGGACCGCCAGGTTCAGACCGGTCTGACCGCCGATGCCCGGAACGATGGCATCCGGTCTTTCGTAACGCAGGATCTTGGCAATGTATTCCAGATTCAGCGGTTCCATGTAGACCTTATCGGCCATGGAGACATCCGTCATGATGGTCGCCGGATTGGAGTTGCATAAAATGACCTGGTAGCCTTCTTCTTTTAATGCCAGACAGGCCTGCGTGCCGGCGTAGTCAAATTCAGCCGCCTGACCGATGACGATCGGACCGCTGCCGATGATCAGTACTTTTTTGATATCTGTCCTTTTTGCCATAACTATTCCCCTTTGTATTCGTAAACTGTCCTTCCTTCGCATACCGTTTTTAAACATCTGCCGTACACTTCCATTCCCTTGAAAGGACTCGCCTTGCCCTTGGAAAGGAAGTCTTTTTCATCGATCACATAGTGATCGTTCAGATCCCAGAGACACCAGGAATCTTCCTGTTTTAAGCCAAAACGTCTTCGCGGATTGTCGTTGAGCAATTCGATCAGTTTCTTTAAAGAGATGATGCCCGTCTTCACCAGCCTGGTATAGAGTAACGGGAAAGCCGTCTCCAGCCCGACGATGCCCATGGCACTTTTTTCCAGCCCTTTGGCTTTTTCTTCCTCGCTGTGCGGGGCATGGTCGGTAGCGATCATATCGATCGTCCCGTCCTGTATTCCTTTGATCAGAGCTTCCTGATCCTCTTTGCTGCGAAGCGGCGGATTCATCTTGAAATCGCCGGATTCCTGCAGATCATTTTCATTTAAGATCAGATAATGCGGTGCCGTTTCACAGGTCACATCGACCCCGTCCTTCTTTGCCTGACGGATGATCTCGACCGATTCTTTGGTCGAGATGTGGCAGACGTGGTAGGCGCAGCCGGTCTTCTTGGCCAGCTTCACATCACGTTCGATCTCTTTCCATTC
>CADAHV010000070.1:0-13249 GCA_902787775.1 uncultured Erysipelotrichaceae bacterium | reverse complement strand
TTTATTTTTCTTTCCTAAAAGATAGAAGGAAAGCGGATCGTAATTAACTTCGTTGATCTCTCTGGCCGGAAGCGTCATACTGCAGGCACCGGACACGGCAGCCAGATTAAAGGCAGCGGAATGACAGATAGTGACCAGACAAGAAAGTTTATTCTCATCGATCGTTTCATTCAGGATTCTTTCCGCTTCACCTGAGATCTTCTGACGAAGCTTTTGATATTCTTCGTCTTCCAGTGAAGGCTTCTCCTCGCTTTTGATTAATAAGCTCTGACCATAACGAATAAGCTCTGACCATAACGCAGACACTTTTCTTTATTTTCTTCGTTCATCCGGATGATGTCTTTTAGACAGCGGGCTTTGCAGTCCTGCCTGGCAAGATAGGCATTGATGTCTTCCTTGAATTCATAGAAGAGACATTCGTATTCATCGACGGCTGCCTTCTTTAGTTCAATCTCCACCACTTCGCCGTGATTTTCTTCAATGAGGTCCTTGAGATAATCGAGGTACTCGGCATTGTGCTCATAGCCCTCCATTGTAAATACGCCGATCCTCTTGCTGGAAAGATCTTTCTTTAATTCCTTGAAATAGTTGTTGACCTCTGCGTTTTTAAAAGCCGGGTCCGCAGGATCGAGTACCGCCATCGACTGCAAAAGAACGACACAGTCTTCCACGGAGTTGGCCATCGGACCGGCACTGTCCTGGATATGACTCAAAGGAAGGATACCACTTCGGGAAATCAGACCAACGGTCGGCTTGATCGAAACGATGCCGTTGGAAATTGCCGGCGACATCAAAGAACCATCGGTCTCGGTACCCACCGCCAGATCGCAATATCTTGCGGCAACGGCAACCGCCGAACCACTGGAAGAACCGGAAGGATCAAAGGAAGGATTGTAAGGATGGACGACCTGTCCGGACAAGGAAGAATAACCGGACGGCATGCCGTCTTCCGACATCCAGTAGGCGAACTCGGAAAGGTTGCACTTGCCTAAAATGACAGCACCCTGTTCTCTTAGACACTTCACAAGAAAGCTGTCGTCTTTGGAGATGTTGTCTCTTAAGACATAGGAGCCGGCTGTATTGGGTGTGCCTTTCACTTCGATGTTGTCTTTCACCAAAACAGGGATACCGTAAAGATATTGATTGGATCGATCTTTATCCGGATTTTGATCCAGGGCTCTGGCCTGGGCTCGCCAGTCGTCACAGATCATGGCAATGGCGTTAAGCCCTTTTCCTTCTTTATCGTTTCTTTCAATGTCGGCGATGCATTCTTCACACAGCTTCTCACTGCTTAAGAGTCCTTGTTTGATCAGTTTGACTTTTTCGGCAACGTTCATGATGTCTTCCTTCTTTTCTCTTAAGTCTATGATAGAAGAAATGAAACAGAAATGTGGAAATATGATTTAGTTAAAAGGGAAGTGAAGGATCGGCTATACGATTCTGCGATTGTAAGATCCGAAGCAGATTGAGTCAGTACTGTTATGAAAATACAGTAAAATAGGAAACGAAGAAAGAATATTTCAGGAGATAAAAAAGATGAAAAAAGGCGTTATATTCGATCTGGACGGGACGACCCTCTACACCCTGACAGACATCACCACAAGTTTCAACGCTGCTTTAAAGGAATTCGGTTTCCCGCAGAAAAGCGAAGATGAAATACGGATGGGTGTCGGCATGGGGTTCCGCATTCTGGTCGACAACATCGTTCCGAAAGATACGGACGAAAAGATAAAAGATGCGATCGCTTTGCGCTACAAGGAAATCTATTCCAGTAACTACTACATTAACACCAGACCTTATGAAGGAATGCGGGAGACTTTGGAGAAGTTGAGAGACTTAGGTGTCAAGATGGCGGTCAATTCCAATAAGAGCGACATTTTCGTCAAGGATCTGATCGCTAGTAATTTCCCGGGAATTGAATTTGTCGATGTCACGGGATCGATCGAAGGGGTTGCCTTAAAACCGGATCCGCAGGCGGCAAGGATGATTCTGGATAAGATGGGAATCGATGCATCGGAAGCGGCCTACATCGGCGACAGTGATATCGATATGAAGACCGGAGTCAATGCCGGCATGCTGACGATCGGCTGTCTGTGGGGATACCGCGATGAAAAGGTACTCAAGGAAGCCGGCGCGATGTGTCTGGCAGAAAAACCGGAAGACATCTTAAAACTCATCAAGGAGGAACAATGAACTGTCCGTATTGCGGAAAAGAAATGGAAAGCGCGTATATTCAAAGCTTCCAGCAGATCTATCTGAACCGCGGCAGAAAACCGCGTTTCAATGCAGCCGGAGACCTCAGCAGCAGATCTCTTTCGAGGTTTTCACTGACGAAAGCGCCTTTTGTAAAGGCCTCTTATTGTGAAGATTGTGGAAAGATCATCGTTGATCTGAAGGAAAGTGAAAAAGATGAAAAAGGTATACGTAAACATACGTTCAGGCGAAGCCACGAAAGAAAGATTTGAGGCGATCTCACCGGAATACGAATTTGTCTATAAAGAAGATCTGGATGCGGAAGTGGTCATCGGTCATGTCCCGCCTTCAAGATTAAAAGAATTCAAAAACCTGAAATGGGTACAGGCACCGGCTGTCGGCATCGACAAGTACATCAAGAAGGGCGTTCTGGCAGACGGGGTCATCCTGACCAATGCGGCTGATGTCCATTCGATCGAAGTAGCCGAACACGCTTTAGCGGCCGTTCTCATGATGGTCAAGAAGATTCATCTCTATCATAACGATCAGAAGAAACATTTCTGGACCGATGAGGGAATGGTCAAACAGATCTCTCGACTCAAGGTCTGCATTGTCGGTTTGGGCAATATCGGCAAGCATCTGGCCAAACAGCTCAAGGCTCTGGGCGTCTACGTGATCGGCGTCAAGCGCACGATGATCGACAAACCGGAATACGTTGATGAACTGTATACTGACCAGAATCTGAAAGAAGCGATCAGCGACGCTGATGTCGTTGTATCTGTCATACCGGGCAACCGGGACAATGAAGGCCTGTTTACGATGGATGTCTTCAAAGCGATGCGCTTTGATGCCGTCTTCATCAATGTCGGCAGAGGAAACCTCTATCAAGAGGAAGATCTGATCCGGGCTTTGAAAGAGAAGTTCATTGCCGGCGCCTGCATCGATGTCTTTGCCAGGGAACCGCTGCCTGAGGACAGCCCGCTCTGGGACATTGAGAATCTGGTCATCACGCCGCACATCGCCGGATCCTATCATCTGCAGGATGCGATCACCCGTCTGGAAAATCTGGCGGAAGAAAACCTGCGGCGCTACATCAAAGGCGAGCCTTTGAAAAACGTCATCAGCGAAAGAGAAGAATAATCAGAAAGATTCCGCAGTTCAGCCTGCGGCTTTCTTTTTCAGAAAAGGATGGAAAAAGAAAGATTTGCGTATATAATAATGAGCTGATGATAAACAAGCCGAAATTACTGATCTGCGATATCGATGGAACACTGACCGTCAAAGGGGGACAACCGGGTCCGAAGACCTTTGAAGCTTTGCGCCGCTTTCATGAGGAAGGCGTGATGATCGGTCTGGCTTCCGGCCGTCCGGTTGATCACAGGACCATCGGCAAGATGAAAGAGTGGGGCTATGATTTTGATCCGGATATCGTCATCGGCGTCAATGGCTGTGAGGTCTGGGACAGCGTCAGCAAGGTCAAACGCAAATACGACTATCTGCCAAAAGAAGCCGTCAGAGACATCTTAAGCTACATGTGGGATCTGGATGTCAATGCGGTGATCTTTGAAGACGGCTACGATCACGTCGTGGCGAAGCGCAAAGACTGGATGGTGGAAGAGTCGATGAACCGCAACAAGTCCAATGTCGAATTTGCCGATAAGGAACGCTTCTGTCAGAATGACGTACCGAAGATCGAGTTCCACTACGAGGAAGACAAGTACGAAGACCTGATGCGAAAGATTGCCAGGGAACACCGGTGCGATCAATACATCTGTGTCAAATCCTTTACCGGCACCTTAGAGTTCATGAAGCCGGGCATCGATAAGGGCGTGGCTCTCGAGCGCATCTGCAGCGAACTTTCCATCGACTTGAAGGATGTGGTAGCGTGTGGCGATATGGACAACGATATCGCGATGCTGGAAAAGGCCGGTACCGGTATCTGTCTGGCCAACGGTTCAGAGAAAACGAAAAAAGCCGCCGACTACGTGACAGAGAATGACGTGGTCCATGACGGCTTGGGTGAATTCCTTTTAAAGAAATATTTTTAAGGCAGAAGATCTGCCAGGGTGTCGATGAACTCATCGGCATTTTTTGTTTTTAAGACCTTGGAGAGATTGTCGGGATCGACCAGGATCATCGAGATCGGTTCAAACAGTTCGTTGAACAGGTAGCGCTCGTTGATGTTGAAACACAGCATCATGACCAGTTCCACTTTTTGCCGTCCCAGTCGATCGGTTCCTTGGCGATCATGATGTTGATACCGGTGCGGATCTCATGCATCTTCATGGCGTGCGGGACGGCAAAGGTGCCAAAGGCGGTGGAGGAGATGGAGTCGCGCTCGATGACTTCCGATTCAAAGTTGTCACCGACATAACCGAGATCCTGCAGCTGCTTGGACATGAAGTGGATGACTTCTTCCTTGTTTAATTTCTGATCGGTCAGCGTAAAGAGTTCTTCCTTGATCAGATAGGAGAGGCGCTCTCTGAATTCCTTTTTCTTCTTCTGCGCCCGTATCGCTTCAATGGAATCAAAGACGTTCTTGAGGTCCTGTTCCTTGATAAACGGCGAGACATAGACGGTCGGAATGGATGGTGGCGAGGAAATGCGCATCGTCGAGATCAGCAGATCGCAATTGAGTTTGGATAACTCTTCTTCCTGCGTCAGGACACCGGCAATGACCAGGACATTCGAAAAGCGTTCGGAGAGCTTATCGGAAAGTTTTGTGTTCATGTCGTAGTAGCCAGGGCAGAAGATGTAGGTCGTCAGCTTGTTGGAAAGGGTATTCTGTAACTCCAGAGCGCCACCTAAGTGGAAAGCGATGTAGGCGATCTCGTCGTCGTTGAGGCTGATGCCGGTACGTTCCTTGATCAGTCTGGCGGAAACGACCGCCTCATCGTAGATCAAAGGACAGTTCTGTTTGATCGAATCGGTCAGCGGGTTCTTGGAGAAGTAGCCGCTGTCGGAGCGGATCAAGAGGTTTTTGATATGCAAGCAGAAGCGGACGAAAAATTCCGGCTGCGATAAATCAATATAGAAGAAGTTGGAAAAGTCCTGGATCAGATCGCTGGCCAGCTGGTAGATGTCTTCGCCGACGTATTGACGGACGTTGTCGACGGTGACCACTTCATAATCAAGATTGGAGGCTCTCGACAGGATCAGCATGGCAAATTCACCGATCTCCACTTCGTTGAAGCGGATCTGGAAACGTTTTTCCAGGTCGGCGACGATGGAACGGGCCAGATCGTATTCGTGTGACTTGAGGAAAGGTGCCATCTTGTTGGCAATGGTCGCCGAATAGCCGTTGCGGATACGGTCGATGGTGATCGTCGCGTGCAGGATCAGGTTTTCCAGAGAGTAGTCGTTGATGAAGTAGTGATACTCTTCAAATTTTTTAAGGATGGTGTCCTTGATAAAGGTCACATCGATGTCGGCAAACTTTTCCGACATCTTTTCATAATTGACGAAGTTGTTGTGGGACTCGGAATACATCAGAGAACTCAAAAGCTTACGCTTATTCTTTTCCAACAGGGTATCGTTCTGGTTGATCAGCTCCAAAGAGGTCTCGCTCAAAACGTGGCGGACCGCCACCAGGTCATTTTTTAAAGTGGAATAGGAGACAAACATCTCATCGCAAAGATCGTAGGCATTCAAAACACCCTGCTTGATCAGGCGGTTGATGATATAGGAAACCCGTTCATCCTTGGTCTGGGGGATCAGCGATTTTGACTCGTTGAGCAGCTCTTCCGCCTTCTCCTTGTCGATCACATAGCCCTTGCGGGAAGAAGTGACCGTGTCAGGAAGCGTGTCGTTGATTTCGGTGATGTAGGACTTGACGCTGCGGGGCGAAACATTGAGGGCGTTGGCCAAAGAAGAAGAGGTGATCGGCGCCTCGCTCTGTTTCAATATCCGTATCAGCTGGATGAGATGTTTCTTCATGGTTCCATTATATATGCCAGGACAGAAACTTGCACCGTAAGAGGGCAAAAGTGTGGCCGTATATTAATAGGTTCTTCATTATAATGAGGGCGTGAAAAAGAAGTTGAATATTCTGCTGGTTTGCGGATCCGGTGCTTCTTCCAGCTTCATGGCTGCCAAGATGCGCTATGCGGCAAAGGATATGGGTCTGGATGTATCGATCACCGCCAGAGCCGAAAGCGAGATCCCCAACCTCTATCAGGATGCCGATGTCATCATGGTCGGACCTCATCTCTCCGGCTATTACGAGGATTTAAAAAGCAGATACGGAAACGACTGCATCGTCATGTTGATGAAAAAAGAATATTACGGCAATCTGGACGGTGAAAAAGCCATCGCCCACATGTTAGAGGAAGTGAAGCTGTCAAAATGACGGCTCATTCATAAAGTTTATACAAAGGAGAAAAAACAATGGCTAAACACAATGTATTACTGGTCTGTGGTTCCGGTGCATCTTCCGGCTTCATGGCTGCCAACATGAGAAAAGCAGCTTCTGCCAGAGGCATCGAAATCACCGTCAACGCCAGAAGCGAATCGACTGTTGAGGACTATGTCGATGAAATCGATTGCCTCATGATCGGACCTCACCTCGCTCACCTCAAACAGGAAATGGAAGAGAGATGCGAAGGCTATGATGTCAAGGTCGCTGTTATTGAGAAGGACGCTTACGCTCACCTCAATGGTGACAAGGCTCTGGATCAGGTCTTAGCTTTATTCGGAGAATAATTCATTCTCTTAAATAAAGAAGCATGTAAAAGGAAAGGGGAAAATTCTTACATGAAAAAATTTATGGATTGGCTCGAGAATAAGTTCGCGCCAGCTCTCCAGAAAGTCACGAATTACACCTGGATCGTTGTAATCAAAGACTCTCTGATGCAGATCTTACCGTTCATTCTCGTTGGTTCGATCTTCTGCTGTCTGGCTATCGTCTACGGCGGTTTCTGGACACCGTTCGGCTGGACCATGTCAAAGATCTCTTTGATGGTCGCCTTCTTGATTCCGTTCAACTACTGTGAAAAGAAGAGATTCAGAAAACAGAGACTGCTTGCTGGTATCACCGGCTTAATCCTGTTCATGATCTTCGTTAACCCGGAAACTTTGGAAGAAGCTGGTCAGGGTCACGCATTATACGGCGCTAACGGTATGTTCGTCGCTATGTTTGCTGGTGTCGTCTCCGGTTTAGTCTTCGGCGCATTCGCCAAGTTCTCCTTCTTCAAAGAAGATTCTGTCATTCCTGACTTCGTACGTCAGTGGTTCGATGCTCTGCTCCCGATCGCTTTACTGGTTATCGATGGTTGGGTCTTAGTTGACATCCTCGGTTTAGATATCGCCGGTGGTATCCAGGCTATTTTCACTCCGTTAGGAACAATCGCTAACTCCTTCCCGGGCTTAGTCATCATCTGCTTCTTATACTGCTTCATCTACTCGATGGGTATTTCTACCTGGGTTTTGACCCCGATGTCCGAACCGGTCAAGGTTCAGAACATTGCCAACAACCTGGCATTGGTTGCTGCAGGTACTGCTACAACTGCTAACCTGTCCTTATTCACTGAAACCACATTGTACACTTGCTACCTGTGGATCGGTGGTATCGGTGCTACTTTGTCCTTAGTTATCTTAATGTGCTTCTCTAAGTCAAAAGAATTGAACGCATTAGGTAAGGCTTGTTTAGTTCCGGGTATCTTCAACATCAACGAACCGGTTATCTTCGGTGCTGTTGCATGGAATCCGCTTCTCATGGTACCGATGTGGTTACAGGGCATTATCTTACCGATTATGCTGTGGGTCTTCACTAAGATCATTCCGCTTGCTCCGATTCCTCGTATCCAGTTCGAATTATGGTACTGCCCATATCCGATCTCTACCTGGATTTCTACACAGGGTTCCATCATGGGCGTCCTGTTCGCAATCGCTCAGTTCGTTGTCTCCGGCTTAATCTGGTATCCGTTCTTAAAGGCATACGAGAAAGAAAAACTCGCCGAAGAAGCTGCTGCTGAATAATCTATCGTATAGTGTTTAAAAAGCGCTGTCGTCATGGCCAAGGTCAGCGACAGCGCTTCTTGTTTATAAAGGAGAAATCATACAATGAGTGAAAAAGTAATGACACCGGAAGAAAAAACCGAATATATCGTTGGCAAGGCTATGGAGATCATCATGAACTCCGGCGATGCCAGAAACTTTGCTGCCCAGGCATTCGACAAGATCGTCGAAGGCGACTACGAAGCAGCTAAGGCGCTTCTCAAGGATGCTGAAAAGGTCCAGACAGCAGCTCACGTTACCCAGACCGAAATGATCCAGGGCGATATCCGCGGCGGTGATGAAAAGATGGAATATTCCGTTCTGTTCGCTCACGCACAGGATACTCTGATGACCATTCAGGTCGAAATCAATATGACAAAGAACTTCCTCAAATACGCACAGGCTCTCGATAAGAGATTCGTATTAAGAGGAGAGTAAATATGGCTAAAATGTCAAAGGTCAACGGTCTTCCGAAGGACTTCCTCTGGGGCGGCGCTTTAGCAGCCAACCAGATGGAAGGTGCCTGGAAAGAAGGCGGAAAGGGCTGGTGTCTGGCAGATATCAACCGTGCCCAGTATGACATCGATCCGAAGGATCGTTACAACATGGAGATCGATACGGCTTATATCGAGAAGGCAATGAAGGAAGATGATCTGCTTTATCCGAAGAGAAGAGGCATCGATTTCTATCACACCTACGAAGAAGATATCAAGCTGCTGGCCGGTTCCGGCATGAACAGCTTGCGTACATCGATCAACTGGGCAAGAATCTTCCCGAACGGCGATGATGAAGAACCAAACGAAGAAGGTCTGGCTTTCTATGACCGCCTCTTTGACTGCATGATCGAAAACGGTCTGGAACCATTGATCACGCTTTCCCACTATGAGATGCCTTTGAACCTGGCCATCAAATACAACGGCTGGTATTCCAGAGAACTCGTCGACTTCTTTGTGAAGTATTGCGAAGTCTGCTTCAAACGCTACAAAGGCAAGGTCAAGAAGTGGATCGTCGTCAACCAGATCAACCTGATCATCCACGAGTCCTTCAACCACTTAGGCATTGCTGCCGACAAGGTTGACAACCTCTTGGAAGCCAAGTACCAGGGCGTTCACAACGAGATGGTCGCCTGTGCCAAGGCTACCAAGCTGGCACATGAGATCGATCCGGAAAACCAGATCGGTATGATGTTCTGTTCCAACCTGACGTATCCGTGCTCACACCGTCCGGAAGATGTCTTCTGGAATATGCGCCACAACCAGATGGAATACCTCTATGGTGACATCATGGTCAGAGGCTACTATCCGGGTTACGCTTTAAGATATTATGATGATCACGATATCCACATCACCTTCTATCCGGGCGATGAAGAAGCTCTAAAGGAAGGCACGGTCGACTTCGTATCCTTGAGCTACTACTACACAAGACTCTCCGGCGAAGAACCATTCTTACATACAGAACTCGGTCAGATTCCGAATCCGGACATCCCGGCTTCCGACTGGGGCTGGTCCATCGACCCGATCGGTCTTCGCATCTGCCTCAACGAGTACTGGGACAGATACCAGAAGCCGCTCTACATCACGGAAAACGGCTTGGGTGCCTACGATAAGGTCGAGGCAGACGGCAGCATCCACGATGACTACCGTATCGCTTACCTGAGAGACCACATCAAAGCTTTCGAAGAAGCAGTCAAAGACGGCGTCGATCTCAGAGGTTACTACCCTTGGGGCCCGATCGACATCATCAGCTGCTCATCCAGCGAAATCGAAAAGAGATATGGCTTCATCTATGTCGATTATGACAACTACGGCAATGGTACCGGCAAGAGATCTTTGAAGGATTCCTACTTCTGGTATCAGAAAGTCTGTGCTTCCAACGGCGAAGACTTAGGCGAATAAAAAATAATAATCCCCCAGAAAAACGGTTGTCTGTTTTCGCCGGACAGCCGTTTTTCAAAGAAAGGACGATACATGAAACAGATCCTAAAAGAATATTTTGATTCATGGATCAGCAAAGACGTCGAAGTTGTGAAAAGAACGTTCGCAAACGACGTCGTCTATACCGAATGTTACGGTCCGCAATACCACGGCCTTGATCAGGTCGTCAGATGGTTCAACGACTGGAACGAAAACGATTCGGTCCTCGAATGGACGATCAAAAGAACGATTGAAAAAGAAAACACGATCGTCGTTGAATGGTATTTCAAATGTGACTGCAACAACAAGGTGTCCGGTTTTGATGGAGTGACGATCGCTGATTTTGATGAAAACGGAAAGATCGTCAGGCTGAGTGAATTCAGATCGGACTCAGATCACATCTATCCCTATGACTGAAAGGAAGGAACGCGATATGAAACAGGTACCGAAAGGATTTCCTGAAGATTTCTTATGGGGTGGTGCTGTCGCAGCCTGCCAGATCGAAGGCGCCTGGGACGCGGACGGAAGAGGCCCGTCGACTTCCGACATCCACCGCTATAACGACAAACAGGATATTTCCAATATCGAAAAAGAAGGCGGCGACACCTTAGAAGGCATCAAGAGGGCTCTCGCCGACAAGGAAGGTTACTATCCGAAACGCTACGGCATCGACTTCTACCATACCTACAAGGAAGATCTGGCATTAATGAAAGAGATGGGCTTCAAGGCCTTCCGTACCTCGATCTCCTGGTCAAGGATCTTCCCGAGAGGCGATGAAGAAGCACCAAATCAAGCCGGCCTGAAATTCTACGATGACATGATCGATGAGATCATCAAAGACGGCATGGAACCGGTCATTACGATGTGCCACTACGACATCCCCCTGTATCTGGTCACGGAGTACGGCGGTTTTGCCAACAAGAAAGTCATCGACTTCTTCATCAAGTATGCACTGTTGCTGATCGAACACTTCAAGGGCAGAGTCAAGTACTGGATCGTCTGCAACCAGGTCAACCTCTTGCCGACCGTCATGTTTGGCTCTTTGGGCATCTATGATGATCAGGTGCCACCGGAGAAGATGGAAGAGACCATGTATCAGGCGGTCCACAACCAGTTTGTCGCCTGCGCGAAAGTCAAGAAGGAAGGCTCGAAGATCGATCCGGAAGCCAAACTTGGCACGATGATCGCCGATGGCATCATGTATCCTGCTTCCTGCAAACCGGCCGACATCGTTTTGACCTTAAAGAAAAACCGCATGCAGGAATTCTTCTTCCCGGATGTACAGTTAAGAGGCGAGTACCCGGTCTATGCCTTAAGGTACTTTGAAGAAAAGGGCATTCATCTGGAGATCACGAAAGAAGATGAAGAACTGCTCAAGGAAAACACGATGGACTACCTGGCGATCTCCTACTACGCAACCAAGATCGTCGATTCAACCAAAGACGACATGACCCCGTTTGCCGGTCAGCAGAATCCGTATCTGGAGCCGACACCGTGGGAGTGGCGCGCCGATCCATTGGGTCTCTACAACTGTTTGTCGCAGCTGTATGACCGCTATGAGGTTCCGCTCATGATCGCCGAGAACGGCTTCGGCGCCTATGACAAGGTCGAGGAAGACGGCAGCATCCATGACGACTACCGCATCGACTACCTGGCAAAACACATTGAACAGGTCAAGAATGCGATCAAGGATGGAGCAGAGGTCTTCTCCTATCTCTCCTGGGGACCGATCGATATCGTCTCGTCCTCTTCGGCAGAGATGGCCAAGCGCTACGGCTATATCTATGTTGACTTGGATAACTACGGCAAGGGCAGCGGCAAGCGGTCAAAGAAAGATTCCTTTGACTGGTACAAAAAAGTCATTGCCTCCAACGGCGAAGAACTTTAAAAAGACAAAAGACAAGGGGAGCGTTTCGCTCCCCTGTCATATACGGTAAAATAGACACTATAAGAAAGAAGGAACAAGTTATGGCAGAGAAACAGATACAGGGAAACTACAAAGATACGAAGACCTACAAAGAGGCTAACGGTCAATTGCGGGCGAAGCTGGATCGCTACAAGAAAGACAACAAGATCGAAAACAACCAGATGTATCTGCTTCTTTTAAGAGAGGATTACCGCAGCCTGCCGAAAGAAGAAAAACAGAAGGGCAACCGCCCGGCCGAGATCATCGTCATCTCCGGCATCATCACCTTCCTGGCGATGACGGCAGCGGACCGCAAGGACCTTTTGCCATATGCGGCAGCCTTCATGTTTGTGGCAGCGGCAATCTATTTTTCCGGTATCCTCAATCCTGTTTCCCGTTCCTTAAGCAATATCAACAAGCTCCTGAAGAAGTTCCCGGAAGCACCGTCCTTAAAACCGATCCTGCATCCGGAAAGCGGAGAAGAGAAATGATCGTCTTCACCGATATCGACGGCACCCTCTACGATTACGAAGGAAGGATGCCCGAATCCACCAGAGAAGCATTAAGAAAACTCAAGGAAAACGGTCACCTGGTCTACTTTGTGACCGGCCGCTCCAAAGCCGAAAACAAGAAGGAACTCTGGGACATGGGCTTAGATGGCATCATCTGTGCCAACGGCGCCTATATTGAAGATCGCGGCGAAGTCATCTTTCATAAGACTCTAAGCAAAGACGAGTGCGCCAAGATCGTCGACTGGTGCAAGGAAAGAGATCTGGGCTTCTACGAAGAATCCAACAACGGCCTTTTCGTCTCGGACAATTTCTACAAGAAAGCCGGGGCAGCCATCGTGACGTATGCCAAAGGAAAAGGGGAAGATATAAATGAAGCCGGCGAAGATACCATCAATGAGATGATCCACGGTTTGGTCAAAGGTGCTGACCTCTATCGCGATGATGTCAACAAGATCTCCTTTGCCTTGAATACGTATGAGGATTACCTGGAAGCGAAAGAAATCTTTGCCGATCTGACTGTGGGTACCTGGGGCGGCAAGGGCGAAGAAGCGCTGTTTGGCGATGTCGGCATCAAGGATGTCGATAAGGCCTCTGCCATCAGGATCCTTCTGAAACACTTGGGCAAAGATCTGACAGGCACGTATGCGATCGGTGATTCAAGAACCGATATTCCGATGCTGGAGCTGTGTGAAACAGGCATCACGTTTATGTCCGGTGGCGAAGAGATCAAG
>CADAHV010000069.1:0-9081 GCA_902787775.1 uncultured Erysipelotrichaceae bacterium | reverse complement strand
TCCATCGATTCTTTATGAATATTCACTATCATCTGTTTGAGCTTGGCATCGACTTCTTCAGCTGTCCAATGCAGGCGCATCGCATTCTGCGACATCTCCAAAGCAGAAACCCCGACACCGCCGGCATTGACAGCCTTGGATGGGGCAACGATGATGCCTTCCTGTTTGTGCAAATATTCCAAGGCCTCATAGACGGTTGGCATATTGGCAACTTCAATATAATATTTGACACCGGACTCTTTGATCTTTTTGGCATGGGCAAGATCAACATCATTTTGCACAGCCGCCGGCATCAGGATATCCACATCTTTGACACCCCAGAATTTTTCATTCTTCACAAAGCTGCAGCCAAACTTTTTGGCGTAAGGTTCGCAATGCATCGGATCCTTCTTCCGTAATTCTTCGATGAAGTCGATCTTTTCCTTGGTGATGATGCCTTCTTCATCGTGGACGTAACCATCCGGTCCAGAGAAGTAGGTAACCTTTGCGCCTAACTGGGCCGCCTTTTTCATGATGCCCCAGGCCACATTGCCATAGCCGGAAACGCCGATCCGCTTGCCTTCGATCGTATCGTTTTCGTGTTTCAATACTTCGCAAAGATAATAGACGGCACCATAGCCGGTCGCTTCCGGACGAATCAGGGAACCGCCGTAGCTGAGACCCTTGCCTGTCAAAACGCCGTTTTCAAAGTTTCCTTTGAGTCTTCGATACTGACCGAAGAGATAGCCGATCTCCCGCTTGCCGACACCCATATCGCCGGCCGGCACGTCGATATCGGCACCGATATAACGATATAAAGCGGTCATATAACTCTGACAGAAACGCATGATCTCGCTGTCTGACTTTCCCGATGGATCAAAATCGCTGCCGCCCTTGCCGCCGCCGATCGGCAGACCCGTTAAAGCGTTCTTATAGGTCTGTTCAAAACCCAAGAATTTGATGATCGATTCATTGACATTTTTCTGAAACCGCAGACCGCCTTTATAAGGACCGATGGCCCCGTTGAACTGACAGCGGTAACCGACGTTGGTGTGTACTTCTCCCGCATCATCGCTCCAGACAACTCGAAAACGGATCAGACGTTCCGGTTCGGCCATACGCCGTAAGAGGTCCGCTTTTTCATATTCCGGATGGGCATCGATCAGCGGTTTTGCCGAAAGAAAGACTTCTTCCACGGCTTGCAAAAACTCAGGTTCATCTCTATATCTGAACTTTAATTCGTTGATTGTGTTTTCAATATACATAAACTCATTTCCTTCAACTTCATTATAGACTCTCTTCCTGTGTTTCCGCTCCTCGTTTTTCCTGAATCGATGCACAGAAAAAGCTCCGATGTTTCGGAACCTGTGTTTTTGATGGAACGCTGTCTTTTTTCTCTAGATACTCTTGAATCGGATCCAACCTTCTCCGGCATCACTGTCATGACGCACGAAACGAAAATCACAATACTCTCCGCCATGGCAAAGTGTCTTGGTGCGGATGAAGTCCGTATACGGCAGGGCACCGTAATTGATAATCACCGTAATTGATAATGTCGGCGTGGCAGCACATCGTGCCTAATTTCAAGAGATTTCTTCTGCCTAAGATTTTGGCGTAGATGCACTCGTTGCATTCAAAACGAAATTCATTTTTCGGATCCTCCGCATGCCATGTATAGCGCCAGCCAAAACCGGATCCCTTTTTGAAACCAAAAGGCACGATCTTCTTCATGAGCGGCAGGAAAAATGACTTTCCGGCCAGTTTCTGCATCGGCGTCGGATCAAGGAAGTTCCACATTTCTTTGGAAACAAGATCATAAGCTTCTTCTTCGCTTTTGCCGTGTTTCTGCAATACTTCATATAAGGCAAGGATCAATATCCAGCCACTTCATCTTTTCCGCCAGGCGTTCATAGTTATAGCCGGCATCGATCATGATCGTCGTGCCGTTTTTCCGATAAAAGAAAATATTGGCGATCCATTCTCGAACGCAAGCGGTTCGTTCATCGATCCAGCCGGTGTTGAGCGGTCTAAAGATCTCCTTTCCCCGATATCCCCAGGACATGACAACTTTCTGAAAATTCGATGCCTTCTTTGACATAATTCTCCCCCCATATAGTTAGCAATAACTAACTATTATGGTAGCACGAAAACCGTTCCATCGTCCCTCAGACAAGAAAAAAACTGTAAGCGTAATCCGATGGATCTTCTTACAGTTTTATTGTTTTATTGATTGATTTCAATGAAACCACACTGCTTCTCCATGAAATCCTTGAGGGCATTGAAGAAGCCGTTGCCATCACCCGTATCGACGCGGCCGGAGAACAGCGTGATCGGCAGGAAGACCATCTCCTTGCGGTCCTCCCTGGTCAGATCCCCGATCGTAAACATGACCTTGAGCGGGATCTTGCCCGGATCGGCAAAGGAACCGCCATAGGCCTTGATCTTGGAGACCCGCTCGGTCCGAACGATGTCCAATACCTTGGAACCGACCAAGACGCGGAAAGAATAGGCGATGTCATCGGGGCTCGTCTTTGTTTCCTTCTTTGCGAAACAGCGAAGCAGCCGCTGCAGTAAAAGTTCGATCTCATTGAAGTCGACCTTCCAGTTGTTGGAACGCCGGTCGATCATCTCCAAGAGTTCGACGTATTCAAACCAGGCTTCGCTTTGCCTAAAGGCGACGATCTTGGAAAGATCCCAGTTGCTCAGATAGAGGTCCTCACCGATCGCTTCGATCTCATCGAGGATCTGGCAATGATCGAAGAATTCCGAGAAGGCATATTCCAGTTCTTCCAGCGAGACTTCCTTTTCGCCCGTATTGAGATAGAGGGTATGCAGGTAAGTGTTTTCCGCTTTCAAATCATCCGGCAGCAGGGCATCGCATTGAAGGGAATTGCAGAAGATCGAATTGTAGTAGATATCGATCAGACGCTTGAGCTCATGGTGAAATGGCTTATTCGGATCAAAGAGACAGAAGTAGATGCTGTCGCGTCCCAGAGGATCGTGCTTCTTGACGATGTAGTTCTCATAGAAGGAGGAGCGGCTGTATTCATCGACCTTGTCCTGGGCCTGCGTGCCGTTCATGTGGGTCTGACAAAATGCCTGCATGGAGATCGTCTTGAGGGTGACCAAGAAGGCGTTGAGCTGATCCTTGTCGACATGCATCGCATCGGCCAAAAGGATATTGTTTTCGTGATCCATCGCCATATTGGAACAGAAACGCAAGAATTCCACACTGTGCTGATCAAACGCTACCGACCAGTTTTCCCGGATGCAGTAAACCGAAGTCTTGCCGCAAAGTTCATTCCAGGCATCATAGACTTCCTTTTGTCTGTCATTCTTTGGCTTGAGATAGACAAAAGGCGACATCTGTTCGTTGTTCAATAAGATGACGATACTGCCGTTGGACAAAAGCTGCTTAAAGGCTTCCTTATCTTCACTTTCGGTGAGGATCAGCTTTTCAAAATACGGTTCATAAAGAAAGGTGTTGAGCTTGACGATGACCTGCTTGAAATGGAAGAACGGCAAAGCGAAATTGCGCTTCTTATAGCCTTCCACATAGGCCTTCACCTTCTCCGAGGCAAAACCGTCCTTTTCAAATTCCCCATAGTAAGGGTCGTCTTTATCGTAGAAGATCTCCGGCAGCCATTGTTTGTCCATCGCAAAAGGATAGACGCTGCTTGGCGCCAGATCCGCCCCATAGACCTTGTAGTAGATGTTGTTGCCGCGGTTGTCAAAAGCCTTTTCCGGCTGTGAATTCTGATTGATGAAGCCGTTGTCGTCCTTTTCGATCAGCATCTGCCGGTCGGATTCTTCGATGCCTTTTCGCTGCACCGCCGAGAGAAGTTCTTTCATCGCCGAAATGGTCACTTCCGCATAGGCACTCAGATTGATGTACTGGTATTGCGACAGGTGCTCCTTGATCGCATCGGAGCTGCCGTCGTTCTTGAACCAGGAAGGATGAAGCTGACCGATGACCACAAAAAAGACCCGGAACTTCTCGCTTCCTTCTTCCTTCATCCGTTTCAGGCCGAAGTTGATCTCCTTTAAAACTTCCTTTCTTCGTAAAGAAGAGGAAGAAAGGATGCCGATCAGCACATCCGCTTCGCTTAATGCCGTTTCGATATTGTTTGCCCAGCGATCACCCAAAGCCAGATCCTTGGAATCGATCCAGACTTTCAGACCATGCCGCTCCAGATAACGGGCGATGCCTCTGGCACAGCTGCCGTCCTGATGGGAATAACTGATAAATACTTTTTCCGCCATGTTTCCCTGCCTTACTTCTTTCATAGGAAATGGTATTTCCCTTTTCGGTTTTAGATGATTGATCTGCTTGTCACCTTCATTATAATGGATAGCGCCTTCCATTTGCGATAATCATTGCCGTACATCTTTTTGTTTAGAATGTATAATGAATTCAAAGAGGACAAAAATATGGATGAGAATAAACTCAATGATGAGATGCTGGAAAAGATTGCCGGCGGACACGTTACCATGAATGCCGATGTTGTCAAAGTCGAGACCATTGACGGCGGCATGATTCATCTTTATAACGGTCCTTACAATAAGGATGTTGCCATGGAAGCTCCGAACGGAACAAAACTCCAGGTAAACATGAAAGTCTACGTTGCCAACTACGGCCAGATCCTGGGCTATGAGGATGTTGAGTATTATTATGCCCGCTACAAGGGCACCTGGATGGTCTTGAAAAAAGCAGAGATCCTGCCGTTCAAAACGAAATGATGAAGACCCGTGATCAACGGGTTTTTTCTTTTCTCGTTCCTCATACGTTATAATTGAATCAGCAGTATGACAATGCAACAATCATTGAAAAGGAGGAAGACATGACCAGTTTCATTATCGGCGCTCTAGTGGTCTTATTTCTCGGCTTCTCTTATGCCTTAGTTCAAAAAGACGATATTCAGGCCTTTACCCTGACCTTGACGGCAGCGATGTCTTTGGCCATCTCTGTTCTGGTCTTTCCCTACTACATCCAGAATTCCGATCTGCCCATTGCCCTGATCGAAAGCTTTCGCTCCGGCGTTTCCGGCATCGCTTTGGGTGTGGATGGCGACATCCCATATACCTTGCAGATGGATGAAGGGACTTTCCGTCTCTATCGTTTTCTTTTGTATTCGCTCTACATCTTAGGACCTCTGGCCTCTTCCTTTTTCTTATTGACCTTTTCGGCCAAGATCAAAGCCTTCTTCTCGTTTCTCTTTCTGAAACGATTCCATATCTTTTCCGACTTCAATGAGCGTTCCTTTGCGATCGCTTCTTCCCTTGCGGAAACAAAAGGAAACGGCGTCATCGTCTTCGCCAACTGTGATGAAGTCGACAATACGATCAAGAACCAGGTCGCTTCCATCAAGGGACTCCGTATTTCTTCCTCACCCGAAAAGATTCATCTGTTAAAACGCAAGAAATACGAATTCTATGAAATCGATGAGGATCCCGATGCAAGACTCATGGAAACGGCCGCCCTGTGCGAACGGCTCATCAAACAGAAAAACTACACACCGGAAAACGTCATCGTCCGCGTCTTTGGTTCGATCGAACAAAGGGAGGTTCTCATCGACCTCGATGAACAGTATGCCGATAAGATCTATCTGCGCCACATCGACGAGGGTGCTTCGCTTTCTCTCTCAGCATTGAGTTTAAACAAAGACCTCCTGGTGAAAACAAAAGATCCGAAGGTCTGGCTGCTTTCCGATGATCCGATCTCCTTATCGCTTCTGGAAGATCTGGTCTGCCTTTTGATCAAACCGGATTCTTCCTACCAGATCTCCTACATCGGAAACGGCGTCTACAATTTCTATCAGTCGATCGCCGCCAAGTGTCAGGACTTGTCTTCCTATCCGATCAAGGTCCTTGACTGCAAGTATGGCCAGGAATTGGAAAATGTACCGGCAAAGGAGATCCCCGATCTGGTCTTTGTCATCTATAAAAACGACAAGACGGCCTATGAAACCGCCAAGCTGATCAAGCGCCATCTCTCTTCTTTGCGTGAAGATCTCTCCTGTCCGCCGATCTATTGCCGCATCGGCGATGAGGGCCTGCAGTCGATCGTCAAAGACGACCACATCCATTTCTTCGGCAAACTCTCTTCGATCTACAGCTACGATCAGCTGATCAACCCGACCGGCGAGAAAGCCGCCGCCCGCGTCCACCTCTCCTACCTCTCTTCCCAAAACGAAGGTGCCGATCTCAAGGATCCTGCCGCTGTCAACAAGGCCCTGCAGGAGAGCGGCTTCTACCGCATTCACAACCAGGAATCCTCCTACGCCCAGGCTTTGGCGCTGCAGTATAAAAAAGCTTACATCCTTTCCTTTAAAAAAGATGAAAGCATCAGCGATGAAGAATTCATCGATCAATGGCTGGATGAGGAAAAGAATATGAAAAAAATGGCCGACAGCGAACACGACCGCTGGTCTGCCTACCAGATCCTGCACGGCTGGAAGACCGCCGATGAAAAACAGACCGCGGCCATCATCGCCAAATACGAAGGCAAGCGGGCCAATGATCCAAAGCTTCGTCTGCATCCGGCCATCGTCGCCAACAGTAAGCTCAAGAAAACAGAAGACATGGTCAACCGCCTCTTTAAACAATACGGCTCGAATAAGACCGTCAATTATCTGGAGGCCGATCGGGGCATCATCGCCAAGATCAACTACATCTTAAAAGACAAGTAAAGCATCAAAAAACTGCTTCCAACGAAGCAGTTTTTATATCAGGTCGATATAAGTTTTGTACATCTGACAGAGTTTTTCTCTGGCATCTTTTGCCTGCCTGGTCCAGAAACAGATCAGGTCAAAGGCATGGACATCGCCCTTGTAGATATCAACATCCGCCTCAACGCCCGCCCTTCGTAGATCCTCCACATAGCGTATCGTCTCATCATAGAAAGGTTCCCCGTCACACACAAAGGTGTAACAGTACGGCAAACGAGCGAGGTTTTCTTCTCTGGATGGCGAGGCGTAGGACGGAACCGTTTTGTCAAGCAGATCACCCAGATAATTCTTCCAGCCCCAGTGGTTGCGTCTGGTATTCCAGATCTTGCCGTGGTTGTTTCTGGAAGAATCGGTATCGTAGCAGTCGATCATCGGATACAAAGGGATCTGCATGGCAATGGAGATCTTCCCCTTGTCTCTGGCATAGAGACAGAGCGCTGCGGCCAGACCGCCGCCGGCACTTTCACCGCCGACGATGATCTTGTCCCTGTCGATGCCAAGTTCATCGGCATGATCCCACATGTATTCCAAAGCTGCATAGCAGTCCTCCAATGCGGCAGGATACGGCGCCTGAAAAGCCAGGCGGTAACCGGGCGAGACCACAACGGCTTCATATCTTTTTCCCAGCATTTTGCCGCAGGAAAAATCCACCATCGCCGCCATGCCTACCATATAACCGCCGCCGTGGATCCATAAGATCCCCGGTATTTTTTCTTTTCTTTTCTTCGGATCCAGAATGATCAGTTTCAGTTTATGATCTCCCTGGCCGATGTAGATCCGTCTCTTTCGCATAAAAGGTTGTACGTTTCCTGACTGCTGTTTCGTTTGTTTTAACTGTTGTTTCTTCTTTTTACTGCATGCCCATGACGATCGAACTGAGATCGTCGATGGTGATGCCTTTGCCGAGGCTGCTGCCGCCGTTCTTATCGTAGATGTTGAGCGAGAAGTGCGGACCTAAGCCAAAGTAGGCAGCGGAGATCTTTTCACCGTCACCAAACAGATTGACGCTGAGACCCTTTAAGCTCTTTTCCCAGTTTTCCGGATAGCTGTTGTAGTCACCGGAAAGATCCGTACCTTCCAAAGTCTCGGACTTGCGGATGACCATCTTGTTTTCATCGCTTTCATATTGCGCTTCGATGATGCCATCCATTGCACCATAAGTCACAAATTCATAACCTTCCGGTACAGATACCGGCGGATCGAAGAATTCCAGACCGGAAGCTTTGATCGCTTCATCCAGATTTTCCGTATAGGTCCAGGGATTCGGAATACCGATCATCGCTTCGTCTTTGACAAAGACGGTCGGCTCTGCGCCGGACTCTGCCTTGTCATCGTGCCAGATCAGTTTCTTATCGCCGATCTCAAAGTAACCGGAACCATCTGCGTAAATTTCTTCTTCGCTGGATTTCTCTTCGGATTCGAAGGTGATCCTGATGCGTTTGCCGCCGGAATAGGACATCGTATTGTCTTCTGCCTTGTAGCTGACAGAGAACTCAAAGTGTTCCTTTTCAAAAGCACTGTCCGACCAGTCAATGATGACTTCGTTTTCTTTTAATTCCAACATGCCTCTGCCGGCGATCTCTTCATGATAAGAACCGAGATATTCTGCCGGTACCGGTGTCGGTTCTGCCGGAACGACCGGTTCCTGTTTTTCTTCATTTTGGCTCTTGCATCCGCTGACAGCCAGCACAAGTAATACAGCCATCAACAGCGCTGTTAATTTTTTCATTTTTTCATATCCTCACTCTCTGCAGGATGAAATTTTCATCCTGAAGCAGTTTCATTCTAGTAAACAGTGCGCATCAATAGTGCAACAAAGTTTCTTCGTTGACAGTAAATCACAAGAAAAATTATACTTTTGCTGATGAGAAAACTCTTTATTTTGAGCCTGATCCTGCTTTTGATCAGCGGCTGTATAAGACAGGAAGAAACACCGGAAGGCTGCGATCTTTTTGAAGACTGCGCTGTACCTTTACCGGAAGAAGCCGGATTGACCTTCAAGGAAAAATACGAAGGCGTCAACGGAACGACGAATGCTTCAGGCAAAGAAAACCGCAGCGTTACGATCGATGAGGATCATCCTTTTGTCAAAGAGGAACCGGCGGTCATCGTCAATAAAATTGAAAACAAAGAAACCTTCTATCTCTATGTCGGCGATGAACAGTGTCCATGGTGCCGTTCGGTCATTGAAACCGCAATTCGCGTGGCCAAAGAAGAAGGCATCAAAGAAATCTATTATCTGGAGATCTGGAACGCCGACGGGGAAGAGATCCTGCGTGACAAGTATGTTGTGCAAGAGGGAAAACTCGTAAAAGAAAGCTCCGGCCACAGTACCTATACAAAGCTCTTAACGTACCTTCATCCGCTTCTGGAT
>CADAHV010000068.1:0-7726 GCA_902787775.1 uncultured Erysipelotrichaceae bacterium | reverse complement strand
GATGAACTGGTATTTGGACTTGCCTTCTCTGATCTCATCCAGTAAGACCTTAGCAGATTTCATACCGGAAGCAACAGCGATATTGACGACAGTGCCGTTGATATCGATTGCAGCTTCTCTGATACCGGCATCATTGCCTCTGACTTCGGTGAATTCGATCTTGCCGTATTCCTTGCCGGTCAGCTTGTAGTATACCGTTCTCAAAGCGGCTTCCATAACACCACCGGTAACACCGAAGATAACGCCGGCACCGGAGTATTCGCCCATGATATCCTGATCCCAGTCTTCATCCGGAAGCTTGTTGAAGTTGATACCGGAACGCTTGATCAGTTTACCAAGTTCTCTTGTTGTTAAGACAGCATCGACATCTCTGATGCCTTCGACTTCCATTTCAGGTCTGTCTTTTTCAAACTTCTTGGCAGTACAAGGCATGATGGAAACGACGAATACGTCTTTCGGATCATAACCTTTCTGTTTTGCCCAGTAAGATTTGATGATAGCGCCCTGCATCTGGTGAGGAGACTTGCAGGATGACAGGTGATCGAGCAGATCGCCATAGTAGTATTCTGCATAGTTGACCCAACCCGGTGAGCAGGAAGTGATCATCGGTAATGTGCCGCCTTCAGATAATCTGTGTAAGAGTTCTGTGCCCTCTTCCATGATTGTCAAGTCAGCACCGAAGTTGACATCGTAGCACTTTTCAAAGCCAAGTCTTCTTAAAGCAGCGATCATCTTGCCGGTAACCGGAGTACCGATCTTCAGACCGAATTCTTCGCCTAAGGAAGCTCTAACAGCCGGAGCAACCTGAACGACGACATGTTTGCCGGCCTTGAAGGCAGCGTCAACCTTGTCGATCTCGGAGACTTCCATAAGAGCACCGGTCGGACATACTGTTGTACACTGGCCGCAGAGGATACAAGGAGAATCCTTGAAGGATCTGTTTTCAGCCGGAGCAACGATCGTTCTGAAACCACGCTTTTCAAAGCCGAGGACAGATAAACCGTGAGCAGAAGAGCATCTTGCGATACATCTGCCGCAGAGGACACATTTGGAAGTATCACGCTTGATGGAAGGTGTCAGCATATCGACAGTGGTTTCTGTCTTTTCACCGACATAACGGTCTTCTCTGGCACCGGTAACCTGTGCTACATGCAGCAGTTCACACTTGCCGTTCTTGTCACATTCCTGACAGTTACGGTTGTGGTTGGAAAGAAGAAGTTCAACCGAAGTTCTTCTGGCAGTCGTCGCTTTCGGAGAACCGATCGTGATGTTCATGCCTTCGGAAACCGGATAGACACAAGAAGCAACCAGTCTGTTCGGACCTTTGCCTTCCTGTGCTTCTACCAGACATACACGGCAGGATGCCAGTGAGCATTCGCCATGGTTATAGGTACATAATGAAGGGATTTCATAACCGCACTTTCTGGCGGCTTCCATAATGGTCAGGCCTTTTTCTACCTGGTATTCCTGACCCTCAATCTTAATGTTTACTAATTCCATCTTGTCTCCCTCCTACTGCTTGGATATTGCACCAAACTTACAAGTAGCGATACATGCACCACACTTGACACACTTATTGGTATCAATGAACATTGCCGGCAGCTTCTTGCCCGGAGCAATGTATTGCGGAGTGATATGATGGATCGCATCAGCCGGACAGCCTTTCGCACACATCTGGCAGCCGAAGCACTTATCCTTATCGATGACGTAGACCATCAGGTTCTTACATACGTGAGCCGGACACTTCTTGTCAACGATATGAGCGATGTACTCATCCTTGAAGGAAGCCATAGTGGAAAGGATTGGGTTAGGTGCAGTCTGACCTAAACCACAGAGTGAGTTGGTCTTGACGTTGTTAGCCAGTTCCTGTAAAGCATCGAGGTCTTCCATTGTACCCTTGCCTTCAGTAATTCTGGTCAGGATTTCAAGCATTCTCTTGGTACCGATACGGCATGGAGAACACTTACCGCAGGATTCATCACAGATGAATTCCATATAGAACTTAGCAACGTCAACCATACAGTTGTCTTCGTCCATGACGATGGCACCACCGGAACCCATCATTGAGCCGGCTGCGATCAGGTTGTCGTAGTCGATCGGTGTATCAAGGTTCTTGGCAGTCAGACAGCCGCCGGAAGGACCACCGGTCTGGATGGCCTTGAATTCCTTATTGTTAGGAATGCCGCCGCCGATGTCATAGATCAGTTCTTTCAAAGTCGTGCCCATCGGAACTTCGACCAGACCGACATTGTTGATCTTGCCGCCCAGAGCGAAGACTTTGGTACCCTTGGACTTTTCAGTACCGACGCTTGCATACTTGGCAGCACCTTCTCTTAAGATATAAGGAACGTTAGCTAATGTCTCAACGTTGTTGACGCAGGTCGGGCAGCCCCAGAGACCCTTAACAGCCGGGAACGGTGGTCTAGGTCTAGGCATACCGCGCTTGCCTTCGATAGAGTTCAGCAATGCAGTCTCTTCACCACAGACGAATGCGCCGGCACCCAGTCTGATATGAACACGGAATGAGAAATCAGTACCTAAGATGTTGTCACCTAAAAGACCGACTTCTTCCATTGCCTTGATGGCAAGTCTTAATCTGTTGACAGCGATCGGATACTCAGCTCTGACGTAGAAATAACCATTCTGTGCGCCGATTGCGTAACCGCCGATCATCATGCCTTCGATAACGGCAAACGGATTACCTTCAAGGATGGAACGATCCATGAATGCACCCGGGTCGCCTTCATCACCGTTGCAGACGAGGTACTTAGGACCTTCTACATCCGGAACGAAAGACCATTTTCTGCCGGTCGGGAAGCCGGCACCGCCTCTTCCTCTAAGACCGGAATCCAGGACTTCCTGAATAACAGCTTTTCTGTCCATCTTTAAAGCCTTGGCTAAGCCCTTGAATGCTTCAGCACCTAATGCTTCTTCGATGTTTTCAGGGTCGATCGCACCACAGCCGTGTAATGCGATACGAAGCTGTTTCTTATAGAATTCGATATCATCCTGCTTGGTGACCTTCTGTTTGGTGATCGGGTCAACATAGAGCAGACGCTCAACGATCTCGTTGTTGCAGATATCCTTTTCGATGATCTCATCGACATCTTCGATTTTGACCATTCTGTAAAGAGTATCTTCAGGGAAGATCTTTACGAAAGGACCCTGGGAACAGAAACCGAAGCAGCCAACCTGGTTGACGGTAACTTTGTCATCGAGACCCTTTTCCTTTATGATCTCAGCAAATTTTTCTCTGATCTTGTCGGAATGGGAAGAGAGACAGCCTGTACCACCGCAAAGAACGACATGTCTTTTTCCGTCATTGCCGGAAAACTTGTCATCCATGCACTTTGTACACAGAGCTTGTCTGGCTTCAAGTTCTTCAAAAGAGCGGATCTTCTCCATAATTAAGCAGCACCTCCGTTTTTATATTTCTCGATCAAAGGAGAAACCTGATCGACGGACATCTTCGGATAAACAGTTCCGTTGATCTGTACAGCCGGAGCAATACCGCAGGCACCAATGCATCTCAAGGCATCGAGAGTGAATAAACCGTCTTCGGAAGTCTCACCCGGCTTAATACCGAGGATCTCAGAAAACTTGTCGATAACACCCTGTGCGCCTTTGACGTAACATGCAGTACCCAGGCAGCATCCGATGACATTCTTTCCTTTTGGTTTCAAAGAGAAGAATGAATAGAATGTTACAACACCATAGATCTCAGCAACAGAAATGCCTGTCTTTTCAGAGACAAGTTCCTGTACTTCCAGAGGAATATAACCGTATTCCTTCTGGATGTCGCTCAAGATCATCATCAGCGGAGTTTCTTCGTCTTTGTAACGATCACAGATTTCACT
The DNA here is from genome assembly GCA_902787775.1 of uncultured Erysipelotrichaceae bacterium. Taxonomy (GTDB): domain Bacteria; phylum Bacillota_I; class Bacilli_A; order Erysipelotrichales; family Erysipelotrichaceae; genus Colivicinus. The sequence goes on along the minus strand of CADAHV010000068.1, from coordinate 3,869 downwards.
GATCTGCTTTACTGCCGCTTCTTGCAAACGAGCCATAATTTTATCCTCCTAGAATTTGATAAAAACCCACAACAAAAGAAATTTTATGGATATTAATACCACAAAAATTATATCAACCGCCCTATTAGTTAGTAAAGGCTAACTCTGTTACCTTCAGATAATGAAAATCAGAAAAAACCACTCGCCTTTTTTAAATTATCTGACGCTTCAAAAAGAAGCGGTCCGCAAGCTCCGGATAGAGCCTTAAATCAAAGATTTCTTTCGAATGTGACGCTAAAGCTTCATCTGCCAGATGGCCATGAAGCCATACTGCATCTTTCACCGCTGTGTAAGGATCCTCATAAAGAGAACACAAGCCGCTGATCATTCCGGTCAAGACATCGCCGCTGCCGGCTCTGGCCAATGCGCTGTTGCCGCTGTGGTTGTAAGAGATCTTCCCTTCTTCATTTACGATGAGTGTTTCATGTCCTTTCAAGACAAGGATCACATGATGTTTCAGCACAAAATTTACGGCGATCTCTTCTTTATTGGAAAGGATATCTTTACTGCTTCTGTGGACAAGCTTTGAAAACTCACCCAGATGAGGCGTCAGGATCATGTTGTTATTGAATGCATAAAACTCTTCGTTGCCGGCGAGGATGCTTAAGGCGCCGGCGTCAACGATGATCGGTACCATATTATTCTTTAAGACATCTTTTAGATACTTTTCCTTATGAGGAAGATTATCGATACCCGATCCGATGCCGATCGCTTTGACTTTTTTCAATTCTGTTTCTTCAAAGACGGAATCGTTATTCTCATCGTAAGGATGGTATACCGCACTGAGCTCATTTGCCGCAACAACGGGATAGATGGAAGCAGGCAGAAAACAATGGATATAGGATGCACCGACCGAGCGGGCACCGATCAGATTAAAGGCGGCTGCCCCTGCCATGCCATAGGATCCGGCAATCAGGGCAAGAACACCGTTATCATATTTATTGGAGTCTTCTTTCCTTTGCGGATAGTGCTCAAAAAACACTTTACTGTCCATACCCTTATTATCCAACAAAAATCATCTCCGTGAGATATTTTGTAACAATATCAGTGCCGTTTTGTTATATACTAAAAAATATGAAAAAAATAGGATTTGACAACAAGAAGTACCTCAGACTGCAATCTCAGAACATTTCCAAACGTGTCGCAAAATTCAACAAGCTCTATCTGGAGTTTGGCGGCAAGCTGTTTGACGACAACCATGCTTCAAGAGTCCTGCCGGGATTTGAACCGGATTCCAAGATCAAGATGCTGCTGAAGCTCAAGGACAAGGTCGAAATCGTCCTGGTCATCAATGCCAATGACATTGAGAAAAACAAGATGCGTTCGGATCTTGGCATCACTTATTCACAGGATCTTTTGCGTCTCATCGATTCCTTCAATCTTGTCGATCTGCAGATCGGCGGCGTTGTCATCACCCATTTCAATAAACAAATCGAAGCGATCAAGCTGAGAAAGAACCTGGAGAAATCCAAGATTAAGGTCGCTTATCACTATACAATTGAGAACTATCCGAACAACATCGATCACATTCTTTCCGACAACGGTTTCGGCAAGAACGAATATCTGGAAACAAGCCGAGAGATCATCGTCGTCACTGCTCCGGGTCCCGGATCCGGCAAGATGGCAACCTGCCTTTCCCAGATGTACCACGACAATAAAAGAGGACTCAAATCCGGTTATGCCAAGTTCGAGACCTTCCCGATCTGGAACCTGCCGCTCAATCATCCGGTCAACCTGGCCTATGAAGCAGCGACCATCGACCTTTCCGATGTCAACATGATCGACCCTTTCCATCTGGAAGCGTATAAGAAGATTGCGATCAACTACAACCGTGACGTTGAAGTCTTCCCGGTCTTAAACGATCTTCTGATCCGTGTCATGGGCAAGCAGATCTACAAGTCCCCGACCGATATGGGCGTCAACATGGTCGGCAACTGCATTTGCGATGACGAAGTCTGCCAGAAAGCAGCCAAGGATGAGATCATCCGCCGTTACTTTGATACGGAAATTCAGGTGAGAAAAGACGCCTTACCGGAAGACGTCTTATATAAGATGGAAACCATCATGAACAAGGCCGGCGTCACCAAGGACGACCGTCTGGTTGCCGTGAAAGCCAAGCATCTGGCCGACAAGACCGGCGAACCGGCTGTCGCCATTGAATACGACGGCAAGATCATTACCGGCAAGACCTCCAAACTGATGGGCGCTTCTGCCGCTGCTTTACTAAACGCCATGAAGATTGCCGGCAACATCCCGGATGTCCATCTGCTTTCGGAAAGAGTCTTGGCACCGATACAGGAACTCAAGACGACTTATCTGCACGGCCACAATCCGCGTCTTCATACCGATGAAGTATTGATTGCACTGGCTGTGGATTCCATCACTTCGGATATCTGCGATCGTGCTTTAAAGGCCTTGAAGAATCTGGAGGGTTGTGATGTGCATTCTTCCGTTTTGCTTTCACAGGTCGATATCAACGTATTTAAAAAGTTAGGCATGCACCTAACTATGGATCCGATCTATCAGACCAAGAAGCTGTATCATCCGCGATAAGTACAGATTTCCTTCAAAGGGCAGTCCGTACAATCCGGTTTGGCAGCCTTGCACTTATATCTGCCGAAGAATATAAACTGATGATGAAGTTTCCCCCACTTATCTTTGGGGAAATAAGTCATCAGTTTTTCTTCGATCGTTTTGACATCATCTTCCGCTTGCGCGATCTGCAATCTCTTGGAAACTCTTGATACATGGGTATCCACCGCAAAGGCCGGAACGTCAAAGCAGTTGTTCAGGATGACATTGGCGGTCTTGCGACCAACCCCCGGCAAGGATTCGAGTTCTTCTCTTTCGCTTGGCACCTGGCCGTCATAATACTCACATAAGACTTTGGAGAGCTTGATGATGTTGACCGCCTTATTATGATAAAGACCGATCGGGCGTATGATCTGTTCCACATCCTTGAGATCGGCTTTCGCCAAGGAAAAGGCATCGGGATATCTCTTAAATAATTCCGGCGTCACCGAATTGACTCTCTCATCGGTTGTCTGGGCTGAAAGCACGACAGCGATCAGCAGTTCGAAGTGATTCGCGTGATTCAATTCACACTTCGCATCGGGGAACAGCTGATTGAGACTTTGAATGATCAGCTCACTGTTTTTCATTGCGCAGTATTCCTTCAATGTAGGCCATCTTGACCTTGCGCTGTGCTTCCGCAATACGCAAAGCTTCAATGAAGGCAGATTGTGAATATTCACTGATCAGATCGTTCATCTTCTGCAGTTCCAAAGAAGACAAAGGGCGGCCGAAGACATCTTCCGTCGTATCGTAGAGATCTTTGTTTTCCGAGATCTCGTATTTTTCCGGATCGAATTCAAAGATCCCGTCAATATCAAAAACCAGACCCTTGGCATTGGTCGACAGTTTCAGGTAATGCTTGGCAACCAAAGATGCGATGATCTTGTCGATCTCTTTTGTCGTCTTGTGCAGTTTGCCTGTCAGATATTCGTAAGTGATCGCTTTACGGGATGTCTTGCAAAGATCGATCAGAAGAATCAGGATCGTCTCATCGGCGTTCAGATTCAGCTTATCGAAGTTTTCCAGGATCCAGTTTTTCCGATCAAAATAGGATTCCTTATACCACTTTTTCATTTGTACCTCTTGATGATCTCCTTGCACAGTCTCGCAGCTTTTTCGCAAACCGCCTCCAGATGGAATTCAAAATGTTTGTAGTTGCCCTGTACCAAAGTCTCATCGGAGATCGAACGGATGATGGAGACCGGCGTATGATAGGCGTAACAGACACCCGCAACTGCTGCCCCTTCCATTTCACC
>CADAHV010000067.1:0-7822 GCA_902787775.1 uncultured Erysipelotrichaceae bacterium | reverse complement strand
AAGAAGATCTCAAGGCGGTTATAGCGATGATACGGTTCTTTGATACCGTCGATCACGCCCTTGGTGTAGATGGCGGAAAGCTTTTCAACCGAGAGGTTGTATTTCTTGGCGATCATGTTGAAGATGTCGAAGGGGATCGTGATGTCGAGATGGTCGCTGTGGTGGCCGTTGTAGCGGCCGATACCGTAGACTTCGATGTTGATCTCGATCTCACTGAGATTGTCGTCCAGAGAATCCATGAAGGCCTGGGCTCTTTTCCGGGAGACGTAGTTGTAGATATTGCGAACGCCAAAGGCAATAAAGAAGAAAAAGACGTAGACCATCGGCAATGAGAAGGCTGCCGGGATCCAGGCGACAAACATATAGAAGTCGCGCCAGCCGCCAAGTTCTTCACCTAAAAGGATCGCATTATAGATATAGAAGAAAGAATAGACGATGAAGGGGATCATGCAGATAAACACGTCTTTCTTGCTTAAGGTACGGTCGATCTCCACCGAGAATAAAAGGACCAAAGATAATAGCGGACAGACCGTATGCATCCAGAAGTTCGGTCCGCCAAAGGCCATTTCCACGCCCTGGGTCGGGAAGATGAAGAAGATGGAAAAGATCATCGTCATCGTCGTACAGATGGCTCCGGCGAACTGGAAGAGGGTGATCCACTTTGGGAAAACGAAGCGTTTCTTGCGTATGCCTTCCAAAGCGTAAGGAATCATGAAACCGGCGCCGATCGAAGAGAAGAGGGCCGAGTTGACCGTGAAATAGTGGAACATGGCAAAGGATGGATCATTCATCTTAATGGCATATTGATTTAAAAGTCCGGTCGAGATGGCGTAAAAGTTGAAGGCCATCACCATGATGCCGGCGGCCAGGGCGATCTTTGATCTTCTCTTGTAGAGGTTGATCATGTAGATGCGCTTAGGGACTGCCGACTTTTCGTTTTTGATGAAGAGTTTCTTTAAGGCGGCATCATTGCCGATACACGGTCCCAGATAACTTGACTTTGATATGCCCAGAATGAAATAAAAGACAGCTTCCATCGTGATCAGTCCGTAAGTGATCGCAGAATTGGCATAGAAGCTGCGGGCCAGCTTCAGCTTCATGACGGAGTGGATTCCATAGCTGACGATGAAGCAGAAAATGATCATGATGCCTTCGAAGAAATTTGACAGGATCCTTTCCTGCTGGAAGGAGAGAATGGCCATGGTCACGCCGAAAACGATACGAAAGGCGGCATATTTCTTATTCCAGGTCATGTCGTAGACCTCCAGCGTATTGAGAACAGGAACGAAGGCTTTCCATTTCTTCCTTCCTGCCTTTTCAAGTATCCGCATCAGTCCGAAGAGTTCCATCAGATACAGGATGGCGCAGATCAAAAGAATGACCCAGGAATAATTGCCCGGGAATACCAGAATCTTGAGAGCTGTCCATGGAAGGAATATCAGATCCATAATCTCACCGTTTTCATCTTATCACAGCTTGATTGGAAGTAGCTTGTGAATGAAAAAATGGTGTTTCGCTTCCGATTATGGACAAAGCTTACTATATAATATAATGTAGAAAAGGATAAATTCATTTCAAACAAAGAATTCATAAGGAGGTTCTGATATATGGAAATCAATAAAGTCATTGAAGACAAGTGCGCGACTGTCGCTCTCAGCGGCCGCCTGGATACTCTCACTTCTCCGCAGCTTGAAGAAGCATTAAGAGAATTGCCGGCAGACATTACTAAACTGGTTATTGATCTCAAGGATCTCGAATATGTTTCTTCTGCAGGTCTCAGAGTTTTCCTGAATGCCCAGAAGAGTATGATGGAAAAAGGCGAAATGTGTCTGCGTCATGTCAATGAAGAGATCATGGAAGTTCTCGACATGACCGGTTTTACCCAGATCCTGACAATCGAAAACGAGGCAGAAACACAGGCATAGATCATGACACAGGCATTGAAAGACGGAAATACCGTGCTTACTTCATGTGATCCGGATATGGCCTGTTTCATCGAGAAGGAATTTGAAGCTGATGATAAGCAGCTGCATGTCGTATTGAGCTTTCTGGAAGAAGAGCTGGAAAAGCGTGGAGCAGGCAGAAAAGAAATGATGGGCCTCAGCCTGGCGCTGGAGGAAGCTTTTGTCAATGTCGCCCATTACGCATATGAAGGCAAGGAGCCGGGAAAGGTCTGGATCAGCCTTGCGTTTGAGGGAGATGACATCTCCATCACCCTGAAGGATCAGGGCATGGAGTTCGATCCTTTGGAGAATAAGGATCCGGATATCACCCTGAAGGCATCGGAAAGAAAGATCGGCGGTCTTGGCATCTATATGATCAAGAAGACAGCAGATGCCGTGAAGTACGAAAGAAAAGACGGCTATAATATCCTGACTATGAAAAAAACCTACAGATAGAACTTGTAGGTTCAGAAAATGATGAAAAAGCCCTAAGAAGGGTTTTTCATTTTGTTGAAGTATAAAGACATGTCCGTTTTCGGATACAATGAAAGTAGATCATGAGCTATACGATGTACATGCTGAATATCGTAATCGATGTCTTTGGCGTAGCGATCAGTTTCGTCGGTTTTGTTTCGTCGATCATCGCTTCCCGCATCAACCATATGGTGAAACGCTATTTCATCACGCTTTTCATATTCATGATGATTTACGTCTTATCCAATCTTCTGGGTCTGATCTTTCGAGGTTCGGTCGGCAGTGTTTACCGGATCATCCTTTACACGGCAAACTTCTGTGAATTTCTGTTTTCAGGCTTGCTGGCATATATGGTTTCCAATTATCTGGTCGACATCTCGGTCAAAGAAGAAAAAAGAAAACAGCGCATCAAAGCGATCTTTGTCTTTCTTCTGACCTTCTATATTTTCATGTTGCTGGTATCGCAGTTCACCGGCTTATACTACGTGATCGGTGAAGACAACATCTATCATAGAAGCAGTCTCTTCCCGTTATCGTTTATCTCGCCGGCGATCATGCTGCTGATCGATCTGGGCATTCTGATCGAAAGCCGCAAGACGCTGTCTTTGAATCAGAAGACGGCCTTCTGGGCTTACCTGGTCTTACCGGTCATCGGCATCATCCTGCAGATCTTCATCTATGGTATTGACTTCATCGTCATTGCCACCGTTTTAGCCGGTATCGTCATGTTCATCCTGGTGGTCATTGACCAGACGGAGCGCAATATCCGTGCCGAAATGGAAAACGAAAACATCAAGGCTTCCCTCCTGTTAGGACAGATCTCGCCGCACTTCATCTTCAATTCTTTGATGAGTATCCAGGATCTCTGTTACAGCGATCCGGAAACGGCGGCAAAGGGCATCGGCGATTTTGCCGTTTACCTGCGTCACAACATGGATGATCTGACGATCAATACGATGATCCCCTTTGAAAAGGAACTGGGTTTCATCAAGGAATACATCCGTCTGGAAAAACTGGATCCCGACCGGGACTTTGAAGTTCATTTCCAGCTGAACGAGATCGACTTCTATATGCCGACCTTGACCTTACAGCCGGTCGTGGAGAACGCAATCAATTATGGCGCCTTGACCTGTAAGAATCAGAAGGGCCGCGTGGAGATCTCAACCGGTCGAGAAGGCAACAACATCGTCATACGGGTGTGGAACAATTTCGAGGGGCGCCGTTCCGTGACGGAGGGACAGAGGAAACATCGCAGTATTGCCTTGGAAAATCTGAAGTCGAGATTAAAATATTATTGTGACGGTACATTTGATATCGTGATCGGTGAGAAGGACGCACTTGCGACGATCACCATTCCATACGATAAGGCAAAAGGAGGTTTGTTTGATGAGAACGATCACCATTGATGACAGACGCTCCATCGTCAATATGATGCTGAGGATCCTGAATCAGATCGATCCCAAGGGGGAGCACATCGGCACGACCGATCCCGATGAGGTCATTCGGGAACTGAAGAAGAAAAAGGCAACGGCCGTCTTTACCGATGTCGAGATGCCGAAGATGAACGGCATCGATCTGGCAAGAAAACTGCAGGAGATCGATCCGCAGGCCAACATCATCTTCATCACCGGTTATCAGGAATACATGTCGGATGCCTTTGACCTCTATGCCTCCGGCTATCTGATAAAGCCGATGGATGAGGAGGATGTACGCAAGGCTCTGGAACATCTGCGCTATGGAAACGAAACCAAAAAGGAAGCACCTGTGAGAGTACAGTGCTTCGGCAACTTCGAGGTCTTCGTCAACAACACGGCACTGCTCTTTCATCGAAGCAAGTCCAAAGAATTATTTGCCTACCTGGTCGATCGAAGAGGTGCGGTCTGCACCAACGATATGATCATCGGCAATCTCTGGAGCGACAAGCCTCTGACCGAATCGTTAAAGAGCTTGCAGCGGACGGTCATTTCGGAAATGATCAAGGACTTCGAAATGGTCGATGTCTGCGATCTCTTCGTGAAGGCGAAAAACGGCATCTGCGTCAATACGGAGATGCTGGATTGTGATTATTATAAGTACCTGGAAGGAGATAAGAAGGCAATACGGCAGTTCAAGGGTGAGTATATGACACAGTATGAATTCGCCGTAGAGACCCGTAACAACCTTTTAAAGAATTATTGATATGAAGACAGAAAAGAAACTTTACAACGACATGGTCGTCCTGACCCCTTACGGCAGACTGGACGGCATTACCGCTCCTGAATTTCAGGAAGAGCTTTTTGCCGCGTTGAAAGAAAGGCCGAACCTTGTCGTCGATCTCAAAGAAACCGAATACATCTCTTCTTCCGGCTTACGGGCCTTCCTGGCAGCCAAAAAAGAGATTCGCAACATCGGCGCTTTCTCGATCGTCAATGCCAATGATGACATCATGGAAGTCTTTGAGATGACCGGCTTTGATGCGATCTTCCATATCGAACGTTCGCATGACGAAAACAAGGAGATTAAAGTTGTCTTCTTCGATATCGACGGCACCCTTCTTTCCGGCAAGACCGGCAAGGTTCCTGCCTCTACGATTCAGGCGATCAAAAAGATGCAGGAAAAGGGCATCAAGGCAGTTGTGGCCAGCGGTCGTGATATCCGTGAGTATAAGACCTTGCCATTGCAGGACATCAGTTTTGATGCCTACCTGACATTAAATGGCAATCTGTGTCTGGACAAGGAAGAAAAACTCTTCGCCGGCAATGAGATCGATCCGGATGAAGTGGAGATCCTGGTATCCATCTTTGATGCCGGAAAGATCCCGTTTGTTCTGATCGGCGAAGATAAGCGTTACATCAATTACGTCAACGATACCGTCATCAAGACCCAGCTGGCGACCAAGGGCACGATTCCTGATATCGGTGAATACAAAGGCGAAAAGATCTACCAGTGTATTTCCTTTGTCGATAAAGAGACCAGAGAAAAACTGGAACGTTTACTGGACAAATGCTCGATCACCTCATGGAACGATACGGGTATCGATATCATCGCCAAGACCGGCGGCAAGGCAGCCGGCATTGAAAAGTATCTGGATAAGATGGAGATCTCCCGCAACCAGACCATGGCCTTTGGCGACGGCGAAAACGACATCACGATGCTGAAATGTGTCGGCATCGGTGTGGCGATGGGCAACGGCAAGGAAGAACTGAAGAAGGAAGCCGACTATGTCACTGCCGACATCGATGATGACGGCATTGAAAAGGCCCTGATCCATTTCGGAGTGATCGATGCCTAGAGATAAGAAGTATATCGGTCTGGATTTGGGCTCCGTGACCTGCGGCGTTTCAAGGTCGGATACCGGACGGCTGGCCCAGCCGGTCAGAACGATCCGCTTTCATCCCGATGACTACGATGAGGCGATCGACAAGATCCTGGAACTGTTTGAAGAAGAAAAACCCGACCTGGTCGTCATGGGCTATCCGCTCTTGCAGAATGATGACGAAGGACCAAGAGCCAAGCTTTCCAGAGAAGTGGCTGAGATCCTGGAACAGGAATCGGGCATCAAGGTCGTTTTACAGGATGAAAGAAACACCACCAAGGATTCCGAGGAATTCCTGATCATGGCCAATGTGTCCCGAAAGAAGCGCAAGAAGGTCATCGACCAGCAGGCGGCGGTCAGGATCTTGCAGTACTACCTGGATTCTCATAAGAACGAAGCGAGCTGATGATCGCTTTTTCTTTTATCGGGGGGATGGGAGTGCAGATAAGAGCAGCGCAAGCTTCACTTCATCGGATGACTTGTCACCGTTCTCTATCGTCTATAAGGATGTCAAGAAGACTTCACCGTCTTCACCGACCTATGTACCGCCGAAAACGGGAAATGAATAAGATGGAAGGAAAGGATCCGGAAGGGTCCTTTCTTTTCGATTGACTTATGTTAGAATAGTGACTATGAGTCAGAAAGATACCAAGACGATCGGCAAGGATTATACCTTGGGCGGTTTACTGAAATTTGCTTTACCGGCGGTTCTGAACGAGTTTATGTTCAATCTTTTATATACGCTGGACGATGGACTTTTCATTACCCGCTATGTCGGTACCACAGCCGAGAGTGCTTTTTCAATTATTTTCCCGGTCTTCATGGTCCACAATGCCATCGCTTCTTTATTGAGTGGCGTTGCCGTTCTGGTTGCCAGGAAGATGGGGGAGAAAAAGGATGAAGAGGCCAGTGGCGACTTCACGGCCATCGTATTGTTTACCTTGGGTATCGGACTCGTCTTGTCTTTATTTGAATTCCTGTTCCGCAATCAGATCCCTCTGTGGCTTGGCAGCAACGAAGCTATTTATCCATATGCCAGAACCTTTCTAAGCATCAACTGCTTCTATGTGTTTCTGAGCCTTTGTGGCAATGTCATGGGACGTTTCTATGTGCCAGCCGGTTCGCCGAAGATGGAACTGTTCTCCACACTGATGAATGTCGGCAGCAATCTTCTTTTTGACTGGTACTTTGTCGTATATAAAGGTGTCGGAATGGCCGGGGCAGCCTATGCCAATCTGATTGCCAATCTGATCAACGTTTCGATTGCCGTCATCTTCTATTCCGGCAAGAAATGTGAAGTGGGATTTGCCAAACCAAGCAAGAATCTCGCTGCTTTATTGAAGGAAGGCTGCCGTTATGGTCTGCCGTCTTTCTTCTCGGCCTTATCGGTCGGCGTTGGCTCTTTGATCGCCAATTACGCCATCCTGTATTTCGGTGATGAGAATTATCTGGCGGCTTACACCATCGTCAACAATATTTCCTTTACCTTCATGGCCGGCTACTTCGGACTGTTCTCGGCAACCGGTCCGCTCCTGAGCTATGCCTATGGCGAGAAAAATGTCGCCAAGCTGCAGCGTCTGTATAAACAGATCGTCATTGCGACAGGTCTCTTGGTGATCGTCTCGATTGCCATGTTCTATATTTTGGGAGATCCGATCGCTGTGCTGTTTACCGGCAAGGCAGCGGCAAGCATCAAGGATCTGATCGTCTATGGCCTAAGGATCTCGCCGTTTGGCTTCCCGTTCTTCGGCTACAATGTGGCAGCGAGAATGTCGTTCTCCGCTTTGGGGAATTTCAGATCCTCTTCCTTTATTACCATCATGCAGGAGATCGTCTTCTCCAATCTGACGATCATTGTCCTGCCTTTGCTGTTTGGCATTAAGGGGATCTGGTTCGCTTTTGTGAGTGCCAACATATTGACCCTGTTTGTGACGGCGATTGTCGTCTACCTCAACCGCGACAATTACGGTTACGGCAAGAGCGGTCTGGCGCTGCTGGTCAACCGGTGAACCTCCCATAAGCTAAAGACTTATGGGCTTCTTAAGAAGTTTGCTTTTACGTTTCCACCTGATATATATCAGGTAAGCCTTATTCTTAACGGGCTGTCCAC
>CADAHV010000066.1:7959-9446 GCA_902787775.1 uncultured Erysipelotrichaceae bacterium | reverse complement strand
GCTCTTTTTCTTTTTCTTTTGCGGAGGAAACATGGAATACGAGGCGTCCGACATAAACATTTCCGCAAGATTTTCATTCAGATAGTCCTTAATGTCACTGTAAAGCTTGGATGCCGTATCGAAAGATTCCTTGTCGTAGACCAACAGGGAAACATCCATTTCGTTCTCCAGCAAAAAAGAAGTGATCGTATCGCTGGCGATACGCAAAGCCCTGCCCTTAGGGAAAGAGAAGGAACCCGACGCGATCAAGGGGAAGGCGATGGAATCCAGTTTCTTTTCCTTGGCCAGTTTTAAACAGTTCTCATAACAGGAAGCCAGTATTTCTTCTTCCTGATGTTTGCCATCGATCCACCGCGGACCTGCCGTATGAATGATGTACTTACAATTGTTCAAGCCATAGGCATTGGTCAACACCGCCTCGCCGTCTTCAATGAAACCGATCTCCATCAGTTCGACTTCCAGATCGGGACCGGCCAGACTGTGGATGATCTTATCCGTTCCGCCGGAACCGGACAAAAAGTTGTCGGTCGGATCGACGATCGCCTCAGCTTTGATATTTCGTATATCGTTTCTGCTTATCTGTAAAGGCATTCTCTTACTCTTTCTGTCTTTATTCTACTTTTCTCTGTTTCAAAAAATATGCCAGCCCTTCTTCATCAATCCGTAAAACGAAGAAGATAGCCATCCGGATCCTGAAGCAGGAATTCTTTTTGGATGATGTCTTCATCATCGTTTCGATAATGACTGGCTCTCAGTTCCCGAAATACCGGAATGCCGTGTTTCAGGACAGTTTCATACAAGCCATCCACATCGGAAACACGCATTTCAAAATTGACGCCTCGGCCATAGGGATACTCGAGGACACCCGTATTCCAGTTTCCGTTTTCCTGTTCAAACATGAGCTGATTGCCTTCCAAAGAAAGAAAGACAAAGCGGTCTTCTTCGCGCTCATATTCGACCATAAAACCCAAAACATCGGTATAGAACGTTTTTGTCCTTTCGATATCTTTCACTGTCAATTCGGGTATCAATGAATTGAATTTCATCCTGACTCCTTTATACACAGATCCAATTTTTGTTTAGATGAATCTGCCGGTGATGCTTTCTTTATTGTTTTTGATCTCTTCGACACTTCCCTTGGCCACGATCCTGCCGCCGAGTTCACCGCCTTCCGGACCCATGTCGATGATGTAGTCGGCACTGCGTATGACATCGAGGTCGTGTTCAATGACGATGACCGTCGCACCCTGACCGATCAGGGCATCAAAGACATTCAGAAGCGTTTCCACATCTTTCGGATGTAAGCCGATCGTCGGTTCATCAAAGACGAAGACGGAATCCGCCTGCTGCCGGCCCATCTCGGAAGCCAGCTTCAGTCTTTGCGCTTCGCCACCCGATAAGCTCGGCGTCTCTTCGCCTAAAGTCAGATAACCCAAACCCAGATCTTGTAAGATCTGCAGCTTTGGCCTGACGGTATTCATATCCTT
>CADAHV010000066.1:0-7937 GCA_902787775.1 uncultured Erysipelotrichaceae bacterium | reverse complement strand
TTCTTGTCGTAGCGGCTGCCGCGGCAGTCCGGACAAGGAATATCGACATCCGGCAGAAACTGGACATCCAGGGAAATCTGTCCTGTACCATCGCAAGTCGGGCAGCGCAGCGATCCGGTATTATAGGAAAAATCGGAAGCCTTATAGCCAAGCTCCCTGGCCTTTTTGGTGCGGCCGTAGATCTTGCGCAGCTCATCATGGACATTGGCGTAGGTAGCTACCGTCGATCGGACATTGATGCCGATCGGCGTGGCATCGATCAGTTTGATATGAGAAATGCCTTCCGCTTCAATCCTCTTGATATGATCAGGCATCGGCTTGCCATTGCACAGGCTGTCTAATGCCGGCACTAAAGATTCCAGTATCAGCGTCGTCTTGCCCGAACCGGAAACACCGGTCACTACGGTTAAGGCATTCTTCGGGATATCGACACTTAATGGCTTGACAGTGTGCAACTGATCGCATTCCATTGAAATCTTTCCTGCTTTGAAAAGATCGGATCTGGCATCTGTTCTTTTGACGCTCTTCTTGCCGCTTAGATAGGGGGCAATGATCGACTCTTTGTTGTCTATGATCTCTTCGATGCAGCCTTGCGCGATGACTTCACCGCCATCGGCACCGGCTTGCTTGCCCATCTCAATCATGTAGTCGGAACCTTTTAAGATCTGGGTGTCGTGGTCGACCAGAAGGACGGAATTGCCATCTTTCACCAGATCATCCATCACACCCTGCAGACCGACGATATTGGCCGGATGAAGACCGATCGACGGTTCATCCAGAACATAAAGGACACCGGTCGTGCGGTTTCGCACTGCCCTGGCCAGCTGCATCCTCTGCCGTTCACCGGTGGAAAGCGTATAGGAGGCCCGGTCCAAAGTCAGATAGGACAAACCGAGATCCATGAGGCGCTTGGCGACTTCCAGATAGGATTCACAGATGTTTTTGGCCATGTCCTTCATTTCTTCCGGCATGGAAGCCGGGACTTTCTTTACCCATTCGATCGATTCTTTTAAGGACATCGTGCAGGCTTCATCCAGAGAGATGCCCATGAGCTTCGGTGCTCTGGCCGCTTCCGAGAGTCTTGTGCCATGGCATTCCGGACAGACCTCTTCCTTTAAAAACTTCTCGACCCGCTTCATGCCTTTTTCATCCTTGACCTTGTTTAAGGCATTTAAGACGGTCGCCTTGGCGGAATAATAAGTGAAATCCATTTCGGTCGCCAGCGGATTGTCTTTTCCTTTGGCCCGATAGAAGATGTGCTTCTTTTCCATCGGTCCGTCATAGACGATCTGCTTTTCTTCTTCGCTCAGATCCTTGAACGGCACATCGGTGCGCACACCCATTGCCCGGCAGACATCGACCATCAAAGCCCACATCAATGAGTTCCAGGGAGCGACTGCCCCATCATCAATGGTCAGATTTTCATCGGGGATCAGGGTCGACATATCGACCGTCCGGACCGTTCCCGTACCGCCGCAGCACTTGCAGGCGCCCTGGGAATTGAAGGCCAGTTCTTCTGCCCCCGGGGCATAGAAATGTTCGCCGCACTCCGGACAGACCAGTTCCTGACCGGCCGCCACGGCAATCGAGGGCTTCAGATAATGACCGTTGGGACAGCGATGACTGGCCAGTCTTGAATACATCAGACGAAGCGAATTCAAAAGCTCAGTCCCGGTGCCGAATGTTGAACGGATGCCCGGTACGCTGGGCCGCTGATGCAAGGCCAGTGAGGCCGGCACATACAAGACATCATCGACATCGGCTCTTGATGCCTGGGTCATCCGCCTTCGCGTATAGGTCGATAAAGACTCCAGATATCTTCTGGATCCTTCGGCATACAGGACACCTAAGGCCAGCGAGGATTTTCCCGAACCGGAAACACCGGCGATCGATACGATCTTATCCAAAGGGATGTCGACATCGATGTTTTTCAGGTTGTGAACGCGTGCGCCCCGCACTTCAATTTTCTTTGGTTTGATTCTTTCCATTTTTCCTTCTTTTCATCTGCTAAAATCAGGCTTCCTGTTTATATAAACGGTAGATCATCTCGGCCACATTCCGGGCACTTTCTTTCTTGCCGTTTTCTTCCCATTTCAAAAAGGAGTTCAATAAACCGCCCGCATAAGCGTAAAGTTCATACATATGTAATTTCTTCTGCGGCAGGATGTTTTTCATCATGTACTCATTGACCGCATCAATCAGAATGGCATACAAGCCATGGCTGTTCAAAGTCAGAAAGTATCTGGCGTAGCGGTCAAAATAATTCAAAGAGAATTCGATATGGTCCAGACGCATGAAAACACCCGGATCATCGACCTCGCCGCCCTCGATCATGTAGCCGTTGACGATGATGTTGAGATAATCGCACAGGGCATCGTAGAGGTTCTCGTAGTAGCGGTAAAACGACATCCGTGATACTTTGGCCCGCCGTATGACGTCAAAGACCTTGATCTTGGAAAACTCCTTTTCTTCCAGTTCATCCAGGATCGCATCGCCGATCGCCATGCGGGTCGCGAATGTCCTGCTGTTAAAATCCTTCTTTACTTTCATAATGTTACAAAATGACCTTCTTTGTACAAAGTGTTACACTTTTTCCCTTTTTGTAAATTTTACCATCTTATCAGACCACTTACAATTTGATTGTAAGGAAGGAGGGTTTTGTCATGCGCATTATTGCTGACTCATCCTGTGACCTGTACTCACTGGATTACCAAGATTTCAAAACGGTTCCTTTGACGATCTATACAAAGGAGAGAAGTTTTGTCGATGATGAAAATCTGAATATCACCGAAATGCTGGACTATCTGGCGAGCTACAAGGACCGTTCCTATACGTCCTGCCCGTCCATCGATGCCTTCAAGGAAGCCTTCGAAGGTGCCGATGAGATCTTCGTGATGACCATCACATCCGCCCTTTCCGGATCCTATAATTCCGCTCTCAATGCGGCGCAGATGTACAAAGACGAACATCCGCTTGCCAAGATCGCCGTCTTCGATTCCCTTTCGACCGGGGCTGAAGAGATCCTGGCCTTGCAGAAACTGGTCAAACTGATCAAGGAAGGGAAAAATTTCGAAACGATCGAAGAAGAAATACGAGCCTATCTTGCCAAGAGCCGTCTTTTCTTCTCTTTCTTCTCCATACACAACCTTGCCCAGAACGGCAGAGTCAACAAGACGGCAGCCGGTGTCCTCAATGTTTTAAACATCGGCGTCTACGGTACCGCCACCAGCGAAGGCAAGATCGCCATGACCGGCAAAGCCAGAGGTGAAAAGAAGTGCCTCAAGGCACTCTTTGATCAGATGAAGGAAGCCGGCTATGAGGGCGGCAAGGCGATCATCACGCACACCGAAAATGAAGAAGCAGCCCAGAATCTGAAAGATCTCGTGCTGTCTTCCTATCCTGATGCCAACATTCAGATCTTTCCGACCAGGGGCTTATGCAGCTACTACATGGAACGAAAAGGCGTCGTCATCAGCTGTGAAACCAAATAAACCGATTCCATTATTGTCATATTCCTTGAAGAAAAATGCACATCAGCCGATGTGTATTTTTCTTTGTCTCATCCATTGATCTCGGCGATCGCTTCTTCCTGCGTAATAAATCGCACGATGCAGGACGCTTTCTCCTTTATCTTGTCATAGAGGCGTCCGGCGGAATAGGTTCCCCTGGCCACCGTGCAGACACTGTTGGCGACATAGGCACATTTAAGATCGTTTCGATACACGGCGATCGCCTCATCGTCGTAGGGATTCTTCTTATCTTTCATCAATACCAGTTCGTCATTGACCTTCAAAGAAAACAGGCCCGTCTGTTCATCAAGGTGGTTGATCGTGATATAGATCTTTTCTTTATCCATAACATTAACTCCTTGGCCTTATCCTAGCCTAAGGAATGTGCGAAAAAACTGCCTCTCAAAAAGAAAAGGAGTTTTCACTCCTTGATGCCGCTTACCAGATACATCTTTTCATCGGATATGACGCTTACAACACGCAGGTACTTTCCCATCATCTCCTTCAGTTCGTCCGCTTCAGGAAGAAGATGCGAAACATGGGAGACATTTTCGTGATGGGCGATGATCTTTTCCCTGCTCATGCCGTGACACACCGTCAAAGTACCGCCTTTGCGCAAGTGCCTTGTCAGATGTTCAAACAGACGCAGCGGCTCATCGAAATGCGGAAAGGCATTATAGATAATGATACAGTCATACAGTTTCTTATAATCGAAGTCCGCCGCATTGTCACAGTAAAACTTCACGTTTTCACTTTTAAATTTTTCTTTGGCGATTTTCACCATTTCCGGTGAGATATCGATGCCGTCGATCGATGAAACGTCTCTTTGCAGATAAAAAGGAATCATCACACCGGTACCGCAGGCGACATCCAGGATGTCTTTTCCTTTTTCCACGCCCGCCTTATCCAGAATGATGCGGATCGCTTCTTCATTGATGACCATCTTTTCATCCCAAAGCGCCGCTCTGGCATCAAAGAATTCTCTGACGTTCTTATCCCACATCTGCCTTCATTTTAACAGAAAAGATGAATTTATTGGGTTTTATGACCTGGCATAAAAATCTTCCACCTGTGATAATATGAAAACAGAAGGAAGAAGAAGAAATTATGGCAGAGAAAAAACAAAGTGTACTGGCACTCCTGGATGTATTGAGACGCTGCTCCGATGAGGAACATCCTCTCACCGTCAACGAGATCAAGCAGCATCTGGAAAACGAATACGATCTGACTCTGGAACGGCGGACCATCTATTCCAACATTGAACTGCTTTCCCAGAACGGCTATGAAGTCTCCACCTACGAAGACAACCGCAAAGGCTACTATCTTCTCGAACGGCAGTTTGACAAGGGCGAAGTTCTTTTGTTGTGCAACGCCATCCATGCCTCCCACTTCATTTCAAATAAACAATCCGACGAGCTCATCTCAAAGCTGCTGTCCACCCAATCCAAATACCAGGCCAAGGAATTTCAGGACAAGGTCTACATGGCCAATCCTTTAAAGACGCCAAACAAACAGCTTCTGTATACGATCGAGACCGTTTCGATGGCCATTCGTGATCACAAGAAACTGCAGTTCATCTACCAGCGCTACAACAAGGAAAAGAAGCTCGTGCCGCGAAGAGACGAACCCTACATCGTCGAACCGCGCTACATCGTCTATGCCGATTCGAGAGCCTATATGATCGTCACATCTGCCAATCATGACGGCTTCATTCATTATCGTCTTGACCGCATGAAGGACGCCCTGATCTTAAACGAAAAAGTGCGGCCGCTGCCCAAAGATGTCGATGCCTACGAGTATGCCCGCAATAAGCTCTTCATGTATACCGGTGAGATGAACTACGTCACCTTTTTGTGTAAGAACTCGATCATGGATCAGATGATCGATATCTTCGGACCAGGTCTCAACGTTTTCGGAAATGATCAGGACCATTTCATGATCACCGTCAAGACATCACACACCGGTGCCATCTATCTGGCACAGCAGTTCATGGATTCGATCACCATCATTTCACCGGACGACTTAAGAGAAGAGTTTCGAAATAAGCTCAAGGAAGTTGCCAAAAATTATCGTTAGAAAAACCGAGGTTCACATTCGCCTCGGTTTTCAAATCTTTTCTTTTTGTCTTTTTCTTATTGTCTGTAGAACAGTTCGGAATTATAGGACATCGTCAGATTGGTCTTGAGCTTCAAAGTGTTTTCATCGTTGATCTTGAAGACGATCTCCTTGACGCTGTCCGAAGCCAGATTGGTCACCTTGGTTACGGTGCAGTAGATGCGGTCATCTTCAATCTTATAGGTGCCGATGTAATCGCCTAGACCGGCATAGAAGTTCTCGGTAAAGGTGAAATTGCCCGACTTGTCAAAGACGACTTTCGGTTCATAGCCCGGTGCTGAATTTTCATTCTTGGACTGGAAGGTACCGGAAATCGTATTCTTCGGTGCATTCTTATCCCTGACTTCATAATTGACCGTATATGTGATCTTGCCGCACTTGGCAGTGATCACCGCATTGCCTACGCCGACAGCAGTCGCTCTTCCCTGATCATCGATCTTGACGACGTTTTCATCAGAAGAAGAGAAAGTGATCTTATCCGTCGTATCGGATGGAACCGGACGGATCTCCAGATCCCAGTTCTTTTCACCGACATAGGACCAGTAGTTGTGATACAGCGAAGTGATCGAGGTACACGGGATATCACCCTTCGGTTCCGGTTTTGGCGTTGTATCGCTCTTTGCGGAATCGCCGCTGCCTGAAGAATCCTTGCCGCTGTCAGTCGAGGAATCCTTTCCGCTCTCACTTGGTGAAGGTGTTGTCTCTTCTTTTGGCTTGACATCAGAACCCTTGATCTCCGTGGTCGTAAACATATCCTCCGCCTTGGAACCCTCCAGAGAAGTCCTGAGCTTCAAAGAATCTTCATTCATCACCTCAAAGATGATCTTGGAGAAAGAACCCTTGCCGGAGCTTTCCACATCCATCGAACAGACGTTTTCATCCAGGGTCCACTTGCCCGCAATCTCATAGGTCCCCTCACTAAAGGAATCGGTCATCACAAAGGTGCCGTCTTTGCCAAACCAGATCCTGGAGTGATCCTCGTGGCCGTAGTTATCAACGGTATTGTAGTAAGTCTTGCCGCCTAATTCGTAAGCCGCATTTTCTTCTTTCTTTTCTTCCTTCTTTGTGCAGGCGCTCAGACACAAGAAGAAAGACAACAAAACAATGAATATCGCAAATCTCTTTTTCATTTTCTTTTCCTTTCCAAGCAGCCCGTTTTTTTTATAGGCTTTTCAATAATACAAGCTGCCCTTTCTATAGTTCTATTATATCAAGTTTCCCCTTTGTCCGTTTTTGTCCTGCCTTACAGAAACTATGATTCTGTAACAATTCCTTTGTTTCAACATTTTCTCATTGTTTGCCAAAACGCAGGATAAAAGAAAAACAGGCTTCTCACCTGTCTTAAAGGATATATTTGTCAACAAATCTGGCAAAGCCGTCATCGTTGCACGGATACTCGGAAATCATATCCGCCAATGCCTTGGTGTCATCGGTGCCGTTGGCCATACAGATGCCGATACCGGCGCCCTTGATCATCTCGTTGTCATTGGACGTATCGCCGAATGCCGCCACCTGTTTCATATCGATCCCGTGTCTTTGACAATACTGTTTTAAAGCATAGAACTTGTTGGCCTTAGCCGGTACGAATTCCATGCAGCCGGGCGAAGTTCTGGTCAGCCGCACAGTGTGTCCTGTTTTTTCCAGGATCGGTTCAAAGTGTTTGGCCATATCCTGCATCTTCTCATCTTCCACATTGATCAGGATCTTGGAAGTCTTTTCCTTATACATGTCCGAGAGATCCTCGGCCACCCGAATATCGCGGTGCTTGCTGGAAAGGATCTTGTAGAAGCGGTTGGAAGCCTTTGAGAAGAGGGTAATGCCGTTGACATAGATATGGGAATCCAGACCAAGGCGGTCAATCTCTTCGACGATCAGCTTGATGTATTCTCTTTCGATCATAAAGAAGACTTCATCTTCCTTTGTCGTTTCATCATACAGTGAAGCACCATTGAGTCCGATAAAGAAATCAAACGGCTGATCGATCCTCCACATCTCCGGATAATTCTTGAGATCCGTATAGGCTCTGCCTGAAGCCAATCCAAATAAGATCCCCTTTTTCATCAGTTCATTGATCGCTCTTCTGTTGGCATCGGACAGGGAATTCATTCCCGTGGTCAATGTCGCATCGATGTCACAGGCGATTACTTTTACATCTAATTTTTTCACGTGTGATATTGTACCATCATTTTCGTTGAATGGCGTTACCAATCTCCATTCTGAGACGATTCTTATCGGTTTATTCTTTATGTGATTCAAGAAAGTATGTATAAATCTGTTTTTCCTTTTCCAAATCTTTCAGATTGTTCTCATACA
>CADAHV010000065.1:0-12645 GCA_902787775.1 uncultured Erysipelotrichaceae bacterium | reverse complement strand
TTGCGGTTCACGCCGTTTTCAAAAAGCTTTATCTCGATGATCACCTACCAGCGTCCGCAGAAATGGGGCAATGAAGAAGTCGATCTGGTCATCCTCTTTGGCATCTCCTATGCCGAGCGGAAAAACTTCCGCCTCATCTTCAATCAGATCGTTGCCTTCTTCAACGATCAGGCCAACATCACAAAACTCAGCCGCTGTCGCTCCTATAAGGAAGTCATCGACCTGGCCGCTTCAATTTAAAATTCGGCAGGATCATTCCTGCCGTTTTTATTTGAAGTTTGCGATTTTCTTTAAAGGCTAAAAAGAATATATCTGCCGCAATTGCGGCAGATATACCTTGTGCAAAAAGATCGAGGGTGAAATTTGATCTTTTTTAGTATTCGAGATTCTTTGCAGTCTCTTTTGAGAAAACGTGTGCTACTTTGCCTTCGAAGGTGAAGTGGATCGTATCACCATAGCTGTAGTTGTCTTCCATATCAATCGTCGGAACGATGATAATGACGTCCTTGCCGTTGGCATTGACATGCAGATGAACAGAAGAACCCATCATTTCGGCAACGTCAACCTTTGCCTCAACACCTGTTTTGCTGACATCGGTATGTTCCGGACGAACACCGAGTGTGATGTTCTGGCTCTGAACGTTGTTTGCAAGCAGACGCTCTTCTTTGTCTTTGGAGAGTTCAACTCTGTAATCATCTAACTGAACGAAATATTTGTCACCTTCACGATCGAGTTTTGCATCGAAGAAGTTCATGACCGGCATACCGATGAATCCGGCAACGAAGAGGTTGGACGGATGGTTGAAGACTTCCTGCGGTGTACCGATCTGCTGAATGTAACCATCACGCATGATGACGATACGGTCACCTAACGTCATAGCTTCGGTCTGGTCGTGGGTAACGTACATGAAGGTCGTATTGATACGTTTTCTTAACTTGATGATTTCTGCTCTCATTTCATTACGCAGCTTGGCATCAAGGTTGGATAATGGCTCATCCATCAACATGACTTTCGGATCACGAACGATAGCACGGCCGATGGCAACACGCTGTCTCTGACCACCGGATAAAGCCTTTGGCTTTCTTTCAAGATACTGTGTAATATCTAAGATCTCAGCAGCCTCTCTGACCTTTTTATCGATCTCATCCTTTGGCTCTTTTCTTAATTTCAAAGAGAAAGCCATATTATCATAGACCGTCATATGCGGATACAGAGCGTAGTTCTGGAAGACCATGGCGATATCTCTGTCTTTCGGGGCAACATCATTCATGACCTTGCCGTCGATGATCAGTTCACCATCGGAGATGGATTCAAGACCGGCGACCATTCTTAAGGTCGTGGACTTGCCACAACCGGAAGGACCGACTAAGACGATGAATTCCTTATCCTTGATGTCGAGGTTGAACGCCTGAACGGCAACAACACCCTCATCGGTGATCTGCAGATTTGCCTTTTTCTTTTCAGGTTCTTCAGCAACTGCCTTCTTTGATTTCTTTTTCTGTTCGCCGCTGACGAATGGATATACTTTCTTGATGTTCTTTAATTGAATGCTTGCCATATGTTGTTTGACTCCGGATGCAGTGCCTCCGCATGCTGCAGCCTCACGCTTTGCGTTTTACGACAGGTCTCCACACTGCCGCAGTCCGAGTCGGGGACATTCTCCTTTCATAGTGGTTTGCCAAGAAGTGGAGTGGCTTTGAGTTGTTTTCTAATTTCTGTTTAAGATCTCTTCTACATCCTGAAGATCCGGCATAGAGCGGATCGCGCCTTTTTTGGTCGTCACAATGTAAGCTGCCGCATTTGCGAAACGCAGCATGTCTTCAAGATCTTTTTCATTCAGATCATCGATTGGATGATCCAGCACGTAATTGATTGCCGATGCACAGAACGTATCGCCGGCACCGGTTGTTTCGATCGTTCCGCCGAGTTTGAAGGCCGGAACGAAGACACGTAAGTCTTTATAGTAACTGCAGCTGCCGTCTGCACCATAAGTCGCATTTAAGACTTTGATATTCGGATATTTTTCTTTGAGCAGCTGCGCACATTTTTCAAGATCTTCCTCACCGCACATGAACTGCAGTTCATTGTCGGCGATCTTGACGATGTCGCTGTTTTTTAATCCCCAGTCGATCTGTTTCTTTGCCTCTTCCAGGTCATCCCAGAGCGGCGGACGAAGATTTGGATCGAAGGAGATCAAGGCACCAGCCTCCTTGGCTGTTTCGACAGCCTTTTTTGTCGCTTTTCTGACATCTTCATGCGTCATGGAAAGCGTACCGAAGTGGAAGACTCTGCAGTCACGTAACGCATCAAGCGGAACTTCTTCTTCCTTCAGCATCATATCGGCACCCGGATTGCGGTAAAACGAGAAATCACGGTCACCGTTTTCATAGGTTTTGACGAAAGCTAATGTCGTGTGGACCTCTTCATCGTCCAGCAGATACGTATCGTCGATACCGACATCTTTAATCGTTTCTCTTAACTGCTTTCCGAACATGTCCTTACCGACCTTGCCGATAAAAGCGGTTTTTTTGGAAAGCTTTGCCAGCATCGATAAGACGTTGCATGGCGCGCCGCCCGGATTGGCTTCCAGAAGCGGATTTCCCTGGCTGCTTAAGCCGTTGTCAGTAAAATCGATCAGTAATTCGCCTAAGGCGATGACGTCATATTTTCTTTCCATAACTATTCCTCTTTCAGGAGATCATATTTTTCGATATCGATCACGCTGCTTCCTTCGCAATAGAAGCTGATCGACTCTGCATTTTCCGGCGCATATAAGACGAAGGATGCTGCCTGTTCGCCGTCATTGACGAACATTTCCATACTGTAGCGGTCAATGATGAAGCGGATCTTGAGATTTCCGTCGATCAGACGTACCGGGAATTCACGGATGTTGACAATATCATGCGGGAAGCCGCAGCGTGTACGGTCGACTTTGATGGTTGAAATATCCGGACGGTATCTCACAAAGGTGTAATGTTCGCCGTCCTTCCCAAGATAGATTCTGAACCACTTGTACATGTGATCTTCGTTGCCCGGCTTGATGGTCACTGTCATATCGATGCAGTTGCCGTTGATGCCATATAAGGAAGTCTCATTGCTGATGTGGACATTGTAGTAATCGATCTTGAGACCACGGTATTCTTCAATCTCTCTGACCGGATTCTGGCAAAGTCTGCCGTCCCGTATGCTGAGTTCTCTTGGTAATGTCATCATCCCGCAGAACTGCAGATCCTCATTTTTTGAAGAGGAAGTTTCCCAGTTCTGCATCCAGCCGATCATGACCCTTCTGCCATCGTAGGTCTGCAATGTCTGCATGGCGTAGAAATCCAGACCGTAATCGACTGCCTGAACACTTTCTCTGTTCAGATGATGCGTATTGCGATCAAAGTCACCGATGATGCATACGTTTGCATTGCCCGGATGGAACTCCAGACCGATCGCCGTCATCTCCTGCGGAGAAGTGAACAGCACATCCTTGCCGTCAAGTTCAAAGAAGTCCGGACACTCCCACATCCTTCCGTACTGGTTATGGGAACTTGATACAATGCCGTCGTACTTCCAGTTGATCGCATCGCTGCTTTCGTACATCAGGATATTTCCTGAACCGTCTTCACCGCGGTTGCCGACGACAAGATAATAGGTATCGCCCTCTCTCCAGATCTTCGGATCACGGAAATCATGGACGCTGCCTTTTTCCGGGATCAGTTCTGCACCGATCACCGGATTGAGTTCATACTTTTCATAATCGACACCATCTCCGATCGCAATGCATTGCGTCTGGAAGGCTTCGATCTTGCCGTTTGGATTTCTTTTCGTACTGACACCGGTATAAATCAGAAGATGTCTGCCATCCGGCATTTCAACGGCGCCGCCGGAGAAACAGCCGTCACGGTCATATTCTTCGTCCGGTGCTAAGGCACAGGGGAGCCGTTCCCATTTGACGAAATCCTTGGTCTTTACATGTCCCCAATGCATTGGTCCCCATTTCGTATCATATGGGTAGTATTGAAAAAACAGATGATACTCGCCTTTATATGGGGCAAAACCATTCGGGTCATTGATCCAGCCGATCCCGCCCGTTACATGAAACCATGGTTGTTCCTCTTTGGTAAAAGGTAAATACTTCTTTTCGAATTTTCTTGCTTTTTGTAGTGCTTTACTGGACATGTTTTACTCCGGGTAATCGATTTGCTTTGATGCAGATCAGGAAAGGATGCCCCGTCCCGAAACGAGACGGGGCAAAATGAATTTACAATAAATTAGTTTGCGTAGTACGCATCCAGATACTTCTGGAAGATACCGAGCAGTTCGTCGACCTTGTATTTTGCCAGGTCATCCTGCAGCTGGTTCCAGTCAGCATCTGTGACACCGTTCATGATCCAGTTAGCCTTTGCAGTGTTGATTGCCTTTGTGACATCAGCCTGTAAGTTGGAAACCTGCTTCGTATCATCGGTCGTCATGAAGACGTTCGGGAATACATAAGTCGTGTTCATATCCGGTGTGTAGATATTTTTGATCCAGTCAAGACGATACTGTGCATCATCCGGGCAGGTAACGTAAACATTATAGTAAGAGTCTAAGATTGCTAACGGACCGTTGACAGATTCAGCTTCACGGACTTCAACCGGAGAAGCATCACCCAGCCATGCGTGTTTCAGCATCGGATCGCCGTTTGCGTTGGTGGACATTTCGAAGATATCGAAATCATCATCTTCACCATAAGTACCCCAGTTGTTCTGCGGAGACTGCATCGGATCATACATCTGGTCGAGCCATGCACAGATTAATGCAGGGTTCTTTGCGTTGATCGTAACGACACAGCGGCCTCTGTCGAAACCGGAAGTGAAGGAACCGTTCTGCGGAGTCAGGTTTCTGGTGTCAGCTGTTAAGACCGGCATCGGTACCCAGCTCTTGCCGGCAATCAGATCATCCATGGAGACCTGAACGATGTTGGCAACATCCCATGAGAAGCAAACACCGTATCTGCCGGATTTGCCCTTTGCAACGTAAGTTGACCAGTCATGCGTGAAGGCATCCTTGTCGATCAGATCTTCTGCATAGAGCTTGTGCAGCCATTCGAGACCTTTTCTGAAGCCTTCGGTCTGGGCTGTGCAGATGACCTTCTTATCTTCTGTAACAGCGATATGTCTGCCCTTATCCGGATCACCATAACCTTCACCGAAACCGTTGATCAGAACCATCGGGTCCTGGCCGCCGTCGTTGATGATGAAGGACATCGGAATGACATCACCGTCGATATTGAATTCAGCTTTGAGCTTGTCAGCGTTGTCGCGGAAAGCGAGCAGGCATTTTTCAAAATCTTCAACCGTCGTCGGAACTTCCAGACCTAAGAAGTCGAGCCAGTTCTTGTTGATGAACGGCATGTTGTCGATGGTCTGAATTGCTGTCTTTTCATAACCTAACTGCTCGATCCAAGGTAAAGCCCAGATATGACCGTTTTCGTCAGTGCACATTGCACGGTATTCCGGAGCCTGTTCGAAGACCTTCAACAGGTTAGGCATATACTTGTCGATATATTCTTCAAGGTTGATGATGACACCCTGCTTCGCATATTTGAGCAGGTCGGTATCATTGAAGCCGGCAGAGAAGATGAATTCAGGAAGCGTCTTGAGGTTGGACATCTGAAGAGTGATCTTGTCACCCCACTGATCGCCGGAGATCGCATTCCAATTGACATGGACATTGGTCTTTTCTTCCAGTCTCTTGAAGATCGTCCTGTTGTTCGGATCGGATTCAGTACCAGCCGGATAGTTGGTCATACCTTCGATCGTAGCTGTCTCTGCTAAAGGGAACGCCAGGCTTGCCGGATCAACGTCGAGCCCCTGAGATTCAGAAGCGCCGCCATTGCCGCCCTTGGAGCCGCAGCCTGCCAGCATGAGCACTGCTAAGGTGCAAAGCAGGAGGCTTGTCAGTAATTTGCGCATTTTTTTCATTTTTTTCTCCTTTTTTATCTTACAGATTGCACTGTAATGACCTCATTAACCCTTGACTGCACCAGCCATAATGCCGGAGTCAAAGTACTTCTGGAAGAACGGATACATGATCATCAGAGGCAAGCTCGAAATGATGATGGTCGCGTACTTCAGTAATTCTGCCAACTGGGCTCTTGCCGCAGTGGACTGCATATCAGAGACCATTCCCGGTTCAGGCTGGTTCTGGATCAGGATAGAACGCAAGACCAGCTGCAACGGCTGTTTGGTTTCGTCGTTGAGATAGATCATGGCATCAAAGTAGCTGTTCCACATACCGACGAACTGCCACATGGCAATCGTCGCGATGATCGGCATACATACCGGAAGCAGGATCTTGAAGAAGTAGACCATTTCCGATGCGCCGTCAATCTCCGCAGCTTCCTGCAAATCTTTCGGGATGCCCAGGTAATACGTACGTGCAACGATCATGTTCCAGACCGAGAATGCCGGCGGAATCAGGATCGCCCAGATCGTATCAAGCATTCCTAAATCCGAGATCAGCAAATAAGTCGGGATCAGGCCGCCGCCGAAGTACATCGTGATGACAAACAAGAGATTGAAGAAACCGCGTCCCTTGAAATCCGCTCTTGACATCGGATATGCCGCTAAGAGCGTGATAACCGTGGAGATTGCCGTGAAAGCAATCGAGTAGAACAGAGCGTTACGGAAACCGGTCCAGATCTGCTTGTTGGACATGACTCTTTCATACGCCGTCAAGGTCCACTTGCTGAAATCGAAAGTCAGACCGCTGTTCTGTAAAGTGATCGGATCGACGAAGGATGCCAGGATGATGTAGATGACCGGTAAGATGATCGCTACAAGGAACAATCCCAGGATGATATAGCCGATGATCAGTAAGGTCTTGTCTTCAGTCGGAAGTTTAGCGAATTCGCTTTTTGGTTTTCTCTTTTCCATCGCTTAAACTCCTTTACCGTCATTCATCTTTTTAACGATCGCATTCATCGAGATAAGAAGAATGACATTGATAACCGTATTGAACAGACCGACTGCAGTTGAGAAGCCATAGTCGCCGTCCAGAAGACCTTTTTTATAGACGTAGGTCGAAATGATTTCGGATGCACCGAGGTTCAGGTCTGTCTGCAAAGCATAAGCCTTTTCAAAGCCGACCGACATGATGTTACCGACAGACATAATAAATTGAATAAGTACCGTATCCTTGATCGCAGGCCATTCAACCGCCTTAATCTGCTGAACGATGTTGGCACCGTCGATGACTGCTGCTTCCTGCAGTTCCTTGGATGCATTGGACAATGCAGCCGTGTAAATGATGGAAGACCAGCCGGCGCCTTGCCAGATACCGGAAGCGATATAGATCGTACGGAATGCAGAAGGCATTGTCATGAAGTTATACTGCGTTCCAAGCAACTGATTGATCATTCCGGTCGGTGACAGCAAGATTCTGACGATACCACACAGGACGATGACGGAAATGAAGTTCGGCATGTACAGTACCAGCTGGATCTTCTGTTTGATCTTCTTGGACAGGATCCTGTTAAGCAGGAAGGCCAGCAGGATCGGGGCCGGGAAGCCCCATAACAGTCCGAAGATGGAAAGCTTCAGTGTGTTGGACAGATAACGGAGAAAGTCTGGTGACGACAGGAATCGGCTGAAGTGATCAAAACCGACCCACTCACTTCCCAGAATGCCTCTGATCGGGTTGTATTCCATAAACGCGATCAGAACACCACCCATCGGGACATAGCGGAAAATGATCGTCAACAGAAGGGCAGGAAGAATAAAAATGACATACAGTTGCCAGTGCTGCTTAATGTAAAGCAGGGTCTCATGCAACTTTTGTCCCTTTACCTTCCCGACTGTTGCGGTGTTTGAAGACCTGTTCATTTTTCTCTCCTAAAATAATGATGATTTTGCACAATTCAGAATGCG
This sequence comes from uncultured Erysipelotrichaceae bacterium, assembly GCA_902787775.1. Classification (GTDB taxonomy): domain Bacteria; phylum Bacillota_I; class Bacilli_A; order Erysipelotrichales; family Erysipelotrichaceae; genus Colivicinus. Next base: position 4,744 of record CADAHV010000065.1, on the reverse strand, counting down.
TGATTTTGCACACTTATATTAGCATAATGAAATTTACATATTCAACATATAAATTGTGTATTTTCACCTTATTTATGTGCATTTTCCTGTTTTTCGGCGAAATTATGAAAACGCTTTTTGCTATGTTAGGTATCTTATATATGCTAAAATTTAAGGTAGAATGGAGAGCTTATATAATGAAGAAGAAAGTAACGATACAAGACATAGCAGATGAGCTGGGGATATCGCGAAATACCGTCTCGAAAGCCATCAATAATTCCGGAGGGCTTGCACCCGCAACCCGGGAAAAGATCATCCAGAAAGCGATGGAGATGGATTACAAACAGTTTTCCTATGTCAAGTCTTTGGCCGGTATCACTTCTTCCGGCATAGACGACAGCACTTCTGCAACTGAATACCAGGGTGAGATTGCCTTGCTGACGGGACAGTTTTTCAATCAGTCCCACTTTGCTTCACTGATGCTCGATAAGTTTCAGGAAGAACTTTCCTCCCTCGGCTTTACGATGAACATCCACAGAGTGACCGAACGAAATATGAGCGATCTGTCATTGCCGGTCACCTTCCGCAAAGATCAGATCAAAGGTATTATATGTATCGAGATGTTTGACCGCCGCTATGACGATATGCTCTGTACATTAGATATTCCGCTTTTGTTTGTCGATGGCCCAAGCAACGCCGACGGCGAGCTTCTGGCAGCTGACCAGCTTTACATGGACAACGTTTCCGGCATCCTCGCCTTCGTCAAAGAGATGCTGAAAAGAGGGTACCGGAGATTCGGTTTCATCGGCGACTTTTGGCATTGCCAATCGTTCTTCGAACGCTATTGCGCCTATCGTCTTGCTTTAATGCAGTTCAAAGTTGAGATAGAAGAGAAGTTTTTCATCTGTTCCAACGGACCCTATGATGAATCACTGAATTCTCTTGATGAACTGCCGGAAGTCTTCCTGTGTGCCAACGATTTTGTCGCCACCCTTCGTGACCGTGGCATTTCCGTTCCGGATGACGTCCTGTTCTGTGGCTTTGATGATTCCCACGAATCCAGACACATGCTGCCGACGCTGACCACCATTCACATCCACACCCAGATCATGGCCTATGAAGCTGTCCACCTGCTGATGTCAAGAATGAAGGAAAACTCTCTGGACTATCGCATCGTCCATACCCAGACTGATCTGATCTATCGTGCTTCTACAAAGGATTAATCCATTATGAACCTTTTCTCTTATGATTCCCGTTTCACGCAAGTACTGATGAAACTGGTCTACAGTTCCTATCTCAACATTCTGTGGTTTATCTGCAGCATCCCGATCTTTACGATCGGCGCTTCGACGACCGCTCTTTACTATACGTGTCTCAAGATCGTCAGAAACGAAGAAGGAAATGTTACCAAGACCTTTTTCAAATCCTTTAAAGAAAACTTCAGACAGGCAACCGTAATCTGGCTGATCCTGTTTGCCATCGGCTCGTTCCTGGCTTTTGATTTCTATGTACTTTACAATCTGCGTTTAAATACAGCCATGCCGATGGCCGCCTTCTGGACGATTCTTTTAGCCATCCTGATCGGCGCCATCATCATCTACCTCATCGTTCTGTTTATGATCTTCCCTTTACAGGCAAGCGTCATCAACACGACACCGAACATGTTCAAGAACGCCTTCCTGATCGGAACCCATTATCTGTTTGCACCGATCCTGGTCTTCGCCGTTCATTTTGCGATGTTCTATGCCGTTGTTGCCGTGTTTACACCGCTGATTGTCTTTGGCGAAGGTTTCTGTGCCATGGTCAGTTCCTTCATCCTCAACCGCCTGCTGATCTCCGTCACGACACCGGCGGAAGCAGAAGAAGAAAAAGAATGAAACTCACAGAAAAACAAAAAGCCTCCCATCGGGAAGCTTTTAAAAAGATGAATTTTCAGGACAAGATGATCTATATCTTTTCCTACTACAAGGCATATATCCTGGTCCCGCTGATCGCATTGATCTTATTGGGACATTTTCTTTATGCATCGGCAAACAAGAAGGAAGAAGTTCTCTATCTCGCCTTCATCAATGTAGCGACAGGCAATGACATTGAAACGGCAGTCAACGAAGATTTTCTTTCCCTTCATTTTGAAAAGCCGCAGAAGAAGAAAGTTGTCATCTACAAGGAACTCTATCTTTCCGATAACGCCAGCGTTGACAACAACCGCTATGCCTACGCCTCGCGCATCAAGATCTTAGGATCGATCGAGGCAAAAAAGCTTGATATCTGTATCGTCAACAAGGAAGCTTATGACCTGCTTTCCAACAGCGGCTATCTCTATGATCTCAATGTGCTCCTTTCCAAAGAAGAACTCTCTGCCTTAAATACACATCTCACATACAACGATGTGCTTATAAATGACAACCGCATCGATCATCTTCTGAATGAAGAAACCAGCATCGACTCTTCCGCTGTTTCGGTATGCAACGGCATCGATATTTCGGATTTTAAAATCATACGCGATGCCGGCTTTTCCGATACGATTTATCTTTGTGTCATCGCCAATTCAGAGCGTATCGAAACCGTACGCACATTTATCAGCTATCTTTCTTCCTAAGAACCGGTACCGGTCAATTCATAGACCTCTTTGCCTTTCTGTGAAAGTTGTCCGTATTCCGGAATAATGCCGATGACATTGGAATTGAGCCAGTGCATCGTGATGATCTGTTCATAGCTGAGCTTCCCGCTGAAAGGTCCCTTGATCTGTTTTTCGGTTGATCTTAATTCTCCTTCAAACGGATCGAAGGTTTCTTTACGTATCGCATCCTCCAGCATGGACACCAGTTTCTTTGTCGGATATGGTACTTCTTTGGAAAGATGGATGTCCAAAACACCGGAAGAAATGCCCCACCAGTAATTGGTTGCCTTATCTTTCGCGGAAGCTTTACTGTAAGTTCCGTCAAGGATTGAACTGATCAGTTTTTTATAATAGGTGCCCCAGTTGATCAAAGGCTGAGCTATATTGATGGCCCCTTTTTCATTTAAAACATACAGGCCATATTGCAGATCATCCTTATGAAAATCGGGATGCTGGGGACCGCAGAAGGTCGATATACCGATGCGGCGCATCTGATCCTGCCAGTCCTTATCGAGACTTTCCGTCCAGCCGAGCCAGACTTTGGCTTTTGGATCGACCATCGAAGCGCCGATCGCAAAAGCATTGATCGATGCAATCGAACCGTAATTCGGCGTATCTGCGATATAGCCGATCTGGTGATCCTTCGCATAGATCGCAGCGACCAGGCCCAATAGAAATTCCACTTCATACATGCGGACGTCATAGGTTCGCACGGCATTCTGCTTCATGTAGACTGTGCGGTTGAGATATTTGACATCCTTGTTTTTGATGGCAGCCCTGAAAGTCTCTTCAAACTGCAAAGGCGATGTTGTAAATACGACATCGTTTTCTTTTGTGGCAGCTTCGATCGTATCCTTTAAAGATTCCCCCTTGCCGGCACCTTCATACTTTGAAGTGACGACCTTGTCCTGCAGATCCGCCTGGACCTGCAGCCGACCGAGTTCCTGATCAAAATCAGCAAAGGAATCGTTGACCTTGTTTTCATAAATGAAGCCGATGCGCAGCATCTTTTCCTCGCTTAATAACGGGAACAGATTCAACGGATCAAGATCAATGACGTTCTGTTTCTCCTTGGTAGGATTATGAAAGACTTCGATCTTTTCTTTTTTGCCCAGGATCGCAAGCTCCTTGTCCAGCTCCTTGATCTGTGCGACGATCTTCTGATCGGAAAGCGAATAGATCTTTTCATAATCATAAGCGGAAAGATAAAGCAGAAAGCCGTCTGCACAATAATCAGGATCATAGCCGAGTTTCAGATAATTCTTCTGAAAAAGATAAAAAGAAGAACGAAGACGCGAAATATCCTTTTCATCCCAAAGCCTGTCTTCCGGCTTTTTCAGAAGACGGGCAAGCTTATGATACGCGTTCTTCTCATGAAGATCGATCTCATAAAGAGGGCAGATCTTATAGAAATCAAGGAATTCTTTATAGATAGGATTTTCTTCCAGGATCTTTGGATCCGGCACGACGCGGCGGACTGTAGCCCGTATGGTAATCGCATCGAGATATTTCAAAACGGAAACCCGCTTGTTTCCCTCTTCCACGTAAAAACTGTGAAGATACTCATAGACCTCGATCGGATCCGAGATCCCTTCCTCGTTCTGGTAGCGAAACACCGCACTCCACTTCATTGCGAATTCGCTGTCTCTTTCTGCACAAGGCAAAAAGTCATAGGAAAAGACGCCCTGTCTTCCTTTGGTTTTGGTACCGCGGATCTGCTGAATGGGAATCTCTTTGATGCCTAAATCGATACATGAAAGGGTATCGCTCATGCCCGGCTTACTGTCAAGATCGGAAAGATACGGATATCTGCCTTCCAGAACGGCACGGCGAATGCTGCGGTCAGCCATCCTTTTCGCTTTGAAGTAATCATCGATCATAGAGATACACCTCCTCTTACCTCATTTGTGTTATTAATCATAAAGCATCGTTTCTGTTTAAGCAACGTCAAAAAATACACCGGGCACGGAAACCGTTTTCTATTCCCGGTGCTATATTGAGCATTACTGTTCGGGAATTCTCATTACGATATCGGAGAAATTCGCGTTGCAGCCCAGTGAAAAGAAGCCTATATGTGCTCCGTCTGTCGAATGGGAAATGCGGCTTGTCAGACATTTCATCTCATCCACATACATGACGACGATC
>CADAHV010000064.1:0-15025 GCA_902787775.1 uncultured Erysipelotrichaceae bacterium | reverse complement strand
ATCTTCTTTCAGTTCATTGGGATTAAAGGAAGGCGTCTGGCCCCAGGCCAGGATCTTGCCGGTCTTGATTTCCACTACTGCTGCCCATGCCCTCGAGGCATTCTTGGCCTCCATAGTCGTCTTTAAGGCACTGTTTAATGCCTCCTGTATGGAGACATCCAAAGTCAGATAAACATCGTAGCCATTCACGGCATTGACAGTCTCTTCATACATGCCCGGCAGGATGTAGCCGTGCTTGTCTCTCTGATAGGAATGGTAACCATCCGTGCCGGAGAGTTCATCATTCAGATAAGATTCGATGCCCAGTTTACCGATCAGCTTGCCGGTGTTGTCCGACTGGGCAAAGCCAACTAACTGCGGCGAAAAGGTATCGCCGTATGGATAATAGCGCTTATAGGAATTGCGGAAATCAATGCCATGCAATCCCTTGATCGCTTCGATCTGATTCTTCTGTTCCTCACTGAGGTTTCTGCCCTTGGTCCCTAATTCGATCTGATAGAGTCCCTTGTTGGAAACCAGAATATTGTAGATATCCGAAGCATCCATACCCAGAATCGGAGCCAGAGCCTGGGCCGTGAAAGAAGGATCATCGACATAGGCTATTTCATCGGAGCTTGATAATCTTTCTTCATCCAGATAACAGATGATATCGTACGTCTTCACATCCTGGGCAACGATGGACCCTTCCTTGTCGTAGATATTCCCTCTTGAAGCAAAGATCCTTTCTTCAACGTTGGAGACGGATTGGACATAATCGTTCAATGAAGTATTGGAACGGATGTGCACTTTTAAAATCGTCACTAAAAAAACGTTGACGATCACCGCTAAGGTTACTGTCAACATTAAAAAATATAGAAAACGAAGTTTATTATTACTTCGTTTCATTTTCTATTCTCCCGATACGGAGATGATATTGTCGCTGACCTGGTCAAGGTTGGCAGCCGTCGCTGCGGCAAAAACTCTGTCCTTATTTTCCAAATTGGAGATCTCAAAACTTAAAGTCTGGTTCTGCGTCTTTAAAACTGCCAGCTCCTCATTCATCGTCTGGATCTTCATCGTCAGTTTTGCATTCATCGTGTTCACAAGCAAGCTGCTGGCAAGCCATGCGACCAGTGACAAAGAAAAAAGGACGATCGCAAAACCATGGAAACTTAATCTTCTTCTTTTTCTCTTAACTATCTTTGCCATATCTTTTCCTTATCCCTCTAATAATCGCGCTCTTGGCACGGCGGTTGTTTTCAACTTCCTGTTCTGTTGCTTTGTCACCGTGATTGAGCAGTTCGTATCTCGCCTGTTTGACCTCTTCCGGCCTTAAGGCGATGCGCTTGTCATCGTAAACGCTGCTCAGATCTTTGAAGCAGTGTTTTACGAGCTTGTCTTCCAGTGAGTGGAAGGTAATGATGACCAGACGGCCATCAACATTCAGTATTTCGTCAAATCTTTCCAGGAAAGACTTCAAAGAATCGAGTTCATGATTGACTTCGATTCGTATTGCCTGGAAGGTCTGTTTTGCCGGGTGCCCCTTTTTGGCAAGGACCTTTGCCGGAAGCGCGCTTTTGATCACTTCCACCAGTTCCAGGGTCGTTTTGATCGGCCGATTCTCAACAATTTTGTTTACGATGCGGCCGGCATTTTTTTCTTCGCCATACTGCCAGAGAGCTCTTTTCACCTCTTGAGGCGAATACTCATTGACGACGTCATAGGCACTGAGCCTGTCTTCCCTGTCCATGCGCATGTCCAGCGGTCCGTCATATCGGTAGGAAAAGCCCCGGTCTGCTTCATCAAACTGCGGTGATGAAACACCCAGGTCGAGCAAGATCCCGTCGACATGGTCGACATATTGGTCCATGTTCATGAAATTGTCATGGATGAATTCTACGTTTTCATAATCTTTTAAGAACGCTTTCGATTCTTCGATCGCCTCTTCATCCAGATCGAAACAGTAGAGTTTGCCGTTTTTCAGTTTTTCTAAGATCAGTTTTGAATGACCGCCTCTGCCCAATGTTCCGTCGACATAGATGCCGTCTTCCTTCACATCAAGCAGTTCGATCGCCTTTTCAGGCATTACGGATATGTGTTTATTCATTGTTCAGCAGATCACTCAAATTCTCGGCGACATCTTCAAAGTTGTTTGAAGCATCCAGGTAGTAATTATCCCAGGTCGCCTTATCCCAGATTTCGATATGGTCGTTCGCGCCGATGACGACACATTCCTTTGTGATGTTGACCGGTTTTGCCAGGAAGGACGGAATCTGAATTCTGCCCTGATTGTCGAGCGTGCACTCGCTGGCGGTACTTGTCAGCATTCTGATGTACTGACGGGCTGCTTTCTTGGTCGTCGGCAGCTTGTTGACTTCTTCAAAGAGCTTTTCCCACTGTTTCAGGGAATAGATCGTCAGACAGCCATCAAGGCCTCTGGCCAGGATAAAAGACGTATGAAGTTCATCTCTGAACTTGCCGGGAATGACAATTCTTCCTTTTGCATCCAGGTTATGCTGGTATTCACCTATGAACATCTCCCACTTTTACCCACAATCAGCCACTTTCTAGAGAATAAAAAAAGAAGAATTCTCTTCTTTCTTCAGAAACTACTTGGCGCCGCAGTTCGGGCAGACACGATGAGCCAGTTTGTATTCACCGCATGAAGGGCATTTCACCAAGGTTGGTGCCATTAATTTATAATGTGTTCTTCTTTTTGCTTTGCGTGTCTTAGAATTTCTTCTCTGTTGAACAGCCATTGTTAATCATCCTCCTCGAATCTATACTCTTTAAGCTTCTGTAAACGGGGGTCTATTTCGTCTTTTTTCGACGATTCATAGTCCTTTTCGGATACGAAAGCCCAACCATCCCCTCTAGAATACTCTATTTTTTCTTTTTTTACAACTTTTATCGGAACTTCCGGCAAAACAATATACAGGACCATTTTTTCGATATCCTTGTTCTCATCCATCAGGAATCCTTCCTCGTCCGGTTTGCCTACCACCTTGTCATCATCGCTCAAATCAAAAGGCACATAGACATCCTCCAGAGAGATCGCGCAAGGGCAGACCATATCACCCTGCACTCGATAATTGATGCGCAGTTCATCGCTGGCATCGTAGTAGAAAGTGATGTCCCCTTTCACATTCTCCAGGCGGCGAAGGAAGATATTGTCTTCCACTTCATAGACACCGATATTAACCGGATATACTTTTTCATCGGCAATATTGGCCAGATCTTTGAGATATATTTTCATAGCCATATTATATAATAATCATGTGAAAACGACAGGAATAATCGTTGAATACAATCCGTTTCATAACGGTCATCTCCATCACATCAACGAAGCATTGCGGCTCACCGATGCGGATCTGCTGATTGCCTGCATGTCAGGCAATTTTAATCAGCGCGGTGATATCTCGATCATCAATAAATATGAAAAGACAAAGGCGGCTTTAGATCATGGCGTCGATTTAGTCATCGAGCTTCCCTACATCTGCACAGTCCAGAATGCCTACGTCTTTGGCCAAAGTGCCGTATCCCTGCTGGCAAAGGCAGGCATCACTTCGCTGGTCTTTGGCTCGGAGACCAACAACCTTGAAGAGCTTAAGAAATATGCGAAGCTGGAAGTCGATGTCACCAGGCTAAAGGAGCTCATGCATGACGGAAACTCCTTTCCCCATTCCTATGGTTTATTAAGCGGCAGCCTCTATCCAAATGACATGCTGGCGGTGACCTACCTCAAGGCATTGAAGGATACGGCAATTGAGCCTGTCTGCATTCAGCGGACCAACGACTATCTTTCCAAAGATCTTTCGATCATCGCCTCCGCCTCCGCAATACGCCAGGCTGTGGAAGAAGGAAAAGATGTCTCGATGGCCACGCCGATCCACATGGAAGAACCTCTTTTCAACAAGGACCTCTATCCCTATCTTCGCAAACTCTTGTTTACCACAAGCAGTGAAGAACTAAGGCAGATCTTTCTGATGTCGGAAGGCATCGAAAACATGTTAAAGAAAAACGCCGTCATCTATGATAACTACGAGGATTTCATCAATGCGTCGATCTCCAGACGCTACACCAGGTCCAGGATTCAAAGGACGTTCCTTCATCTGGCATGCCATATAAAAAAGGAAGACATCAAAGATCTTCCTGCCCCTAACTACCTGCGGGTCTTAGGCTTTAACCAAAAAGGCCGCCAGTATCTCAAACAGATCAAGGAAGAAAGAAATATCGTCACCCTGTTTAAAAACATACCCGAGCCTTATAAAAGCATTGAATACAAAAGCGACCTGCTTTATGCTTCCCTATTAAAAGATCCTTCCGCCTACATCAAACGTCAGCTGGAAGGACCTGTCATCGTCAAATAAAAGAATGGATCAATGATCCATTCTTTTTACATCTCAACGTTGTGATAAACTTCCTGGACATCCTCGACTTCATCGAGATTGTCTAAGAGTCTCTGCCACATTTCCTTATCGTGTTCGTCTGTCAGCTTAACATACTCCTGCGGAAGCATCTTGATCGCACAGACGGAATACTCACAATCCGGAATCAAAGCATCGATTGCTTCCTGTGCCTTATGAAGATCACTCGGTGCAACATATACTGTCATTTCACCATCTTCAACTTCGATATCGTTGACATCGACATCGGCATTGATCAGGGTATCCAGCATCGTATCTTCATCTTCATACTTGAAGCTTAAGACACCGAGGTTGTCATAATTGAAGGAAACCGAACCCTTGACGCCCATCTTGCAGTGGGACTTATTGAAGCACTGGTTCATAGCCGCAACCGTTCTGTTGGAATTGTCCGTCAGACAGTCGATGATGATCGTGGCATTGCCCGGTCCGAAACCTTCATAGCGGAGTGAATCGTAAGATTCAGCAGAACCGCCTTTAGCCTTTTCGATCGCTCTTTTAATGACATCTGCCGGGACCTGATTGGCCTTGGCTTCCTTGATCTTGGATCTTAACGTAAGGTTCATATCCGGGTCAGGGACGCCGGACTTGGCAGCGATATAAATTTCCTTGCCATACCTTGAGTATACTTTCGATTTCATTGCGGCTGTTTTAGCCATTGCCGCAGCTCTTACTTCATGCGCTCTTCCCATAAATTCACCTCATTAAATTTTTTACTTCTTTATTTTAATACGATTCAGTATGAATCGCAAAAAATTATACTCATGAAAAAAGCTGCCGCTTGCGCGACAGCTTCAGATTTGATTCGATTAGCCTTTTAATACGGCTTTGACCAGTTCACTGACTTCCGGTTCTGTGTGGCACTTAAGTGCTTTGTTCGCCAGTTCTTCCATTTCCTTCTTGTTCAAGGAAGTGATGATCTTTCTGGTCGGAAGGATCTTGGAAGCGGACATGGAGAATTCATCCAGGCCTAAGCCGAGCAATACCGGCGCAGCCATCGGATCGCCGCCCATTTCACCGCACATGCCGCACCATCTGCCCTGAGAATGAGCACCATCGATGGTCATCTTGATCAGACGCAGGATGGATGGGTTAAGCGGCTGGTAGAGGTAAGCGACCTTTTCAGACATTCTGTCGGCAGCCATCGAGTACTGAATCAGGTCATTGGTACCGATGGAGAAGAAGTCCGCATATTTTGCGAATTCATCAGCCAGAACAGCAGATGCCGGAATCTCGACCATCATACCGATCTCGATGCCGTCAGATACGGCGACGCCTTCCGCCTTCAGTTCTTCTTTGGTGTCAAGAACGAACTGTTTTGCGGTTTTGAATTCGTCGATCGTAGCGATCATCGGGAACATGATGGCCAGCTTGCCATAGACCGATGCACGAAGCAGTGCTCTGACCTGAGTCTTAAAGATGTCTTTACGATCCAGGCACAGACGGATAGCACGGTAGCCTAAGAACGGGTTCATTTCCGGTTCGAACTCGAAGTAAGGGAGTTTCTTATCGCCGCCGATATCCAGAGTTCTGACGACAACTCTCTTGCCTTCCGCTCTTTCCAGAACGACTTTATAAGCTTTGAACTGATCTTCTTCACTTGGGAAGTCTTCAGTCGATTCCATGTACAGGAATTCTGTACGGTAAAGACCGACACCTTCCGCACCGTTGGCGATCACGTTATCCATATCTTTCGGAGAACCGATGTTGGCAACCAGTTCAACCTGGTGGCCGTCAACCGTGATCGAAGGTTTGTCAAGCAATACCTGCAGAGCAGCCTTTTCTTCCAAGAATCTGACACGTTTTTCTTCATATTCTTTCAGCTGTTCATCGGTAGGATTGATGATGACATCACCTTCCTTGGCGTCAAGAATGATCTTATCACCATGTTTGCAGGAAGACATGATGCCCGTGCAGCCGACGACGGCCGGAAGGCCTAAGGCAACTGCCATGATAGCAGCGTGCGAAGTCTTGCCGCCGATCTCGGTTACAAAGCCCAGAGAGTATTTTTTGTTTAACTGAGCAGTATCGGATGGAGTCATTTCTTCTGCAACGATAACGACTTCCTCATCGATCGCTGTCAGATCAGGAATAGTCAAACCGAGAATGTTGCACAGAAGTCTGAAGGAGACGTCCTTGATATCGGCCGCTCTTTCTTTGAAGTAGGCATCATCCATTGATTCAAACATACCGACCATCATATCGGAAACGGTCTTGGTTGCCTGATCGGCATTGGAACCGTCCTTGATCATGTTGACGATCTGATCTTTGTATTCCGGATCCTGCACCATCATCAGATGGGCATCGAAGATCGCCAGTTCTTCCGGTGCAAGTGTTGCACTGGCTCTTTCCTTGATCTGTTCGATATCACTGATCGTCTTGGTCAGCGCGTCTTCAAATACCTTTAATTCTGCATCGGTATCTCTTTTTTCTTCGCTGATGACGATCGTCGGCTGTTCGAGCTTATAGACTTTGCCTATGGCAATTCCGCTTGATGTAGCTATTCCTTTTAAAAACATATTTTACCCTCTCTTTTCATGAATAATTATACTTCCGTATGCGCTTACAGACAACGGAGAAAATTCGAATAAGCCCGATTTCTGTGCCTGTAGTAGGAAGCCGGTGAGTAGTACCCCAGGAACCAGTTTCCCCTTTTTCCCTCAACCACTTCCTTCTCTATGATGAACCGATCCTCCTCGTCCAGCATCTTTATGGCACTGTCTACATGCCGGATGACGATCTCGCCTGCTCTGGTCTTGAGACCATCGTCTTTATCAGGGTCATAGATCTCATCCAAAAGACGCTTAAAGTTTCGGTAGTTCCCCGACAGGATCTCGATCTCATGCCGGTTACTCTTATTATCAAATCCTTTCATTGCTCCCTTTCTTCATCCGGGCATCTTCTTTTCCCGGATCACATATGCTATATGAGATCAGCGCAAATCCGAACGCCTATTCACTGATCTCGATTAATCCATAGCCTCCTTCGTTTCTTTTATAAACAACAGCCAGTTTTTCTGAATCAGCATCCTTGTAGATGAAGAATGAATGTGACAGCATTTCCATGCGCATGATCGCTTCGTCAAGGATCATTTCGTCAGCATAGATCGTCTTGGTTCTGACCGGAGTATCCTCATCCTCACTTGGTGCTTCATAGAAGTTCTCTGCCAGTGATTCTTTATGTCTTCTGGAGAGTCTTCCTTTCTGTCTTCTGATCTGATCTTCCAGCTTATCGATCGCCAGATCTACTGCAGTGGAGAAGTCCTGATGAACGACTTCTGATCTCATCAGGCCTATTTTGGTAGGAACGTTCACCTCGACTTTCAGCGCATCTCCGTGGATCTTTACGGTTACTCTGGCGCTCTGCGCCTCATCAATGACGACATACTTGTTCAGCTCGGAAAGTCTTCCTTCGATCTTTTCCCGCATCGTGTCATTGATTGTTACATTTTCACCATAAATAGCGAATTTCATAAGTCTTCCTCCTTTATATTTATTTAGACTCAACAATGAGCTTAATCAGCCAACGATAGACAAGGAATAAACCGTACGCATCTAACGAACAGTATTCCTTTAGATTTTCGACGATCTTTTCTCCTTCATCAGGATCCTGTTTTTCAATATTCCTCCAGTTAAATACCGCCTCCATTCCGTCATAGATATCCAGATCTTTGTAGGAATAATCCGAGCAGATATCCACCAGCTGCTTCAAGGTATAATTGCCTTTCATTCGGATGTCGTAGACTAATCCATCCAGGAACGGAACCGCCAGATCAAAGAAACGTGAGATAATCTGATGCAGTTTCTCGCTGTATTCCGGGTAGATGGAAGCCAGTTCTTCCAAACGCAGACATTCAGCACCTTGAGCGTTGTAAGCCAGGATCGGTCCGGAAGCCGGCAGGTAATCAATCAATGCTTCCACAAATTCTCTCCGGCAGTCACCCGTTCCGACAAAGGTCCTGTGTTCCATGTGGCCCTTATCGTCGATATAGTACAAAGCAAATTCGAAACAGACGACATCCATCGGCTTCATCTTCTCGTAGATCGGGATCAGATAACGGTCCCATTCAAAATCGATGAAGGAGATCGGCCGCTCGGAAATCTTGTCCAGCCAGTTCATCAGCGCATAGCGGTCGATGAACAGACCGCCGTTTTTGGAAGCCATGATCTGGGCGTATTGAATTCTGCTTCCCTCCACTAAAGAAGGATCAGCCTGTTTCAATTGACGGATGCCCTGATCATACATGCGGTTCTTATTGCGGCTGGCGACCAGCGTCAGGATCGAATCGTCTTCTTCCTCCTTCTCCTCAGGGAAGCAGCGTCCGTAGTATTCACACAAGCCATAGAGCTTGCAGCTGCGGCACTTTTTCGCCTTGGAATTGGCAGGGTCGAAACTCTCCATCTGAGAGATGTATCCTTCGTAATCGACATCGACTTCCGAAGCGATATCGATCAGTTTCTTCTTTTTGAAACGATCTTCGATCACAAAGAGTTTTTTTGCTTCGAGTTTCCCTTCGTTGACATAGTCACCGTTTAAGTGGATCAGATAGATCCGATCAACCTTTAAACCATGTCTTTTCAGAACTTTCAGGGTGATGCGGTAAGTCAGGGCGTCTACATCTTTGACAGAAGTTCCGTAATACACAAAATACAGATCAAAGAGATCTCCTTTTTTGTGCATTAAAGGGACGTTCAGACGCATCTGACCATCCATAAAGCGCGGGTGAATAAACCACTCAAAATTATTTAATTCCGACAAGACTCTGTCTGCCGGATCATTTCTGACGCCTTCGTAACACTCGGTGATATCGAACAGCTCTTTCAGCAGATCAACAGTATTCGCATCAGCGCGCAAATAAGGTTTGAAAACACTGTTCTCGTCTTTTCCGTAAAAGTAGAGCCTTTCACAGCGAAGAAATCTCTTTATATCACTGATATGATACATATCTTCCTCTGTATTCATTATAGCTTATTTTTATGCCGATGACTCATCAAAATGTTCTGACGGGTACCTTTTATCCGATTGAATCAAAGGAGAATGAATCCTATAATTGACTTATGAAAATCTATTGTGAGAAGTGCCATCAGGAAATCAGTTCCGAATGCAACAAGCAGATAGAAAACTATAAAGTCGGCAAAGTCATCTGTCCGCATTGCCATTATGAACAGAAGCGCTATCTTTCGGAAGCCGACATCCTCTTGTATTTCGGAATCAGCGAGGTTCTCTATGTCCTGCTGAGTTTGATTTCCGTCTTCGTGTTTAAGAAACTTGGAGTCAGCGCCGTTTCCATCGGGCTTTTATTTGTCCTGCTGGTGGCATCGTATTTTGTTTCCAAGCTGATCTCATCCTCGATCTATGAAAAAGCCTATTTCAAGGCAGAATGGAAAAACAAGGAATTTGAAGAAGATCAAAGCGCAATACAGCGAAACATCAGCTGGCAGTTCATGCTCTTCTTTGCCATCACCATCACCTTCCTGACGATGGAAGAAGGAAAACTCTTCTTCGCCATCGCCATGCCGCTGGCACCGATACTGACCTTCATCAAGCTGTATCTGCAGCTTCGCTACGAAAGATCAAAAACAAAAAAATAAAGCTTTGCAGGAACGAATCTTCGCAAAGCTTTTTTAATATCCTATTCAATACCGGTCCTTGGCAAAGCGTGTTTTTTTTCCTCGATCTTTTCCCGGATCGCCTTGAAGGAAGATTCGACGCTTTCTTTTTCGAGGTTTCCTTCTTCTTCACCAAAAACATTGATCGTTTCTGACAAGACGCCCATCAGCAAAACCAGAACCAGAAACGCATTCATGATTTTCTTAAATGTTTTGGCCATCGGATCCTCCTTATACATCGATCCTATTATCACCCAAAAAGGAGCCTTCGCTCCTTGCATGTCACAGATATCAATTCTGAATCTTATTTTACGACAATGATATTTTCGATGATCGGCTGTTCTTCTTCGGGAATCGTTCCGTTGTTGTCGATCGGCTTGGCATCCTTGGCGATCTTCTTGACAATCTCCAGACCGGAAGTGACTTTGCCGAAAGCGGCATATTGCCCATCGAGCCAGTCACCGTCACCAACCATGATGAAGAATTGAGAAGAAGCAGAATTTGGATCGTTGGCTCTGGCCATTGAGATGACCCCTTCTTTATGTTTCAGATTGTTCTCAAAGCCATTGGAGGCAAATTCGCCCTCAATCTTTTCGGCCTGGCCATTACGGTCCATGCCGCCCTGAATCATAAAGCCGTCAATGATTCTGTGGAATGTGTTGTTTTCATAGATCCCCTTCCATTACGCTCCATGCCACCCTGAATCATAAAGCCGTCAATGATTCTGTGGAATGTGTTGTTTTCATAGATCCCCTTTTCAGCCAAAGAGACAAAATTCTTTACGGTCTTCGGTGCGACCTTCGGATAAAGCTCCGCTTCAACCGTTCCGTAATCCTTTACAACGATCTGTATTTTCACCGCGTCCTCAAACATCTCATCGGAAGTGACTGCGTTTTCACTCTTTTTACCGGTGCAGGCCCCTAAACCCAGCAGCAGCATCAAAGCAATCGTGATCTTTAACAGTTTCATAGAAGACCTCCTTTTTTCACCTATTCAGTATAACAAAAAGAACTCCCGCAGGAGTTCTTTGTCATAAGTTTTGTCTTTCTTATCGTTTAGCGATGTACTTACGGATATCCAGTGCAATCGCGACGACGATGACGATACCCTGAACGATGTAAGTCCAGGCAGTATCGATTCCTAAGAAGGTCATCTCGATCTTCAGAATTTCGAAGACCAGAACACCCATCAGGATACCGGAAACCTTACCGGTACCACCGTTGACGGAGACACCGCCGATTGTACATCCGGCGATGGCGAACAGTTCATAACCGTTTGCCAGGTTGGAAGAAGTACCACCAGCCTTGGCACCAAGCATGAAGCCTGCCAGAGCAAACAAGGAAGCAGCGATCATGTAGGAAGCGATGGTCATTCTGGTGGTATTGATACCGGAGACTTCAGCCGCATCCGGGTTACCGCCGATCGCATACATCTTCTTGCCATAAGGCGTGTGGTTATAAAGGAACCACATTACCAGCATGACAATCGCGGTGACAACTGCCAGGTTCGGGATCAGCTGGATATTTAAGAAGGAACCGGCTGCCCAGTCAGTATATTCAGGAATCAGACCGCCGATTGGCTGTGCACCTGTATAGATCAAGGCAATACCGTAAACGATGGTCTGCATACCGTAAGAACCGATAAAGGCCGGAACATGGAGCTTGGAAACAACCAGACCGTTGATCAGACCGATGGTGATCGCAAAGCCGATCATGACCAGGATGCAGACGAGCCACATATTCATCGGCTGCATGTTCGGATAGACTTTACCGGCGTAATCCATTCTCTGCAAGAGTGTTGCACAGATACAGCCGGCAAGACCGACCTGACGGCCGGCTGACAGGTCGTTGTTTCTCATGATCAGGACACCGGAGATACCCAAGGCGATGACCATACGGACAGAAGTGTTCGCCAGAAGGTTCTTGATGTTGGCCATGGAGAAGAAACGCGGATTCTGCAGACCGACAAAAACAGCAGAAGCAATGATCAGGATGATCAATGCGTTATTAACTAAAAACTGAACAATATCAAATTTCTTGACTGTATTTTTCACTTTCTCAGACATAGTGATTCTCCTTTAACTTCTGAACTTGGTGGAAAGTTCCATGATCTTTTCCTGATTCATATCTTCGCCTTCGACAATGCCGGTAATTCTGCCTTCGCACATAACCATGATGCGGTCGCAGATACCGATCAGTTCCGGCATTTCCGATGAAACGACGATGATCGTCTTTCCTTCGGAAGCCAGTCTGCCGATGATCGAATAGATCTCATACTTGGCACCGACATCGATTCCACGCGTCGGTTCATCCATGATCAGGACATCCGGTTCCTTAGCCAGCCATCTGGAAATGATGACTTTCTGCTGGTTACCGCCGGAGAGGTTCTTGATCAGTTCCTTGCTGGAAGGCGTCTTGATCGACAGTTCCTTGATGGAACGGTCAACGACTTCATTGATCTTCTTGTGATCCAGCATGACTCTGAATTTCAGATAATCGTTCAGAGAGGCAACGGCGACATTATCGGTGATCGACAAGACACCGAAGATACCTCTGGCACGACGATCCTCGGTAATCAATGCGATACCATTTTTGATCGCATCTTCCGGTGATTTGATCTTCAGCTCCTGGCCTTCGTAGTACACCGTTCCGGACGTTGTGCCGCGAAGTCCGTAGATTGCTTCCATCAGTTCAGTACGCTGTGCGCCAACCAGGCCGGCAACGCCGAAGATTTCACCTTTACGCACCGAGAAGGAACAGTCTTTGAATGAATTATCCAGGATGGAATCAAAATCCTTGGCTTCAAAGACGATTTCGCCCGGCGTATTGATCTTAGGCGGATAGAGGTCTTTCAGCTCACGGCCGACTTCTTTTGCGATGATGAAGTCTGTCGTCAGATCCTTTGCCGGCCAAGTACCGATGTACTGGCCATCACGCATGATCGTGACATCATCGGAGATCCTTAAGATCTCGTCCATCTTATGGGAAATATAAATAACACCACAGCCACTGGAAGTGAGTCGTCCGATGATCTCAAACAGCTTTTCAACTTCCTTCTGGGTCAATGATGAAGTAGGCTCATCCAAAATAATGATCTTCGCTTTTGCACTTACCGCTTTGGCAATTTCAACCAGCTGCATTTGAGAAGTTGATAAAGTGCCTAACTTATCCGTTGCCTTGAAATCCAGTCCCAGGTCATCCAGAAGTGCTTGCGTATCTTCATACATCTTCTTGTGGTCGATGACTTTGACAGGACCGTACTTTTTGACCGGATATCTGCCGCAGTAAATGTTTTCGGCGATTGATCTTTCACGTATCGGCATCAGTTCCTGATGAACCATGGCGATACCTCTGTTCAAAGCGTCAAACGGGTCAGAAATGTTTACTTCTTCGCCGTCATAAATGATTTTCCCCTCGTCTTTTTTGTAAATACCAAAAAGGCATTTCATCAATGTCGATTTACCGGCACCGTTTTCACCCATTAAGGAGTGAACATGGCCGGGTTTTAATTGTAAAGATACATGATCCAAAGCTTTAACGCCCGGGAAGGATTTGCATATATCTTTCATTTCGAGAATGTATTCTGACATATCTTTCTCCCTCAAAAACAAGAAAGAAGAGTTACATGCCTGACATGTAACTCTTCCATTCAAAGTGCTGATTAATTATTTAATGTACTGATCAGCGTTGTCCTTCGTTACCATAACGTAAGGAACATAGTTGACTTTGTTGGTGATTTCTTCACCGGCTAAGAGCTTGAGAACAGAATCGCAAGCAGCCTTTGCCTGACCCTGGTCGTCGTTTAAGACAGTACCGGTCATAGTGCCAGCCTTAACCATTTCGCAGCATTCGACAAGAGCGTCAACACCGACAAGGTAAATGTCTTTACCAACAGTTCTGCCAGCAGCGTTGATAGCCTGAGCAGCACCTAATGCCATACCATCGTTGTTGCAGAAGACAACTTCGATGTCATCGCCGTAAGCGTTCAGAGCAGAAGCAACCAGTTCCTGGCCCTTTGCCTGATCCCACATACCAGTTTCCTGATATAAGTTTTCAACAGTTACACCGTTGTCAGTTAAGTACTTGATGGAGTATTCAGTTCTGAACTTAGCATCAGAGTTTTCTGGGTCACCCATGATCATGATGTACTTGACAACACCATCACCATTTAAGTCACCGTGGTTTTCCTGATCGAAAATGATCTGACCCTGGTAAGTACCGGAATCTCTGGCATCAGCACCAACGTAGCAAGTCTTAGGACCATAGTTGTAGTCAGCGATCTCACGGTTGATGAAGACTGTAGGGATACCTGATTCTTCAACAGCCTGTGCTAAAGCCGGAGAAGAAGTCTGGACCAGGTTAACAATCATAGCGTCGACACCCTGAGAAATGAAGGTGTTGACCTGTTCGGTCTGTTCAGCAACGTCGTTCTTGCCATCGACGATTGTAACTTCGTACTGTGTGCCGCCCTGAGCGTTCAGATCATCGAAGTACTTCTGGATGTTCTGACGATAGAGAGTCATGAAGTTATCATCGAACTGATAAATCGCAACACCGATTTTGACTGTGTCTTTTGCAGCTTCGCCGCCGCCTTCAGCCGGAGTTTCTTCCTTCTGGCCGCAACCGACAAGAGCGAAAACCATGAGAACAGCCAATAAAACACTTAAAAGCTTTTTCATTTTTTCCTCCTCGGGGATATTCCCCTAATTTCAATTATAAATCAAATGTAAACGATTACAATACTTTTAATTTCACATTTCTTTCACATTTGGTTCATGTTTTATACAGAAGAAAAAGGATTAGTTCCTGATAGTCTTATCTGCTCAAAGTCAAAGTCAAAAAAGTTGACACCTCTAACAATTTCGTTGTATAAGTGAATAAACCGATGAGGAAGAGTAAGTAAGGTCTGTCCAGTCTCTTACAGAGAGTCACGAAGTGGTGGAATGTGACAGAGAAAACAGATCCGAATGGACTTCTAAGGGCAAACAGAAACGCAAGGAGTATGGGCGACGAA
>CADAHV010000063.1:0-8375 GCA_902787775.1 uncultured Erysipelotrichaceae bacterium | reverse complement strand
GATCTAAACGAGGATGATGGTGTACTCTTCTTATTATCCGGCGGTGCCAGTGCATTGTTTGAAGTCCCGCTGATCGGCCTTGAAGAACTGCAGGACATCAACCGGCAATTACTTGCCTCGGGTGCAAACATCATTGAGATCAACACCATACGAAAGCGACTCTCCAAAGTCAAAGGCGGCCGCTTTGGAAAACTCTGTGCACCGGCAAAGGTCTATGCCGTCGTTTTGAGTGATATTCTGGGCGATCCTTTGGATATGATCGGATCGGGACCCGCCTATCCTGATTCCTCCACCTGTAAGGATGCCTTGAAGATCGTCGAAAAATATCAGCTTAAGATCAGCGAAAAAAGCCTTGCGCTTTTAAAGGAAGAAACGCCCAAGATCCTCGACAACGTTGAGACGATCATCACCGGCAGCGTGAAAGAGCTCACCCGTGCCGCCATGATCCAGGCGAAGAAGCTTGGTTATGAGCCCGTCTTGATCAGCGAGGAGATCGACGGAATCGCCAGGGAAGAAGGAAAGAAGTTTGCCGGCTTGGCAGTACAGTATCTGCATAAGAAACAGCAGCCGATCGCGCTCATCCAGGGCGGCGAGACCATCGTCAAGCTCACCGGCAAAGGCCTGGGCGGCAGGAACCAGGAATTTGCCCTCGCTGCCGCAGAAGAAATTGCGAATCTGCCGATCGCTGTCTTTTCCGTTGGCAGTGACGGAACGGATGGTCCGACCGATGCCGCCGGTGCCTATGTCGACGGAAACACACTTTCAAAACTGAAAGAAGAAAAGATCGATCCCGATCTTGTCTTGCAGAATAACGATTCCTATCATGCCTTAAAACAGATCGATGCCCTGATCATCACCGGTCCTACCGGGACCAACGTCAATGATCTCAGTGTTGCCTTGATTCAGCCTTCCAAGTAAACAAAAATCCGATTCGCAAGAAATCGGATTTTTCATAGTTCTTCCCAGATCTTTGAAAGCCATTCGCCGCGCCGATAGCCTTCCTTATAGAATTCTTCAATATCCATCGCTTCATAATCCTTGCGATAGACGATCTCCAAAGTCAAAGGACCGTCGTAGCCGCTGGATTTCAAACCCTTCATGGCATTCTGCCAGTTTAGAGTCCCGTCGCCGGGCAGCAGATGTTCATCGTGTTCGCCATGATTGTCGTGCAGGTGAATGCAGTCGATTTTTCCCTTGAAGAAAGAAAAGTCATAGTCGTCATCAAAGTGGGCGTGGACATGGCCGGCGTCGTAGCAGATTCCGGCATCCGGAATATTCTTCACAATGAATTCCTGATAGCCTTTGATCTTGGTGTTTTCAAAGGAGACTTTAACGCCGACGTTTTTTGCGTGATCCGTGATCCTTCTGAATCTGTTTAAGCCGATCGCATTTGGACCCGGTGCCTGTGACTTGGAACACAGATGCATCATCACATGGTCGATGCCCTGTTCCCTGCATGCATCGATATCGCGGCAATAGCGTTCCACCAGCTTTTCCCCTTCACTTGTATCCAGCCAAATGTCGTTGATGTTCTGATAGCCAAGATGGGCAAAGATAATTCTCAAGCCCAGTTTTTGACAATAAGCTGCCTGTGCCTCCTGACTGATTTCCAGATTGTTATCGTACCATTGCAGAAAGACATTTTGAAAACCGGCCTCCCTGATGGCGTCGATCGTATCATAGACATTTGGATTTGTGTTGTCATTGCTGACAACGACGGCCAGTTCTTTCATACATGTCCCCCCTTCTTTACTTGTCTGATTTATCGGTTTTGTAGTATTCCCTGATGTATATCTCACAGAGCTTGTCAATAGAAAGCCTGCTTTGATACTATCTTTCCAGCATCAGTAAGATCCGTCTTGGAACGACCAGTTCCCCGCCTTCATCCTTCCTGCGGTCCTCTTTTGCCAAGACAGCGATCGCTGAAGCGATATCCGGATAGGTTTGACTCATCTCCTGCTGTTTCTTTTTTTAGAATGCTCTCATTCATTTATTGCGTTTCCTCAAGTGGTACTCTCTGCCTGATACTGATAATTATTACTTTTTCTTCAGCTCATGCCAGCCCTCAGGGATATAGTCATCATAATAATGATGCGTACCGAAGTGCTGCGTTGTATCAAGATTGTTTTCAAATACTCTGTCCGCGTAGCTGGAGTATTCCACCGTGGAGCCATCATTTCTCTCATACGTCTCAACATCCATGATCGATTCATGCCGCATCCTTTGAATCCGATCATCCATGCTTTCAGCACCGCTTTGGCCTGCATTGAATCTCCTGTCGTTCTGTGCCATCTGCTGATTGAGATTGTTATGGAACGAATCAAGATCCTGATGAATAGCACTGCTGATCCTGTCCATCGCCGCAAACTGCTGCTGTTGCTGGGCAAACAGCGTATTCCACATCGCCTGATTGCGCATCGTTTCCATCTGGGCTTTCTGCTGCTGATACTGCAGGACCTGTACCCTGTTTTGCTCGATCTGTTCGATCAGCTCATCGCTTTTTTCCAGACTGTCGACATATTTCATGAAAACCGCAAGATCTCTTGCATCGTTGCTGATCATATAGGCGATATAGGGAATACTCCAGGATGCACTGGAAGCCATGACACCCGGATCGACTGCCGCTTTTCCAAACGCCTCTTTTGAGATATTTTCGTAGATGCCCTGCCCTTGCACAAAATCGACTTCCGCGCCTATGCGGCAGAGATAAACGGCAACGATCTTATCACCATTTTCGTAGATGCCCATGCCTCCATCCAGCAGATAATTCCTGAAGACATTGGCGATCGGTATGGAAGAAACCGATTGTCCGAATGTCAGTTCCTCACATAACTGCGAGATCGTTTTGTCAAAATCTTTCTTTGCTTTGACATAAGCACTTTCTGAAAGGCCATAGTAATCCTTGCCTTCCACATTCTTATTCAGGATGACAGAAGCCGCTTTATCGAGATCGCTCTTTAAGGAGGTCACTTCACTGAACCAGGCGCCGGAATCGTTCTGTTTCCGGTTCTGTGCTGCATAATACAGAACAGGATCAGGAACCTTCTTCTTTTCATAGAGATAGGTTTCTCCTGTCTGATAAGCGATCGTGCAGCCGTCTTTGTCAGCTCTTGCCTCAACATGAATGACCTGGTTTTCCGGAAACCGTACAAAACTCATCTGCCCCTGACTCACAAAGCCCTCCGGCAGTTCACACCTGAGTAACGGCATCCCACTCTGTCTGTCTTTGATCACTGTGTTCATTTCTCACTGTTTCCCTTCAATCATTACATTCAATATGCTTCTCACATCCTGCAGACCGGACAAAACAAGATATCTGTTTTTGTCATCTTCGACATAGACATCAGCTTCAAAACGGTACTGCTTAGTTGTACCGTCCGGATATTCAAAAACGATCAGATCGGTATAATCTTCGATTCCCATATCGGTCTTTTCACCAAGCTGTATCCTGTCGATTTTTTCCAGCAGATCATTGATGATCTGCCGGTCTTCACTTTCCACATCAAGGCTGTATTCCCACATACGGCGATACAGGACCTTTACCGGCATATTACTGAGATCTGTTTCTATCATGGCTTCCTCCTTCTTCTTGCAGGAAAACAACGCTGATAAAGCAATTATCAGCAAAATCAATAAAACCGTCTTGTTTCTTATACGCAGTTTCATGTCTTATACCTTTCTGTTCAAATCCTCAACTGATCCGATTTGAACCATTTCCCGATGCAGCAAAGGCATCGGTTTTATTTATCCAGAAACGCCTTGATCCGGCTCAGATAATCCGGTGCTTCATCATAAACACCGTGGCCATAGCCTTCATAGATGTAGTACTCGCATTGCAATTTCTCTGCGATCGCCAAAGCCGCATCCGCGCCAAGGACCTTGTCTTCGCCTGCACCCAGGACAAAAACCGGGCACTTGATCTCATTCAGTCTTTCATGAACATCAAATTCCTTGATCGCGTCAATGAGGTGGATGAAGTTGCTGAGGTCCTGCTTGCTAGTGCCCTCACCGCCGGCGATGATGATGTCCTTGTATTTCTCATAGAAAGCCGGTGAGTAGACCATTTCACCAAACGATTCCATCAGTGAAGCAACATCTTCTTTTTCGGCTAAAGACCGCCAGGTTTGTAATGTTGTCTGATCAGAGTTCTTCACATCGGAAGTCGGCGAACAAAGCACCAGAGAAGCGACGCTTTCCGGACTCTTCAAAGCCATGGTCTGAGCGACCATACTGCCCATGGAAACACCCATCACATCGGCATTTTTGATGCGCAGCAGTTCAAAGGCCTTTAAGGTATCATCTGCCATGCCTTCAACGCTGTAGCCTTCTTTGACTTCCTTGATGTGGTCAAAGAGGTAAACGTCATGTTCCTTGGCCATGAGATCATAGGCAGCCGCGATTGCTTCTGCTGAACCCATGACACTTTTCAAAGACAGACCCGGCAGGATCACAAAAGGTTTTCCTTCCGGATTGCCAAAGCGGATATACGACATCTGTTTGCCGTTAAATTCAAGTGTCTTTACCAATTCCTCTTTCCTATCTTCTTCCGACTCTTTACTCTCTGTTTCTTCTTTTATTTCGTTTTCCTTGCTGCAGGAACACAGCAGCAGTATGCCCGCAAGGACAAGTGCTGTCATTTTTATAACTTTCTTCAGACTCATTTTCATCCTTCTTCCTTCATAAAAATTGTATCAGTCTATTTGTTTCCTTAAAAGTATCGTGCTGCCGGTTTTCGAAAGACAAAATCTCTTCTTTTTCTTTACAATAAAGGCAGATAGTTTGGAAAGGAAAAGACCCATGATCTTATTTATCAACGCCTGCATAAGGAAAAACTCCCGAACAAAGCAATTGGCTGACCATCTCATCAATAAATTCAATGAACCGATCGAGGAGATCAATCTGCTTGATCAGCATTTTCCCCTGGTCGATGAAGACTTCCTCAATACAAGAGATGCCCTTTTGAAAGGACGAAACTACGACAATCCTCTGTTTGCTATGGCCAGACAGTTTTCAGAAGCCGACAGGATCATCGTTGCCGCACCTTACTACGACCTGTCTTTCCCGGCCAGCCTCAAACAGTACTTTGAACAGATCAACTGCGTCGGCATTACCTTCAAGTATGCACCGGAGGGATATCCGATTCCATTATGCAACGCAAAACAGCTGATCTATGTCATGAGTGCCGGCGGCGAATTCGTACCGGAAGAATTCGGCTTTGGCTATGTGAAGTCATTGGCTGAAAACTTCTACGGCATCAAGGATGTCCGGCTTGTCAAAGCGGTCGGTTTGGATATCGACGGCGCTGACGTCGATAAGATCATGGAAGATGCAATGAAGCAGATCGACAATTGTTTTGCCCAATAAAATTACATGTCAGAAAAGGACAGCAGCTGCTGTCCTCATTTTTTTTATTGTTCCTTTTTTTTCAATTTTTCTTCGACGAAGTAAGCTGCGATACACAAGGCCAGCGAACCGATGGTCAAGAGGATGCTCTTCAATAAGGTCACCGCATCAACGACTTCCTCATATTGCATTGAAAAGCCAAAGATCGTGCACAAAGCCCAGGCAAAGAAGACGTGATAGATATAGACAGTCAGGGAATGAGCTGTCTGTCAATATACCTGATCATATACGGAAACAGAGAGCTGATGGAAAGAAACCGGAAATCACTGTGCCAAACAGATCCTATAAAAGCACAACAGCTTCCGTCATATTTCAATATGCACTATATTTTTATATCACGGTTTTTTCTGTACGGACAGAATAATTCTTTCGTACGCGAAAACAATCAAAACCTTACTTTTATTTATCTTCCAGCAGCAATGTGCCAAGGGCTACTTCAAACATCCTCAAACCCGCCTGTTCTCTTTCTTCAGACGTCGCATGAAGATCTCTGTTCACCAGGTCCACTACCTGCATGAGACCGGCCGCTTTCTTGCCTGTCACAGCAGCATTATGGAACAGAGCAAAACATTCGCATTCCACGATATCGCAGCCATATTCATTTCTCATACGACTTGCCAGCACTGCCCGTTTCTCCGGCTTGTAGTAGATCACGTCGGAAGAATGGGTCCTGGCTTCCGGCAGTTTCACATGCAGATTGGCTGCACTTCGTCTTAACTCGTCGAGCAGCTCACTGTCCGCATAAGTCACATGTCCTTCGTAGCCGCTTTGTTCCAGAGCATATGTCGAAAAGGAAAAGGCTTCTTTTACCAGGATCGTATCCAGCAGTTCGAACTTCTCATCGGCATAGACGCCGCAGGTACCGACACGGATGATCTTATCGACATCGTATTGGCTAAACAGTTCATGCGAATAGATACCGATCGAACAGATCCCCATGCCCGATCCCATTATGGATACTTCTTTTCCCTTGTATTTTCCGGTATAGCCGAACATATTTCTTACTGAATTGAACTGATAAACATCATCAAGAAGCTTCTCAGCAAAGTACTTCGCTCTGAGCGGATCGCCGGGCATCAATACCGTCTTGGCGATCTCCCCTTTCTTTGCGCTGTTATGTGCAGTCGGCATTCTTCTTCCTCCTGATCATCATCCCATGATCTTCTTGGGCAGCCAGTTGAGATAATCTCCCGAGACAAGACTGTATTCCCTGCCGCGGTACTTCCCTTCAATGGAATCATGAAACCTGCTTTTTCCATGACAATGGGCGTAGATGACCTGCGACACATTGTATCTTGCAGCAATATTTGTAAAGACCGAATCCTTTTCAATGACGCTTGTCGGCGGATAATGCAGGAACATGATGAACTTCGTATAGCCATCCTTCTTCGCCGCTTCGAAGTTATCGGTCAGCCGTTTTGCCTCCCGTTCCACAAGTTTCTTTGCGTGCTCAAAGTCGCTTTCATCATATCCGATGATTTTTCCTTTCCGGTCAAGATAGAAAGGTCCCTCAAAGGTATAGCCTTTACTTGCCACCAGGGCAAAATCCTTATAGACGGCATAGCCATCCTGCAGGAAGGTCAGATCGGGATAATACAGATCATTGAGCTTAGCGGTCTTTTTCGCGTCCCAGAACATATCGTGATTGCCTCGGGTCAATATCTTTCTTCCCGGCAGACTCTTGATATATTCAAAGTCCTTCTCACATTCTTCCAGGTTCCTGCCCCAGCTGTGATCACCGACCAGAACCAGCGTATCTTCCTCTTCAATAAGCCGTCTGCAGTTTTCCGCAAAACGTTCTTCATGATCTGCCCAAAGCGGCGAATTCAGCTGATCCTTTGCCTTGAGGACGGACTGGTAATGCAGATGCAGATCGCCGATCGCAAACAGACTCATTTTCTTTCCCGTCTTTCCACCAGGACAGCTTCTTTTGTCTTCAGATAGTTTTCATCTTCATTGCAGCCGAAAACAACAGTCTCATTCAATTCATAATCTTTCTTTGACAGGTTGAGGATCAGCTGATATTTTCCCCGGTCAAAAAAGAAGACTCTGTCATTTTCTTTGATCTGCACATGAGGATCCTTCAGATCTTTGATCTGTTTTCTTAATTCGATGCACCTGCGGATATAGTGATACAAGGAGTTCTTATCTTTGAACGCACTTCTTACCGACTGTTTATTCTCTTCATAGAACGGCAGATAGGTTTCGGAAGCCTTGCTGAAGCCGTGGCTGGGAAGACTCTCATCCCAGACCATCGGAATCCTGGTACCGGTCCGCTGGTAGCCGCCGTCCTTGGAAGGAAGATCGGCTGTCTTCATTGCGATCTCATCGCCATATAAGACAAACGGAATGCCCGGCATTGTAAATAAAAACAGATAGAAACTGTGAAGTTCCTTTTCTGAAAGATAATTGGCAATACGCCAGCTGTCATGATTGCCGGAGATCATCGAAAGATAGCCTTTCTTTTCTTCTGCCGCTTCGAAACGCTTCTTCATGTCCTCCAAAGCAAACTTCACATCGTTTTCTCCATGTATGATCGAGACGCCGCGCGTCGATGCATCGCTTCTGAAAAAGCGATGATAGAAATTATCCCAATGATCCAATACGAAGTCGGCATCAAAACCGGCTTCCAATGATCTTTCCGGATTGGACCATTCGCTCACGAAAAAGACATCCGGGAATTCTTTTCTGATCTTTTTAAACATCCACTTCCAGACTTCGATCGTTGCACTCTTGTCATCGTCATTCTTAACCAAAGAATCGGCCATATCGACCCGGAAACCATCCGCACCCTGCTTCAGCCAGAAGCGCATCACATTTAACATGTATTCACGTGCCTTGAAGGTTCGTTTATCTTTATAGGACATCTGCCATTTCTGATCGATATCCTTATAGCCATAATTGAAAGCCGGCTGGTGGGCAAAGAAGTTCACCTTATAGGATCCATGCCGGTCGAACATGCCGTTGATCAA
>CADAHV010000062.1:0-8470 GCA_902787775.1 uncultured Erysipelotrichaceae bacterium | reverse complement strand
AACGGCAGCATCGAAAGAATGACAAGCTGTCTTATCATATTACATTTATAATACTACTATTCTCTGGCTTACAGTAAGACGTAATGCATGAGAAAAGTGATGGTTTCCCATCACTTTCGAATAAATAGAAAAGCAAAACAAAGAGATGATACTACATCATATGGCCAAACAGCTTCTGGAATTCGCTGTATGAGATCTCCTATTCAATTTCATTATGAACACATTTTATGAAAACGATCAAATTTACTATCCCAGACAAAAAAAGAAGATCCCAACTACAGGATCTTCTCTTCGTGTTTTACTTATGCAATCAAGGCTGTTTGCCGATGTAGGCAAGGATACCGCCATCGACGTATAAGATATGACCGTTGACAAAGTTGGATGCATCAGATGCCAGGAAGACAGCCGGACCCATCAGGTCTTCGACTTCACCCCATCTGGCAGCCGGTGTCTTGGAAACGATGAACTGATCAAACGGATGTCTTGATCCATCAGCCTGCGGTTCTCTTAACGGAGCCGTCTGCTTGGTGGCAATGTAGCCCGGACCGATACCGTTGCACTGGATGTTGGCACCGCCGAATTCAGCACAGATGTTTCTTGTCAGCATCTTAAGACCGCCCTTGGCTGCTGCATAAGCGGAAACAGTCTCACGGCCCAATTCAGACATCATGGAACAGATGTTGATGATCTTGCCATGACCCTTTGCGATCATTGCCGGAAGAACCGCCTTGGCGCAGATAAATGGCGCATTCAAGTCAGTATCGACAACCTTACGGAAGTCTTCGACGCTCATTTCAGTCATCGGGATACGCTTGATGATGCCGGCGTTGTTGACTAAGATGTCGATCGTGCCGAGGTCTGCTTCAATCTTCTTGACCAGTTCCTTGACAGCTTCTTCATCAGTAACGTCGCAGACATAGCCCTTTGCTTCGACGCCTTTTTCTTTGTATCTTTCAATTGCCGCATCGATCTTTTCCTGGCTGCGGCCATTGAAGGCAATCTTGGCACCGGCATAAGCCAGGCCGCATGCCATACCGAAACCGATACCATCGGAAGCACCGGTTACTAATGCAACCTTGCCATCCAGACGGAAATCATTCATATTGAAATCTTTCATGTCTTACCTCTGTACTCTGCCTGAAGCATCGCCGCCGGCCAAAGCCTTGACCTCAGCTTCAGAAACCAGGTTGAAGTCCGTCGGAATCGTGTGCTTCAAAGCACTTGCAGCAACAGCGAACTCTAAGGCATCGGCCTGATTGTCCATAGTTAATAAACCATGAATGACACCACCGGAGAAAGAATCGCCGCCACCGACTCTGTCGATGATCGGGAAGATATCGTAACGCTTGGATTCATAGAATTCCTTGCCGTTATAGATCAAAGCCTTCCAGCCGTTATGCGTTGCAGAGAAGGATTCTCTTAATGTGGAAATGACATACTTGAAGCCGAATTCTTCAGCCATCTGCTTGAAGATTTCCTTGTAGCCTTCTGCATCGGTCTTGCCGGCAGTGACATCGGATTTCGGTTTGAAGCCTAAGCAGAGTTCTGCATCTTCTTCGTTGCCGATACAGACATCAACATACTTCATCAAAGGTCTCATGATGGAGATGGCCTTTTCAGAAGACCAGAGTTTCTTACGGAAGTTCAAGTCACAGGAAACAGTAGCGCCTGCCTTCTTTGCCGCAATCAAAGCCAGTTCCAGGTTCTTTGCGGAAGCATCGGAAATGGCTGGGGTAATGCCTGACCAGTGGAACCAGTCTGCGCCTTCGAAGATCTTGTCAAAATCGAAGTCTTCCGGCGTTGCTTCAGCAACCGAAGCGTGTGCACGGTCATAGATGACCTTGGAAGGACGCATGGAAGCACCTGTCTCCAGATAGTAGATACCTAAACGGTCGCCGCCTCTGGCAACATACTCGGTATGAACGCCGTATCTTCTTAAAGCGTTGATAGCGCACTGGCCGATTTCATGAGCCGGAACCTTGGAAACAAAGTAAGCTTCATGGCCATAGTTGGCAAGAGAAACTGCGACATTGGCTTCGCCGCCGCCGTAACATGCATCAAATGTATCGGTCTGAACAAAACGTGAATTTCCCGGAGTCGATAATCTGAGCATGATTTCGCCCATTGTTACAACTTTCATTTTTTACTCTCCTTTTTCTTATTTCGTAAGATGGATGCCGAATCCACCGATCTCTTCATTGAAGTAAATGAACTTCATGTTGCCCTTCTCATCATAAGTCGCCGTAGACTCATCGAAGGTATAACCTAAAGACTCATAGTATCTCTTCGCTCTGTCGACATTGTTGACACCGATAGCGATGTGGCCGTGTTTGCCTTTTGCCTTGGCAGCAGACATGACCTCTACAAAGTCAGAACCGAACCAGCCCTTGGAAGTTTCTCTGACTTCACCGCCGAATAACTTCGCAAACTGTTCAGCCAGCTGAGCTCCATTGCCGTTTTCTTCATTGACAGCGACGTGCTTGATGTGGACGCCTAACATTGCCTTGACAGCGCCTCTGGTTAAGGATTCGATCTTGGCGAAATCACCGGCTTCGATCGCCTTCTTGTCGATCATCCAGGTACCACCGCAAGCTAAGATGACCGGATCGTTGAGGTAGTCATTGACGTTGTTTTCTTTGATACCGCCGGTCGGCATGAATTTCAGTTTATTATACGGAGCAGAAAGAGCCTTGATCATTTTTAAACCGCCTAAAGGTTCTGCCGGGAAGAATTTGACAACTTCCAGGCCAAACGCGGAAGCAGTTTCCAGGTCAGCGGCATTGGCTGTACCAGGTAAAATTGGGATACCTCTTTCCTGGCAGTACGCGATCGTATCCGCATTGGTACCAGGGGAAACGATAAATTCCGCACCGGCATCGATTGCTGAATCGACCTGTTCACGGTTTAAGACTGTGCCGGCACCGATAATCATGTCCGGGCAAGCCTTTCTCATTTCGATCATCGCATCATGGGCAGCAGCTGTTCTATAAGTAACTTCTGCAACAGGCAGACCGCCGGCACATAAAGCCTTTGCCAGAGGGGCTGCATCTTCAACGCGATCCAAAGCAATTACCGGTACGATACCGATGTCATGGATCTTCTTACAAATATCGTTCATCTTTTCTCCTCCCTTAATGAATCAATGTATTTGAGGTCTTTTTCCGAGACCTGCTTCATCCAATCGACTCTCGCCGATGGATCTTTGCCTTTGTTGTTGTACTCCTTGAACTGGCTCTTTTCTTCCGCCCAAGGTTTATTCCAGTTGTGATAGCCTTCCGCTTTGATATGATCACCGATCCTGGAGTCAATGATGAAGCACTTGGCATCATCCCGCCATGGCCTGGCCAGATAGACGGAATCCTTCATATCCTCTTCACTGGTGAAATCACAATTATCGAATATGAAGCCGTAGTTCTCATCCTCCGGCGTATTCGGTGCACATACGTAACCGTTGATTTCCTTATGGATGTTGCGGGAGCGGATCTCGCAATGACGCAGATACCCTTCCCCGCCGCCGAAGATAAAATCAACCGAGCCTTCGATCAGACAGTTTTCAAAGTATGCGAAGCGCATCTTTCGTTCTCTGTCCTTCAACGGACCGACAAAGCCTCTTTCCTCATACTCTTTTTCCGGCAGAGGCGCCAGAAACAAGGTGTCCTGATACGATGAGATCTTGCAATCGTAAGCCTTAAAATCATCACCGTCGATCATTAATGCAATCGCCTGGCCATGTTCATAGCCGGAATCATTGACGACTGTAACATTTTTGAATGTGACATTGGCCGCATCGACAAACACCGTATAGGTACGAAAGGTCCCCCGCTTATAGCCATCCTCCAGGATCTCATAAGCGCACAAGTTGTTGATGATCGTGCCGTTTGTCAATGTGACATTCGGCTTATCAATTACAACCTGTTCACGGAATGTCTTGCCTTTCAGATCAATACAAACTTCTTCCTTGTTGTCCTTATCGATCGAAGCAAACAATTCGCTTAAGCTATCAAACTGCTCGATATCAAGATTAGTCATTGAAACCGAGATAGTTTACAGCGTTGTTGTAGGAAATATCTTCAATAATCTCCTTTAAGACCTTATCGTCATTCGGATACTCACCGTTTTCAACTAAAGTACCGATGAAGTCGCATAAGATCCTTCTGAAGTATTCATGTCTTGTGTAAGATAAGAAACTTCTGGAGTCCGTCAGCATACCGATGAAGTTTGCCAGCATTCCGTCATTGGCCAAAGTTTCCATCTGTTCCTGCATGCCCTTCTTGTGATCGTTGAACCACCAGGCGGAACCATGCTGGAGCTTGCCCTTGATGCCATCGCCCTGGAAGCAGTTCATCGTCGTGACGATCGCTGCGTTGTCATTCGGATTGAGCGAATAGATAATGGTTCTCGGCAGGTTGCCTTCGACATTCAGAGAATTGAGGAAGTCGGCCATTTCGGAAGACGGTGCGTAGTTGTTGATGGTATCGTAGCCGGTATCCGGACCTAAGATATCAAACATCTTCTTGTTGTTGTCTCTCTTACAGCCATAATGTAACTGCATTGCCCAACCCTTCTTGGTATAGACGGAAGCCAGATGGCGCATGAAGGCGGTCTTGAAGATCAGTTCTTCTTTTCTGGTGACCATCTCACCGCCAAGTCTCTTGGCGAAGATCTCTTCAACCTTTTCTTCACTTGCCGGTTCATACATCACGTATTCCAGAGCGTGGTCACTGGCACGGCAGCCCATTGAAGCAAAGAATTCGATACGGGAATCGATGGCTGCACACAGATCCTTGAAGGATTTGATGCTCATGCCGGAAGCTGTTTCTAACTTCTTGACGTAATCCAGATAATCGATCTTTTCGATGTTGTTGGCCTTATCCGGTCTGAAACAAGGAACGACCAGCGTCTTCATCGTCTTGTCTTCCTGCAAGAGCTTATGGGTTGCCAGATCATCGCAAGGATCATCGGTTGTGCAGACGATGTTAACTTTGGAATCTTCCAGAATCTTTCTGACGGTTAACGTCTTTAAGACTTCGCTGCACTTATTGAATATTTCTTCGGCATTGTCTTCTGTCAAAGGTTCATAGATGCCGAAATATCTCTGCAATTCCAGATGAGACCAGTGATACAAAGGATTACCGATCAGATGGGACAACGTCTTTGCCCAGGCTTTGAATTTGTCCAAGTCAGAAGCATCGCCAGTGATGTATTTTTCATCAATACCGTTGGCACGCATCTGCCTCCACTTGTAGTGGTCACCGCCCAGCCAGACTTCCGTGATGGTTGAGAACTGTTTGTTGTCGTAGATCTCTTTCTGTGAGATGTGGCAATGATAGTCGATGATCGGCATCTTTTCTGCATAATCGTGATAAAGATGCTTCGCTGTTTCATTGCTTAAGAGAAAATCTTTTCCCATGAATTCTTTCATATTGGTCTCCTATCTTTGTACGGCTGCATTGCCGTTGGTCTTTATGAATTCGAGGACTTCCTCTTCCGAAAGGACAGAGGCATCCCCGTAAAGGGTATGTTTCAGTACCGAAGTCGCCAAGCCGAATTTCAAGGCGTATTTCGGATTGTCGTAGTCTTTTAATAATCCGTGGATGATACCGCTGGAGAAGGCATCGCCGCCGCCGATCCGGTCATAGATCGAGAAGCGGATCGGACCTTCCTTGAAGCAGATGCCGTCCTTGCGGATGCAATAGCTGGACAAGGAATTATCGGTTGCCGTATGAACGATACGATCAGTGCCAAAGACATAATGGACTCTTGTCTGGTCCATCAGCTTCTTGGCTACATCCAGACGTTTCTCTTCATCTGTCTCCAGATGCGGATCGACCGGGATCTCGAGCATCGTGTTCATATCGAAGAAGTTGCCAAACAGGACGTCGACGTACTTGGGAATAGACGTATTTGACTTTATTGACGGAGAAAAGATCCTGAATCAGGAATTCTTTTCTCATACGATCGGTATCGTAGTGTTTTGCGTCCTGCGGACTGCAGGCAGTTCTAAGTTCCATATTCTCCCCTTCTAGAGCGTAACGCCCTGCTTGAAGATCGCCAGATCGTGGTAACCTTCTTCTTCCGCCTTGACAAGCTTGCCAGAAGCGGTCTCGATGACTAAGTCATACAGTTTGTGACCGATCTTATCCAGATCCATATCCTCATCATCCACTAATTCTCCGGCATTGAAATCGATCCAGTTCTTCTTCTTGTTGTACAAGGTCGAATTGGACGAAATCTTAATCGTCGGAACCGGACAGGCGAATGGTGTGCCGCGTCCCGTCGTGAATAAGATGATCTGCGCACCGGCAGCTGCCAAAGCGGTAGAAGCCACCAGGTCATTGCCCGGTGCACTTAATAAATTCAAACCCTTCTGATTGACGATCTCACCGTATTCCAGAACATCGATGACTCTGGATTTGCCGGACTTCTGGACGCAGCCATTGGACTTGTCTTCCAAAGTGGAGATGCCGCCCTTCTTGTTGCCCGGTGACGGGTTTTCATAGATCGTCTGATCGTTCTTGCGGAAATAATCCTTGAAGTTATTGATTAAACTAACCGTCTTATCAAAGACTTCTTCGTTGATGGCGCGATTCATTAACCTTTGTTCAGCACCAAACATTTCCGGAACTTCCGTCAGGATGGTAGTACCGCCCTTGGCGATCAGAATATCGGAGAAGCGTCCGACCGTCGGGTTGGCGGAGATGCCGCTTAAACCATCGGAACCGCCGCACTTCAAGCCGATGACCAGTTTATCCGTTGATAATGTCTCACGCTGGAAGCCCTTGACGTAGTCAGCCAGTTCTTTAATGAGAGACATGCCGTATTCGACTTCGTCTTCATGTTCCTGGCAGATCATGAAACGTACTTTTTCTTCATCGTAGTCGCCAAGGTGTTTCTTGACTTCTTCAATGTTGGAGTTTTCACAACCCAATCCGACAACTAAGACGCCGCCGGCATTCGGGTGCTTGATCAGATCGGCGAGGATCTGTCTGGTATTTTCCTGGTCATCTCCCATCTGGCTGCAGCCATACGGATGATTGAAGGCGATGACATCTTCCAACGAACCGGAGACATATTCCTTAGCCAGCGCTTCCATCTTCTTGACGATGGAATTGACGCAGCCGACCGTCGGAATGATCCAGATCTCGTTACGAACACCGGCCTTGCCGTCTTTTCTGAGATAACCCTCAAAGGTTCCCTCTTCGCCCTTGGCGTCTGTATAGTCAACCGGCTCATAGGTGTAGTCTTCATTGGCACCAAGCGAAGTCTTGATGTTGTGGGTGTGGACGTGTTCGCCTCTTGCGATATCGGCAGTCGCATAACCGATCAGCGTATCGTATTTGATGATCGGATCGCCCTTTTTAATATCACATAAAGCGATCTTATGACCTAAATCAATGTCTTCGACTAACACCGTTCCATCATTTAAGGTAAAACCTTTCTTTAAAGGAACCAGCGCAACCGCGACATTATCCTGATCATTGATCCGGATATATTGTTTCATTATAAGCTCTCCATTGCCTTGCGGGCACCCAGTGTACGGATGTTCTCCAGATCCTTGGCAACTTCGTCAACTAAGCCGGCAACCTTGGTCAGATCCTGGCCATGGAACTCTTCATTCGCGAGATACTTTTCAACTAATTCCCTGGAACCTAAACCTGAATTCTCCTTGAAGAACGCCAGGACTTCCGGATCATCCATGATCTTGTAGGCTTCGCCATTGCGATCACCCATCAAAGCGCCGTCAACGATCTCACTTCCCTTATAGAAGGCGATCAAAGCAGCGATCGAGAAGCTCAGATTCTTAGGCAGTTTGCCAAACTTGTCGACATAGCCGAGTAAGGAAGGCATACATCTGGCTCTCCACTTGGAAACAGAGTTCAAAGAGATGGAAAGCAAAGCGTGCTTAATGAACGGGTTGTTGAAACGGTCGACAACTGCCGCCGCAAAAGCTTCCAGTTCTTCTTTCGGTAAAGTCAAGGTCGGAATGATTTCTTCCTGAATGGTTTCATTCATGAAGTTTCTGACTAATTCATCATCCATGGATTCCTTGACCGTGTCATGACCCATCAGATAAGAAGCCAAGACAAAGGAAGTGTGGGCACCGTTGAGGATGCGGACCTTTCTCTGCTTGTAAGGTTTCTGGTTATCGGTGAAGATGATATCCATATTGACCTTGCCTTCCAAAGCTTTATCCAATGGAAGTTCTTCGGAAATATCCTTTGGTGATTCAATGACCCACAAAGCGAACGGTTCAGCTGTATCCAATAAATCATCGTTGTAACCAAGCTGTGCACAGATCTCATCCTTTTCATCACGCGGGAAGCCCGGAACGATGCGGTCGACCAGCGTGGAAGTAAAGACGCAGGCGTCATTGACCCAGGTCTTGAAGCCTTCTTCAAGTTTCCATAAATCAATGTAGTCATTGACATACTTCTTCAAAACGATGCCGTTGTCATTGATCAATTCCACC
>CADAHV010000061.1:0-11061 GCA_902787775.1 uncultured Erysipelotrichaceae bacterium | reverse complement strand
ATATTCGCTTATGATCTCAAATGATGAATCCTTGCTGCCATCATCAACTAAAATGATCTCGATATCGTTATGGTCCTGGTTCAGAAGGGACTCGACACATCTCTTCAATACTTTTTCACCATTGTAGACCGGAACGATGATACTGACTTTACTCATTGGCGTTCTCCTTAAACAGTACATATTTCTCCAAAGGGAATATGACGGCAACCTGAACAAGTCCGGCAAGTGTCGCGGAAATGGTCCTGGCCAGGAAAGCCAGATCGGTCTTCATCAGCATGGCAGTGATCCTTCCCTGCAGCCAGGTCGAAAAAAGGATCAGAACAAGAAGGACCAGACAATAGATTGCGATTCCCTTCCTGCTTCCCTTTCCCTTGAAGGTCATCTTCATATTCACGAAATAACCGTAAATATTGGCAATGAAATTCGACAGAAAGAAAGGCAGGACATAACCCCAGGTGACGACACCGTCGACCACATAGGGAGTCTCTCCGCTGAATAAACTTTTCGGATCAAAGATCCCTCTTAAAAAGACAGGGAGCTTTGCTTTTAAAGGATCGAAGAAAAACGGCAGAATGTTCGCTAAGAGCAGCTGCAGCAGCGAGACAGAAGAGCTGACCAGATTGAATTTGATAAACTGCCAGGTCGAACTGTTTCCGTATCTTTCGTCAAACTTCTTAAAAATATTCATATATCAATTATAAAACTCTTAAAACAAGGAAAGACAGAATATGTCATTCTCTTTCTTATTTTTCTATGAAGCTTTCATCGATTCTTTCGATATAGGATCTGAGCCTTCCTGCATCGCCGTCAAAAAGATAGACGTCGATGCCCAGTGACTTTGCCGCTTCGATATTGCTCTTCCGGTCATCGACAAACAGGCATTCTTCCGCCTTTAAATCATATCTGTCCAGAAGACGCTGATAGAACCGCAGATCCGGCTTGGCCAGTTTTTCAAAAGCCGAAACCATGACTCCGTCAAAACAGATTGAACAGGCCACGTTTGGCCAATAGTCTTTCTGCATCCTGCTGGCATTGGACAAAAGATATAGACCGTACCCTTTCGCCTTCAGATCAAAGACAAGTTCATTCATGCCCTCGATCATCATCAAAGGATCGCACCACCCTTTGATCAGTTTTCCGGCATGAACACTAAGATGGTCAGGCAATTCCTTTTCAACGATCCCGATCATTTCATCTTCATCGAGCTCGCCCATATCCATCTGTATCCATAACGGGGAATGATAGATCTTCTTCAAGATCAGTTCCCTGTCTTCTTCCTTATCGATCCCGGAACGATCCATAAAGATCTCCGGTACAAAGTCGATGATGACCCTGCCCATATCAAAAATGATGTTTTTAATGCCTTTTCTCATCTATGTCATTGTAACAAAAAAAGCAGGAGAACTCTCCTGCTTTTCACTCGTCTGTAATTACTGATTATCCTAATTCAGAGAAGTACTTGATTGTTCTTACCATCTGAGATGTGTAAGAGTTTTCGTTATCGTACCAAGCAACAACCTGTACCAGGTAGCAGCCATCAGCAACCTTGGAAACCATTGTCTGGTTAGCATCGAACAGAGAACCGAACTTCATACCGATGATGTCGGAAGAAACCAGTTTTTCAGTTGTGTAACCGAATGATTCGTTGGCATGAGCCTTCATAGCTTCGTTGATGCCTTCAACAGTGATGTCATCACCGGCAACAACAGCGTGAAGAATAGTGGTAGAACCAGTAACAGTCGGAACTCTCTGAGCAGCACCGATCAGCTTGCCGTTTAATTCAGGAATGACAAGACCGATAGCCTTAGCAGCACCAGTTGAGTTAGGAACGATGTTAGCAGCACCAGCTCTAGCTCTCTGCAGGTCACCTTTTCTGTGAGGTCCATCAAGGATCATCTGGTCGCCTGTGTAAGCGTGAACAGTTGTCATGATACCGGACTGGATCTTAGCATAGTCGTTAAGAGCCTGAGTCATCGGTGCCAAGCAGTTTGTTGTACAAGAAGCAGCAGAAATGATCTTGTCTTCTTTTGTTAAAGTAGTGTGGTTAACATTGTAAACGATTGTCGGAAGGTCGTTGCCAGCCGGAGCAGAGATAACGACTTTCTTAGCACCTGCATCGATGTGAGCCTGTGCTTTTGCCTTAGAAGTATAGAAGCCAGTGCATTCTAATACGACGTCGACATCTAATTCACCCCAAGGTAAATCAGCTGCGTTTGGTTTAGCATAGATTGTGATTTCCTTGCCGTCAACAGTGATGGAACCAGGAACCTTTACAGTCTTGCCATCTTCTTCCAGTTCAGGTTCTTTTGAAGTGACTGTGTGAAGATTTTCACCAAACTTACCGCAGTATCCACCCTGAGCAGAGTCATACTTTAATAAGTTTGCTAACATTTTTGGGCTTGTTAAATCGTTGATAGCAACAACTTCGTAGCCCTCGGCACCGAACATCTGACGGAAAGCTAATCTACCGATAGTCCGAAGCCATTAATCGCAACTTTTACTGCCATAATTAAATTTTTCCTCCTATTTTATGACTACATATATATTATAAGGTTTTTCCCTTGTTTTTAAACATCATTTACATGAAAAAAGGAAGATTTCTCTCCCTTTTTGGATACACTTTTTTACTTGACAGTGATTGAAGTGATATGAGGCTGAGGTCCTTCATACCAGTACAGGAAACCTTCCAGATCGACCGTCTGACCGACCTGTAAAGCTTCTGCTGCATCATAGGCATCAGAACCGTTGTAGCACAGATAAGATTCAACCAGGAAGGTGTAAGTCATACCGTCTTTTTCAACGTTGAAGTAGACATCATCGCCTTCAGCACCGGAGCCGTCCCAGTTGTATAAGAAGGAAGCGCCGTCTTCGTTGGAAGCAACGACAGTCATGTCGGTGAATTTGACTTTCTGGTTCATCTTGTCAGCCGGATCGGTAGCTAATGAAGAAGTGATGTCTGCAGCTTCGGCAACCCACTTGTCACCGTCAACAACAGTAACGGTTGCATCAGTCAGTTCGACTTCGCCTGCCCATTCAGCCTTCGTGCCGGTAACCTGGACCTTTGTACCATTGCCGATACCCTTCCAGCCGTCAGTGAAGTCGGTGGAATCGACGATCTTGGCATAGTCTTCTTCAGACATCTGGCCGCCGTAAACGAAGTAAGCGCCGTCTTTATCCTGCAGATAAAGCGAAGCAGTACCGTTGTAGTAGGACTGTGCGCCCTGAACATAGCTTTCAATCGTTACGACAGCTGAACCATCAGAAGGAAGTGCAGCATAATCTGCGTAACTGGAAACAGTGACTTCTTCACTCGGAGCTGGTTCCGGAGTCGGTTCCGGTTCCGGTGCAGGAGCTGGTTCTTCTTTCTTTGCGCAGCCGGCGATCGTAAGAACGACCAGTAAGCTTAACAAAACAGTAAGTAATTTTTTCATTCTTTCTCCTCCTAAAGTTATTCTTTAGAACAACATAATCATATCATAATACAAAAAACAAGGTCATATTATTGGCCCTGTTTCTTTCGATTTATGTATGCATAGATGCCGATTGCCACCCAGGCAGCTGCCAATGTGCCCAAGAGAATGACAGACTCCTTCGGCAAAGGTCCCAGATCTCTGCCGGAGCCAATACCGGCGTGCTGATCCAGATGATACAGAGATCTTGTATCTTCATAAAGATCTTCGATGAAATCATCATCGATGGTCTCTTTCCTTCTGACTGCTTTGCAGGTGGATTCGATCAGACTTCCGGCCGCATCACGAAGCGAAGCAGATCCGTTGAAGACCGGTGTGACAAAGGTGTTTGCGGCATTCTCCATCAGAAGCTTTGATGCTTCGATCTTGACGCTGTAGTGTTCAACATTGTCTTCACCGCTTCTGGCAATATAGTCCTGGTATTCCGGCGAATTGATCGCCTTATTGGTCACAGGCAGATAGCCCTCGGTCTTGCCATAGGCGATCTGGGTATCGTTGCTGAGCAGATACTGGGTAAATAACCACGATGCCATGACTTCCTGCGGATCTTCCTTATTAAAGATACAGAGGGACGGACCTTGCGAGATCATTTTAATGTTCTCGGGATCATATTGCGGTATCGGTCTGACTACCGTCTCAAACGGAACGATCTTCTCTTCCGGTATGTCCAGCAAAGGCGCATCGGTTCCCATCCAGGTCGCACCGGCAGTCGAATCGATCGCAAAGATGCATTGGCCGGCGTTCAGGAAATTGCCCGGATAGGAAGAGATCTTGAAGGTGGAAAAAGAACCGCTCTTTGTGTGCTTGGCGACCTCCAGAAGAATCTGTTTGGTCACATCGTTAAAGATATCAATCGAACCGTTTGCGCTTGAATATGGCGCATCGAGCTGCTTCAGCATCGAGATCATCATGTTGTCGGTTGACTTGTAGATGAACGGGATCATGACCTTCTGTCCGTTGACCAGATAGTTGCCCTCTGCATCCTTTGCCATCGCCTTTTCGGAAACCTCAAAGATGAAGTCCCAGGTCAGCACATCCGGGATCTCGTAGCCCAGCTTTTCCACCAGATCCTTGTTGATGTAAGTTGCTTCGGTCGAACGCATGTAAGGAAGAGCGTAATAATGATCGCCGATCCTGCATTCATTCAGAAATTCCGGAATGATCTCATCCTTCTTCGGCGCATCAAAGGAAAGTGCAGCACCGCCCAAGCCGTAATTGGCATCATCCATCAGAGCGTCAAGTTCCACTACCGTATCCTTGCCGGTCATATAAGTCGCAATATGATCGGGATAGCTGATACAGACATTTGGCGTCGTATTGGTGGAGATATTGGTGATGACATCGTTGTAGATGCGGCCATAATCCGTATACAGTTTCAGATTGACCTTAATATTCGGATAAATCTTTTCAAAATCAGCGATCGCCTTCTTGTAGACGTTGACCTGATTGATATTGGTATCGTTCTTCGCCCAGAAAGTGATCTCATAGTTTCTTCCTTCATCAAACGTTTCCGGCAAGGCAAAGGAAGAAGATTCTTTCGAACCGTGGCAGCCGCTCAGAAGAAGCAGCAGCAGACCGATGAAAACAAACATCTTTCTCATCCTTTGGTACCTCCTCTGGAAACGCCTTCCATGATCTTCTTGTGGAAGATCAAAAAGATGATGATCAGCGGGATCGAGATGACCACAACCGCAGCCATCATGGCCGGAATGTTCTCTCTGCCAAAACCCGATTCCCTGATCGTCTGAATACCGTTGGAAACCAGGAAATAATTCTCGTCATCGGTGATCAGTCTAGGCCAGACGTAAGCGTTCCAGCATTCGATGACCTTTAAGATCAGCACCGTCACAATGGTCGGACGGCAGATTGGGATCATGACTTTCCAGAGATACTTGAAATCACTGGTGCCGTCCACCTTGGCTGCCTTATAAAGCTCTTCCGGGATCTGTTCAAAGTTTTCTTTGAGCAGATAGATATAGAAGATACTGGTCACGCTTGGCAAAATCAGGCCCAGATAGGTATTCCTTAATCCGGCATTGGTGATCGTAACAAAGTTGGTGATGATAACCAGTTCATTCGGGATCATCATCAGCGAAAGAAACAAAGTGAAGACCAGATCCTTTCCTTTGAATTCCAATCTGGAAAAAGCAAAAGCGGAAAAGACCACGACGATCATCATCAGAGCAGTAGTTACTACTGTAAAAATGATCGTATTGACAAAATATCGGGCCAAAGGCACAGCCGTAAAGGCCTGTATGTAGTTTTCAAGTGTCGGTGTCAGAGTGAAAAACTGCGGTATGTATTCGGCGTTGTAGGCGGCATAGGATTTCACCGAAGTCAGCAGCATCCAGTAGAACGGGAATAAAACGATGATTCCCCATATGATCAGCAAGCCAAAAATCACGATCGTCCAGGCCGTGTTTCTTACCCTGCTTTTTCTTTCCAGTTCTCTTATCTCATCCATATTACTGATAGTGTACGTTTTCCTTCGAAACGAGAAGATTGATCATCGTGATGGTCATGACGATCGCAAAAAGGATCAGAGCTGCCGCCGAGGCAAAAGAAGGATAGCCGCCCGAATTGCCATAGAGCATATCATAGACATAGCCGACAATCGTATTCATGCCGGCCGCATTGAGGTCTGTTCCGAATAAGGCGACGACATCCGAATACGCTTTGAAAGCACCGATAAAGCCGGTGATCACCAGATAGAACAGAGACGGTGAAATCATCGGCAAGGTGATCTTGTAGAAAATGCGCCACTTGGAAGTGCCGTCCACTCTGGCGACATTGTAGTAATCCTTATTGACCGAAGCCAAAGCACTGGTCAAAATCAGAATCTTGAACGGCAGAACGACCCAGATCGTATAGAAACACAATACAAACATCTTTGCCCAATACGGTCCTTCGATAAAGTCTACCGAAGCGATGCCGAAACTGTTGAGCAGCAGGTTGATCAGGCCATCGGAATAGGCTGTCTTTTTAAACAGGATCATAAAGACCAGACCGACTGCCAGAGTATTGGTCACATACGGCAAAAAGAAGATCGTCTGAAACAGCTCCTTCAGCTTGGTGATCGAATTCAAGGCCAATGAGATCAGCAGTGCAATGCCGGTAGAAAGCGGCACGGTGATGATGACCAGAATAAAAGTATTCTTCAAAGCCTGCAGAAAATACGGATCGTGCAGAACATAGGAAAAATTATATAAGCCGATTCCCTGATACTGCTGGGAAGCGAAATTATAGCCTTCTTCAAAAGAGTAGATGACGACATCGATGAGCGGATAGATCATGAAGACGCTGATGAAGGCCAGTGCCGGCAAAAGATAGAGCCAGCCTTTCAAAGGATTGTTTCGATTCATCGGATCACCCTTTCATCTTCCTTCGAAAATACGTGGACCTTATGATCTTTCAGATCGAAAGAAATGACGCCGTCTTTGACATCGATCTTCTCATCGCCTGAAACAATGGCCCGAATATCCGGATCGGAGGTGCATAAGTCGTTATGACAGACGATACTGGTATCTCTGCCCGTCGTCTCGACACGGTCAAAGCGGCAATGGAAGCAGCCGTTTTTGTCCGGCTGGAAACCCTCCGGCCGAATGCCGATCGTCACTTCCTGGTCTTTGGCATCGCGTTTGCCTATGCAGTCTTCGCCAATATAGACCTTGCCGTCTTTGATATAGCCGTCAAAAGTATTGATGGCCGGGTTGCCTAAGAATTGGGCGACAAAGAGATTGATCGGATCGTTATAGACTTCCTGCGGTTTTCCCATCTGCTGTAAGACACCGGCCTTCATTACGATGATCAAATCGGAAATGGACATCGCCTCTTCCTGGTCGTGGGTGACAAAAATCGTCGTGATGCCGGTCTCTTTCTGAATACGCCTGATCTGTTCCCTGGTCTGTAAACGCAGTCTGGCATCCAGATTGGACAAAGGCTCATCCAACAATAAGACACCGGGTGTTTTAACCAGTGCTCTTGCGATCGCTACACGCTGCTGCTGGCCACCGGAGAGCTGAGATGGCTTTCTTTCCATCAGCCCATCGATCTGAACGATCTTCGCCGCTTCCAAAGCACGGGCTTCAATCGTCTCTTTGCTCAGTTTATCGGCACCTTTGAGATTCTCCAAAGGGAACATGATGTTCTGCTTTACTGTCAGATGCGGATAAAGGGCGTAGTTCTGGAAGACCATGCCGACACCGCGGTTTTCCGGCGGCAGCATCGTGACATCAAGATCGCCGAAATAGATCTTGCCGGAAGTCGGCGTTTCCAAGCCGCAGATCAGATTCAATGTTGTTGATTTTCCGCAGCCCGAAGGACCTAAAAGGCCAACCAGTTTCCCATCCGGAATCTCAAAATTAAAGTCATTGACGGCAACGACGATCTCATTTTTTATCTGTCTGGAAAGGAATTTCTTCGTCAGGTGTTCAAGTACGATTTTCATAAGTCACCCCTTAATATCTAAACCCATTATAAAATGAAAAAACCTGCAGATTCTACAGGTTTACTTGTTTGACATCAAAATAGAATTTGGAGTATTCCCCTTTTAAAGATTCAACGCC
The DNA here is from genome assembly GCA_902787775.1 of uncultured Erysipelotrichaceae bacterium. Lineage (GTDB taxonomy): Bacteria > Bacillota_I > Bacilli_A > Erysipelotrichales > Erysipelotrichaceae > Colivicinus. The sequence continues at coordinate 3,026 of CADAHV010000061.1, read as the reverse complement.
GCACTCCATGCCATGGGCTTCGATCAGCTGTTTTGCCAGCGAAAGACCGATACCCGAACCGATATGGTGACGCTTGTGTTCCTTATCCACTTTATAATAGCGGTCCCAGATATTATTTAAGTCTTGTTTATCAATGCCGTCGCCATTATCGTAGACAAAGATGCGGATCCCGTCTTCCAGTTTTTCGGAACCGATGATGATCTTCTGTTCCTTCTTGGAATTGTAGTTGAGGGAATTGTTGATGAAGTTGTATAAGACCTGGCGGATTCTTCCCTCATCCGCTTCAAAGCTTCCTTCTGCTTTGCAGTCCAGCGACAGATCAATGCCTTGCGTCTCACAATATTTTTCATATTGTCGCATGACGCTTTCCAGAAGCTGACGGATATCGATCGTTGTCTTATGCAGTTCCAGTTTAATGGCATCGATCTTGGAGATATCGACCAGATCATCGACCAGAGTTGAAAGCCTTTTGGCCTCGTCAATGATGACATTGATGTTTTCCGGCGTATTTTCTTCCGGCAGATCGCGTATCATTTCTCCATAGCCGACGATCATTGTCAAAGGCGTGCGCAGGTCATGGGAGACATTCCCAAGCAGTTCCTTCTTCGCCTTCTCCGCTTTCAGGATATCCTCGTTGGCCTTTTCCAGTGTTTTATTCAGCTCATCAAACTCTTTTGAATTTGTCGTGACCGAATAACGATCATAGGCACCTTTGGACAGATTCCTTGATTCATTATTGATCTGTTTGATCGGTGAGATGATGTAGCGGGAAATGATCAAAGCCAGGACCAAGGTCATCGCCAGAATGATCGCCATGATCAGCAGGTATTGGGATTTGATCGTTGAGATCGTCGTATTCAACGGTGTAATACCGGAAGACACCATGATCAGAATGCGTTCATCGTCATAAGAGATCATCTTGGCAAAAATGTAGACATCTTCCGGTCTGTCCATAAAGTGACGCTGATAGCGGAAATTATCAAAGAGTTTTTCCTTATTTTCTTCTTCATCTACTTCCGCGGCGATCGCATTAATGGTGTTGTTGTCGATCCCTCTGAGTGTGCAAGCACCGGTATAAGAGTAATTCTCGTTATTGGAAACCACTCTCACACAGACTTCATTGGACATCGCAACGTGTTCGATCACATCTTCAAAATCATCATCAGCGATAATATCAGCGATACTGTTGCCGACACTCTGTAATGATTTGACCTTATTGGCCTTATAAAAATCATCCAGGAAAGTCGTCTGGACGAAATATACCAGAGCCATGACACCGACCACAAAAAGCAGCAGGATCATGATGAGTTGTGATCTTAAACTATACTTCTTTTTCAAAGCGGTATCCGACACCCCTTATTGTCTTGATATAATTGCCATAACCTTTCAGATCACGGCGCAGCAGTTTCATATGCGTATCCAATGTCCGATCATCCGAGTCGTACTCATAACCCCAAACCTTGGATATGATCGACTGTCTGGTAAGAGCGTTGCCGATATTCTTTACAAGATACAGAAGCAGCTCATATTCTTTGTTTGCCATATCGACTCTCTCGCCGTCAACAGTAACCGTGTGGGCATCTTCATCAACAACAAGGCCGTCGATGACGATCCGGTTCGACTGTTTCATCTCTCTTTTCAGGATAACTTTGATTCGCATCATCAGTTCTTTCGGTGAGAAAGGTTTCGTGACATAATCTTCTGCCCCGATATCAAAACCATAGATGCGGTCATATTCCTGCCCCAAAGCAGTCAGCAGAATACATGGAACATCTCTGATCTGTTTAATTCTCTTCAATGCTTCATAGCCGTCCATTTCCGGCATCATGACATCAAGTACCACCAGATCAAAATCATCTTTTTTAAATAGCTCGACTGCCTGCTTACCGTCACATGCCAAAACAGTCTCATATCCTTCATGAACTGCATACTTTCCGATCATTTCACGGATCTTTTCTTCATCGTCTACAATCAATAGTTTTGCCATATCTTAATGGTAACCTTAAAATGTGAACTTAAACTGAAATTTTTATTCCAAATCTATTTTTTTATTATATAATAGTATTTGTCCTTGCGGATTAGCCAAGCGGTAAGGCAGTGGACTCTGAATCCACCATTTCGAAGGTTCGAATCCTTCATCCGCAGCCATTGACTTTAAAAAGCCTTTATTTAAAGGCTTTTTTGTTTGTCCTCGATGGCGCAAACGCCTTTTTGGCAAGAATTTGGCAAGATTCTGGCAAGATTAGCGCTTGACCAGTGCCCGAAACTCTGGAATATCCGCCGTCAGAAAGAGGCAGAATTCTTCTCCGATTTTGATGATTCTTCTTTCCTCCTCCGCTGAACTGTGGGTATATCCTGCGTGAACGTCCGTACCAACGGAATGGCCAAGATACACTTTCCGGTCGTATTCATCAATGTGGCCGTTCTTCAGCATTGTGTTGAAGGCGTGCCTGGCCAAATGGTTCTTTTCCTTTTTATGCTTGTCATCTTCATCCATCAGTCCACACCTGCTGTTGATCTCTATCAGTTTATTGTCAAATGTCTTGAGACTGTAGGGATCAAGCGCCAGATCATCTCTTCTTGCAAGACCAAGCCGGCAGAACAGATACATTTTATTTGAATAAATCGTAAGTTTCTTCAGCCGGTCAATGTATGCCTTCAGGTACTCGGCGATGGAATCCGGAAGCAGGATCGTTCTTTCTGCATCCGTTTTAGTCGATGTCTCTTCCCAGGATTTTCTGGTGCTCTTTCTGTCAGGATGCCACGAGATGGACCGGTCAATCAGCAGCGTCTTTTTCTCGTAATTGAATTTACAGGGTTTCAGCGCGTTTGCTTCATCGATCCTCATTCCCGTGCAGCTGATCATCAGCTGGATGCCGAATGCAGGGTTGTATATCCCGTAGTCGAGCTTCGCCAGTTCCTGGATGATGATCTTCATGGAATCTTTGTAGTTTCCTGAAAGCTTTTCACCAATCTCCTTGGAGTATTTCTTCCTGGTCTTGGTCATCTTGGGCATCTCGACTTCT
>CADAHV010000060.1:0-8807 GCA_902787775.1 uncultured Erysipelotrichaceae bacterium | reverse complement strand
GCGCTTCAGAAACATTTCGGCGTCATTTCCATTGAAAGCCTCGGCCTCTCCCAGCTTCCGGCTGCAGCGACGGCCGCCGGGGCTTTATTGTCATACCTTCTGGATACGCAGAAGACAGAGCTTCGGCATATTTCACATCTGAAAGTCTACAGCCTGAACCGCTTCATGCTTCTTGACCAGGCCACGAGGCGGAATCTGGAGCTCTGTGAAACGATGCGTGAAAAGCAGAAGCGCGGAAGCCTGCTGTGGGTGCTGGATCACGCAAAAACCGCCATGGGTGCGCGGACGATCCGGCGCTATATTGAGCAGCCGCTTCTTGATAAGGCGGAGATTTTACGGCGTCAGGACGCGGTTTCGGAGCTCGTCGAAGACCCGATTCTCCGGGAAGAGCTTCTGCAGTTTTGGATAAAGCAGCTTGAAGAAGGCTTTTCTTCTTCCCAGATAGTTTTCAAAGAAACGGGATTGGGATTCGTGCATGCCGGAAGAAATATATAACAGATAATAGTATTTCTTATCGTAGCGAATATCCACCTGATGTTCATAGAAGGCGTGGTCGCACTCATGGATCAAAGAATAGATCGCGGAAGTGATGTTGTATTCATCGTAAGCCGTGGTGACGCGGACATCATTTCTGGAGAAACCGTTGGTAAACGGATGTTCCGTCAATCCCATATAGCCCCAGTCAGGCGAGAAATGCAGATACTTCATGACATTGTCCATGAATTTTGCCTGTTTTTCTGCCGGATAGTATTTATACAGGAAAGAATCGTCGATATGATCTTTCTTTTTATCGATCTTTCTGATCAAAGGCAAAAGTTCCTTCTTGATCAAAGAGAAGAAGCGGTCATATTTCTTCTTGTCCATCCCCTCTTCAAAATCATCCAGGGCGATATTGTACGGATCCTTCTTCGGATCTCTTTTTGCGAAACGCTTTTTCGATAATTCGATCAGCTTTAAAAGATGCGGTTCAAAGATCTTGTAGTCTTCCTTGTTTTTTGCCTCATACCAGGCGTCATAGGAGTTCATCTGGGCTAAGGAAAATTCCATCGTCTCTTCTTTCGTAAACTTCAGGATATCTTCGATCGCTTTCCTGGCTAAGGCGATATCACGGTCTGCCTCCTTGCTGATCTTGAGTTTGGATAGTGTCAGGATGGCTTCCACATATTTGGGATCCGTTTGCAAGGAATAGAGTTCCCCTTCCACGATCGACATCATGCGGTTGCGATACTCGCTTCCTTTCTTAGGAGCGACAGTCAGCCTGTCAAAGCTTGTCGTTGACAATACCAGTGTGTAGGCTCTGATCTTATCGGTTATCTCGTTATAAATCTTTAATGCTTCGTTCTTATTCATTGGGCCCTTTCTAAGAAAAAAGGCGCTTGAAAAGCACCTTATTCCATATGATCTTTTTTCAGAATCTCTTCGATCCGATCTGCTTTGTCGAGTGTGTCATCGACAATGAAAGTCAGATCCGGGATCTTGCGCATCTTTAAGCTCTTGGACAGCTCTCTTTTGATGAGTCCCTTGGACTTGCGCAAGACTTCCAGTCCGTCTCTTTTCTTATAGTTCTTGCCTAAGAAAGAGACATAGACTTTCGCCGTATTGAGGTCCGGCGCAACATCAACTTCCGTTACAGTCGGAAAGCCGAGTTTTGGATCGTTGATCTCCCGGGAGATGATCATCGAGATCTCTCTTAAGAGAATGGAATCGATCTTATTGACTCTGGCCATTACTCTCTTTCGACCTCCTGGTCGATGTAACCTTCAATAATGTCGAGTTCCTTGATGTCGTTGAAGTTTTCGATCGTCATACCGCACTCATAGCCCTGGGCAACTTCCTTGGCGTCGTTTTCAAATCGACGCAATGAACCGAGCTTGCCGGTATAAATGACGATACCGTTACGGATCAGACGGATCTTGCAGTCTCTGGTGATCTTGCCTTCAGTGACCATACAGCCGGCGATCGTACCGATCTTGGAGACCTTGTAGGTCTTACGGACTTCCGCCTGACCGATGATGACTTCTTCATAGACCGGCGCCAGCATACCCTTCATGGCTGCTTCCATTTCTTCGACAGCCTTGTAGATGATGTTGTGCAAACGGATCTCGACGCCTTCGTCCTGTGCTTTCTTTCTCACGTTGGCATCCGGACGGACGTTGAAACCGTAAATCACGGCGTGGGATACCGATGCCAGGATGACATCGGACTCATTGATCGTACCAGCAGCTCGGCGGATGACGTTGACCTTGACGCCGTCAACATCGATCTTGCTTAAGGAAGAAGCGACAGCTTCCGCTGTACCGGTAACATCGGACTTGACGATGACCGGAATTTCCTTGACATCACCGGCATCGATCTGTGACTTCAGATCATCCAGTGTCATAGCGACAGAGGCGTTTCTGTCTTTCTCCAGCTTCGCTCTGGCTCTGGCTTGTGCCACTGCTCTGGCGTCCTTATCATCATCAAAGACCTTGAAGTTATCACCGGCAACCGGAACATCATTCAAACCGATGATCTCAACCGGCGTACCAGGCAATGCTTCTGTGATCTCTTTGCCCATATCGTTGGTCATCTTACGGACCTTGCCATATGCGGTACCGACGACGACGGAATCGGATTGTCTTAAGGTACCATTCTGTACCAGTAAGGTTGAGACAGGACCTCTTCCCTTATCCAGCTTGGCTTCGATGACCGTACCGGTCGCCAGCTTCTTCGGGTTGGCCTTCAAGTCACGGACTTCCGCAACAACCAGGATCGTCTCTAAGATATCCTGAACACCCGCTCCGGTCTTGGCGGAACATTCGACGTAAATTGTATCGCCGCCCCATTCTTCCGGCATCAGGCCAAGTTCGGACATCGCATTCTTGACTTTATCGGGATTGGCTCCCGGTTTATCCATCTTATTGATCGCAACGATGATCGGCACACCGGCCGCTTTCGCGTGGTCGACCGCTTCGATGGTCTGCGGCATAACGCCATCATCGGCTGCAACAACGATGATCGCAATATCTGTAACACTGGCACCTCTGGCACGCATCGCCGTAAAAGCTTCGTGGCCCGGTGTATCAAGGAATGTGACGAGCTTGCCGTTCACATTGACCTGATAGGCACCGATGTGCTGTGTGATACCGCCGAATTCACCTTCAACGACACGGGAATTACGGATGTAGTCAAGCAAGGTCGTCTTGCCATGGTCGACATGTCCCATGATCGTGACGATCGGTGCTCTTTCCACCAGATCATTTGGATCGTCTTCTTCCGTATCGAGAAGCGTTTCATCTTCATGGGGTGCTTCTTTTGTTGCATCGACCCCAAATTCCATACATACCAGTTCGACGTTTTCATCGTCGAGTGATGAGTTAATGGTTACCATCTTGCCCAGCATAAAGAGGATCTTGATGATCTCACCGGAATTCTTCTTCAGTTTATTTGCCAGATCACCGACGGTGATCCCTTCCTGATATGTTATCGCAGTGACTTTTTCATCATTCTTTCTCTCGAAATTCTGATTACCTCTTGGTTTTCTGTTCAGATGTTTTTTATATGTCTGTTTCGCCATGGCAACCCTCCTTCTATTTTTGTTTCTTTAACAGTGCATCTTTGAATCCTTTGTCCAGGACACCGATCACTTTGACGTTGTTTTTGCCTAATGCAGCCGAGAGCTGTTCACCGCTAAATTCGTCAATGTGATCGATCCTGTAGTAATGACATTTCTTTTCGTAGCGTTCTCTGCTTTTTTCAGAGATATCGGAAGCGATAAACATTAACTTCACCTTATCGATCCGATTTAAGACTTCTTCGCCTATGACGACCTTCTTTGCCCGATAGGCCAGTCCCAGGGTGTTCAGCATATCAGCCATTGATGACCTTTTCGATCTCTTCGTAGATCTCCTGCGGTATCTCAACTTCCAAAGCCCGGTTCAGGACTTACTTCTTTTTGGCAAGCTCGAGTGCTTCCATGCTTTTGGAAATGTAGGCACCCTTGCCGTTGAGTTTGCCGCTTAAGTCGACTTTGACTTCTCCCTCCGGAGTCCTCACAATACGCAAAAGGTCCTTTTTCGGGAAAGATTCATTCGTCGCAAGGCATCTGCGCATTGGTGTTTTCTTCATTTAGTCCTCCTCGTAGTAGTCTTCGTATTCATCGAAGTCGATATCGTCGTCGTTGATCCAGGAGTTTTCTTCTTCCATCATTTCAGCAGCTTCGATTTCTTCGAGTTCTTCTTCGGAATAGACCGGTCTGAACTTTTCGTCGTATTCCTTCTTTTCGAGGTCTTCTGCTCTTACACGGCGATCCTCATCGTCTTTCTTTCTTCTTCTCTTGGCCGGAGCAGAAGCTTCTTCCTTCTTGGAAGCATCAGCGAAGTCTTCGAACTTGGACTTGTATTCGGTCTTCGGTGTCAAAGGCTTACGCGGTGCCTTCTTCGGTTTTTCAACGACCGGCTCCTCAGCCTTCTTTTCTTCGACCTTGACAGGTTCTTCCTTGACTTCTTCCTTGACTTCTTCCTTAACTTCTTCTTTTGGCTCTTCGGCCTTTTCTTCTACAGCCTTAGCCAGGTTCTCATCCGGAATGGAGACAACTTCTTCGACTTTGCCTTCATCCATTTCTTCAATGGTGGTCTCATCAAAGCCGGTATCGTTGGCAGCCAGTTCTTCTTCAAACTCAGCTTTACGCTTAGCAGCCTCTTCCTGTAATTCAAGGAACTTCTTCTGTTCTCTTTCCTTGATGATTCTGGCCTGGTCAGCCTTGAAGTTCATGACTTCGGTTTCCACATCGATGCCTAAGTCTTCGATCTCGGAGATCGTCTTGATATCGATCTTGCGGTTGGTCAGCTTGACCGCCAGCTTGGCGTTCTTGCCTCTCTTGCCGATGGCGACAGAAAGCTTGTCATCGTCAACAACGACAACCAACGGCCTCTTGTTGTATTTTTCTGCCTCTTCAATGGCCTCCGGAGTGAGTTCCGGATCAGTCAGTTCATTGGCATAGAAACAAGCCTTGACTTCTGCCGGTGCTAAAGCATTTTTGACTAATTCACCAATGTCATCGTTCCATTCAAAGACATCGATTTTTTCACCCTTGATCTCACCGATGACAGCCTGTACACGGGTACCTCTAGGACCGATGCAGGCGCCGATCGCATCGACGTCATCGTTCTTGGAGTAGACGGCCATCTTGGTGCGTTCGCCGGCATCTCTGGCGATCGCCTTGATCTCAACTAAACCCTGTGCAATTTCCGGAACTTCCTTTTCAAAGAGTCTCTTGACAAACATCGCATCGGCTCTGGATAAGACGACCTGCGAACCTTTGGAATTCTTGGAGACTTCCTTGATGATGCAGCGGATGGACTGGCCTTCCCTGTACTGTTCGCCCGGGATCTGCTCGGATTTGAGCAAGATACCGATCGTGTTCTTTATATCAACAAGGATGAATTTTTCTTCGATCGTCTTGATGATACCGGAGATCAGATCATACTCCTTATCCTTGTATTCATCATAGACTCTCTGCTTTTCGTATTCTTTGATCCTCTGCTTGAGCATCTGCTTGGCAACGTTGATGGAAGTACGGCCGATCTCCTTGAAATCGACTTCTTCTTCAATGATGTCACCGATCTTGGCATCCGGATTGATCTTGATCGCTTCCGAATACAGGATATCCAATGTCTCATCAAAGGTCTCTGTTTCATCATCGACGACGATCAGCTGGTGGTAGACGTGCATTTCGTTCTTTTCAATGACGACACGTACCATTGCCTCCGGGGCATCGATGTGTTTCTGATAGGTCTTGGCGATGGCTTCCTTCAAAGTCTCGATAATGAAATCGGGATCGACCTTGCGGTCTTCTTCGAAGAGCCTCATACCATCGATAAAGTTCTTGTTTTTAAGACTAATGCCACTCATAATTTATTCTCCTTGTCAAAATTTAACAGCGTAGCGTACTTTCTTGGTGTCCTGATAGTTGACGGAAACATCTTTCTCTCTGGTCTTTTCCTTCACCTTCAGGTTCATGACACCGTTATTGTAAGAAGTAAAGGTGCCATAGTATTCTTTGTCTTTGGTCTTAACGTAGATGTATTCACCAAGAGCTTCCATGAGCTCTTTCTCATTTCGGATCGGCCTTTCGGCACCGACGGTAGAAACATCCAGGAAATAGTTGTCCGGCATCTTATCCTCGTACTGATCTAAGAAGGAAGAGATCTCGCCGGAAATGCTTTCCAGTTCATCCATATTCAGTTTTTCATCCAGCAGCACAGTCAGGGTCTGATCCCCTTTGTGGTACTCAACATCAAACAGTTTGTGTTTTTTGCTTTCAATAAAATCTTGCAGTAAAGTTCTGATTTCCTCTAAGTTCATGTTCCTCCGTGAAAAAACAATGAAGGAGCGATCACTCGCTCCTTTAATACATTACAATCATATGCTATTTGAAAATAATATTCAAGAAAAATCGTTCAAAAATGCCTTATTTTAAGCCTTTTTCGCAAGACTTAAGAGCTTGACGACCAGTTCGACCATCTTTTCGCCGTCTTCCTTGCACCAGTATTCATGGACGCCATGGAAATTGCCGCCGCCGGTACCGAGGTTTGGACATAAGACGCCGTTCCAGGTCAATGCTGCACCATCCGTACCACCGCGTATGGCCTGCGCATGGAAGTTCAAACCGACTTCCTTCATCGCCTTTTCAACCAGATGAATCGGTTCTTCATGACCGATGAACTTTTCCTTCATATTGCGATAGGAATCTCTGAGTTTGAGATCGATGACCTCATAGCCGTACTTTTCATTTAACTTGTCACGGATGATCTCAAAATCGTGTTTCTGTTTCTGCAGGAGATCCATGTCGTGGTTTCGTAAGATATATTGCATCTTCGCATGACCGACTTCCCCTTCCATGCCGATTAACAAGTTAAATCCTTCATAGCCTTCCGTCTTTTCCGGTACGGCATCGGGATCCATCATCGAATGGAATTCAAAGGCGACCGCCAAGGCGTTGACCATCTTGTCTTTCGCCGTTCCCGGATGTACGGAGATGCCGTTGATATTGACGGTTGCGGAAGCCGCATTGAAATTCTCGTATTCAATCGCATCCGGACGATCACCGTCTAAGGTATAGGCAAAATCGACTTTGAAACGATCGTAGTCAAAATAGGAAGTGCCGCCGCCGATCTCTTCATCCGGCGAGAAGCAGACTCTTATCGGACCGTGTTTGATCGATGGATCATTAACCAGGGTCTCTAAGACTTCCATGATCTCCGCGACACCCGCTTTATCGTCAGCGCCTAATAAAGTTGTGCCATCGGTGACGACTAAAGTCTTTCCGACATAATCTTTTAATTCCGGAAAACGTTCCACGCTGGAAACGATGCCTTCACTTAAGACAATGTCTTTGCCGTCATAGTTTTCAATGATTCTTGGCTTGATGTCTTTGCCGGACGCCTGTTCCGAAGTGTCCATATGGGAATTTAAGCCGATGGTCAGATAATCCGGATCGCCAGGCAGATAGCCATAGACGTAGCAGTGTTCATCCAGCACGACATCCTCAAGACCCAGCTGCTCCAGCTGCTTCTTAAGATGCTTGGCCAAAGCCCACTGGCCCTCCGTACTTGGCGTCTGGCCTGTGCCTTCGTGGCTGGTGGTATCGTAGCTTACATAATCCAGCAGTTTGTCGATCAGCATATTTTCTTTCTCCTTCGATTAGAATAATGACATCTGATTGGAATCATCCAGATCATTCAATACGCCGAGATCGGACAGTTTCTTGATCAGTGTAGTGGATAACTGTGTTCTTTCCGCCAGATCTTCCTTGGATAAGAAAGGTCGATCCTGTCTGGCCTGTACGATCGATTCGGCAACGTTGTCGCCCAGACCATCCAGCACCTTGAACGGCGGGATGATGATGTGGTTGTTGTCCGGATCGACTCTAAATTCGGTCGCCAGAGATTTATACAGGTCGATATTGACCATCTTGTAGCCGCGGGAGGTCATCTCATAACAGACTTCCAATGTATCAAAGATGTCCTTTTCTTTTTTGTTTGCCTCACGGGCATTGATCTTGGCCATCAGTTCCTTCATGCGGGCGTAGATCGAATCGGCATCCTTGATCATGGTCGATAATTCATAGGCATCACATCTTAGTGAGAAGTAAGAAACATAGTAGTATTCCGGATGGTAGACCTTGAACCAGGCAACACGGACCGCCATGATGCAATAGGCAACCGCGTGAGCCTTCGGGAACATGTACTTGATCTTCTTGCAGGATTCGATGTACCACTTCGGCACATCGTGCTCCAGCATCTTGCTTTCTTCTTCCTCGGTCAGTCCCTTGCCCTTACGGACGTGTTCCATGATGGTAAAGGAATCCAGAGGTTCCAGATGATAGCCCAACAAGGTCGACATGATATCGTCACGACATCCGATGACATCCGACAGACGGATGCCGGAACGGATGAGTTCCTGAGCGTTGCCGCGCCATACGTCGGTACCATGGGACAGACCGGAAATCTGCACCAGTTCCGAGAAGACATGAGGCCTTGTCTCTTCAATGGTATTTCTGGTATTCAACGTACCAAATTCCGGCAGACCGGCTGCACCGGTTTCTTCTTTATAGTTTGGATTGATGATATTCAAGGCCTTGGTTGAATAAAACAGCGATAAGACCTTTTCATCGTTCATCGGGATCGTTTTGACATCGATGCCCGAGATATTTTCAAATAAGCGCATCGCCGTCGGATCGACGTGGCCGAGGATATCAAACTTCAAAAGGTTGTCCGAGAAGTCGTGATATTCGAAATGGGTCGAACGCCAGGCGGCGTCTTTAT
>CADAHV010000059.1:0-10856 GCA_902787775.1 uncultured Erysipelotrichaceae bacterium | reverse complement strand
GGTCTGTGCCACCACATTTAAAGTTGACGGCAAATTCGAAAACCCGGTCGACTACAATCGGGTCAAAGAATTCATGGATGTGGTCAAGGAGTTCAGAAAGAGCTTATAAAACCAATTAAAGCAGCAGTCATCTGCTGCTTCCTTTTTCCCCTTATGAGTATAGTATTTGTCATTCTTTCATCTCTTCTTTTCGGTATCCATCCTTCGATTCAGAATATGGCGATGCTGAAAGGAGCGGATGTCACATCGGTTTTATTTTCAGGATCTCTGGTCGCTGTGATCGGATCCTTTTTACTGTGTATCTTGAATAAGAGCGATCTCAAGGCAAGCAAGAAGGAACTGTTTTATTTCTTTCTTGCCGGTCTCATGATCTTTGTAACAGACTTGTTTCTTCCGCTTGCCTATACTAAGATGCCAGTCGGTTTGGTCACCGCGATCCATTTCACTTATCCGACAATCGTCTGTTTGCTTGGAGTGCTTTTGTTTCATGAAGCCTTTTCCATAAAAAGGCTATTGGCCATTGTTCTTTCCATTGCGGGACTGATCCTTTTGAATCAGGGTGATGTCTCCTATGATCTTTCCGGCATTTTCTATGCTTTGGTTTCCGCGGTTTCCTATGCTTGCTGTTTGAGCATCGTTGATCACAGCTTGATACAGAATGCGGATCCCAATACAAAAAGCTTCTACATCTTCCTTACCGCAACTGTGCTTACTCTTTTATTAAATGGAGGAGATCTTCCTTCTTCCTTTAAAAGCGCAGAACCACTACCGTATCTGATCCTTGCCGGTGTCATGCTGCTGTTAGGGAATCTCTTTCTGATCAAAGGTATTGCCGGTCTTGGAAGCACTGTTGCGGCATTTATCTCTACCCTGGAGCCGATTACTTCGCTGTTGTTTTCCAATCTCCTTTATCACTATGAACTTCCCCTCTTGACGGTGATCGGCTCCTTTTTGATCATTCTGTCTCTGATCCCGATTATTCATGAAAAAATAGGATAAAATAAGGCTTATATCAAAAGAAAACCTTGATTTCTATATCGAAATGAGATAAAATAATCGAGCATCGATATACCATAGACAGTAACGGGGCTATCCCTTAATCATGTTACCGAGGTTGATCAGAAGATGATTTTTAACCTGTGTCTATTGGATACAGGTTTTATTTTATGAGTATATGGGTGTTAGAAAGAGGAAATATGAATCAAGCTGTATTAAGTAACAAGCAGGCAGTCGTTGAGGAGATCACTAAGAAGATCAAAGATTCTCAGTCAACACTGGTCTGTGAGTATCGCGGCCTTACAGTTGCCGAAGTTACAGAATTGAGACGTGGCCTCAGAGAAGAAGGAGTCGACTTCAAAGTCTACAAGAACACCATGGTCGAAAGAGCATGTGATGACTGCGGATTTGAAGATCTCAAAGACGCTCTGAAAGGTCCGAATGCATTCGCATTCTCCGAAGATGCAACTGCCCCGGCAAGAGTACTTGCTAAGTTCGCGAAGAAACACAAAGCTCTGGTACTTAAGAAGGGTATCGTCGAAGGCAAGGTTGTCGATGAAGCTACAATCAAAGAGTTATCATTACTGCCTAACCGTGATGGCATGCTCTCTATGTTACTGAGCTGTCTGCAGTCACCTGTAAGCTCATTCGCAAGAGTCGTCAAGGCTGTTGCCGAAGCTAAGGAGGCTGGAACACCTGCCCCTGCGGCAGAAGAAGCTGCACCTGCAGCAGAAGCAGCACCGGCTGAAGCAGAAGCCGCTGCATAATTTGAAAATTTAAATTTAGAAGAAAAAGGAGAAAAAATTTACAATGGCAAAATTATCACATGATGATATCTTAGCTTACTTGGAAGAAGCAAGCATCTTAGAGTTAAACGATTTAGTAAAAGCGATCGAAGAAAAATTCGGTGTCACCGCTGCTGCTCCGGTTGCAGTTGCTGCTGCTCCGGCTGAAGAAGCACCTCAGGGCCCGACTTCCGTTTCTGTTATTCTTACTAACTTTGGTGAAGCAAAGACTGGCGTTATCAAGGTTGTCAAGGCTATCACCGGTTTAGGCTTAGTTGAAGCTAAGGGTTTAGTTGACAAGTGCCCGAGCCCAATTAAGGAAAACATCAGCCCGGAAGAAGCTGAAGACATCAAGAAGCAGTTAATGGATGCAGGAGCTACCGTCGAAATCAAATAATTAGGTAATGAACCATTATTATACGGATAATAGCGATCTGAGTTCTGAAAGAAAAGAATTCACGTATTATTTCGATAATGAGGTTTTCCGTTTCACTACCGACAACGGCGTTTTCTCGAAAGACAATGTCGATTACGGTAGTTATATCCTGATCAGAAGCATCTATTCAAAGGATCTGGGAAAGACGCTGCTGGACCTGGGTTCGGGGTATGGTCCCATCGGGATCGTCCTGAAACGTTTCCATCCGGAAACCGAGGTCGAAATGGCGGAGGTCAATCCGAGGGCTGTTGAGCTCTCCATCCTGAATGGTGCTAACAACAAGACAGATATTAAAGTTCATCTGTGTGATGATATTACCAAGCTTGATCATAAATACGATACGATCGTCCTTAACCCGCCGATCAGGGCGGGTAAGGCGGTCGTGTACGGTCTGTATGAGAAGTCTGCGTTCATGCTGAACGAGGGCGGTCATCTCTACATTGTGATCCGCAAAGCTCAGGGAGCAAAGTCATCCATAGCGAAACTTGAAACACTTTTCGGTACGGTAAAGATCATTGAAAGAGACAGCGGTTATTATGTCCTGGACTGCTTTTAGCCATACCGAGTACATAATTATTTGAAAGGACGGCGCAAATGAAACAAACATACAAGATCGTGGAATCGGGTAGGCATTCTACTCGCCGTGACTATTCAAAGGTTAGTGGTAATCTTGAACTGCCTAACTTAGTAGAGGTACAGACAGATTCCTTCAAATGGTTTACCAAAGAAGGAATCAAAGAAGTGTTTGATGACATCTATCCGATTCAGAACTATAGCGGAAACATCCGCTTGAAATTGCTGAATTTTGAATTCGGTGAGCCGAAGTTCTCGGTTGCCGAAACAAAATATCGTGAGGAAGATTATCGTGCGCCATTAAAAGCCAACATGGAGTTGGAGATTATCGATGAAGATACCGGTGAAGTCATCACCAAGAAGGAAGAAGTCTTTTTAGGCGATTTCCCGATGATGACGCCGACCGGCACTTTTATCATTAATGGAGCTGAGAGAGTTATCGTTTCCCAGATCGTCAGGTCACCTGGCGCTTATTTTGATACGCAGACCGACGACAAGACCGGAAAGGAAGCTTTCAGCGGAGAACTGATCCCATCCCGTGGTACATGGCTGGAATTCCTGACGGATGATAAGAAGAACGCTTTAGGCCGCATCATGAACATGTCGGTCGACAGAAAGCGTAAGATCTTATCGACTATTCTTTTGAAGTGTATCGGCTTCTCGCTCAACCTCGAAAGAGGCGAAGACGGTTTTGATCTGGAAAAGGTCAAGACGTTCTTAAAGGCGATGGGTTTGGAAGTTTACGAAGATCTGATCAATCAGAATGATGACCGTGAATTCTTAAACATCTATGAAGCCATCTATACATCTTTCCTGGGTGCTTACGAAGAGATCAGCAATACTCTGCAGGCTGATAAGACCAAGACGATGGACGCTGCTTTACTGGAAATGCACAAGAACCAGAAGCAGGATGAAGTTCCGACCGTCGAAGGTGCTGCCAACCTGATGAATGCGAAGTTCTTCGATCAGAAGAAGTACGATCTGACCCCTGCAGGCAGATATAAATTAGGAAAGAAACTCAACGTTATCGACCGTATTGAACATCACGTTCTGGCACAGGATCTTTATAAGGCAGATGGAAGTCTGCTCTATAAGGCAGGTACCAGGATCGAGAAGGCGGAGAGAAACGTTTTAAGAGAAGAACTGGTCAAGGGTACTCATGTTGAGGCCTTCCCGTTCAGACACATCTTCTCACATCCGACCATCGTTGAAGTCTCCAGCGACGACAAGCTGGCTTTGAACGGCAGAGTTCTGGCCAACGACATCGATCTCAAGGACAAGACCTATTTCATGGGTACGGTCCTGACGCTCGATGATGTCAAGAAGATCGCGAAAGAGATCTCGACGATCAGAGTCTACAGCGGCATCATTGCCAAGGAAGTTCCGCTCACTTCCGAGAATTTCTCGGCGGTCATGGACTATGGCCAGAGATTATTCGTATTAGGCAGACTGACGGACAAGAACGGCAACGATGTGACCGTCGATGACGAACAGGCAATGCCTTACTACCTGCCGGATCATGACAGCTACATGCTGATGTCCGACAAGGAAGAGGCGATCAAGGCCAGAGTCGATCAGGGTGAAAAGATTTCCGCTTGGTTAGTCGGTACGGCTTGCCAGGTCGTCAATATCTGCAACCCGAGCGATGAAAACGCCAAGATCAGACTGATCGGTATCGATCCGCTCAACAACAAGAAGTGCATCACGATGTCCGATATGCTGGCATTCTACAACTATATGTTCACGCTGCTCGACGGCGTCGGTTCCACCGATGATATCGATATGCTGGGCAACCGTAGAATCAGGACAGTCGGCGAACTCATTCAGAACCAGTTCCGTATCGGTCTTTCCAGAATGGAAAAGGCGGTCAAGGAAAAGATGTCCATCACGGAGATCGAAAACGCAACTCCGAAGACACTCACCAATAACCGTCCGCTATCCGGTGCGATCAGAGAATTCTTCTCTTCTTCGCAGCTTTCCCAGTTCATGGACCAGCAGAACCCTCTGGCTGAGTTAACCAACAAGCGCCGTATCTCTGCATTGGGCCCGGGCGGTCTGACCAGAGAAAGAGCCGGCTTTGAAGTCCGTGACGTTCACAACTCTCACTACGGCAGGATCTGCCCGATCGAGACCCCGGAAGGTCAGAACATCGGTCTGATTTCCTACTTAACAACCTATGCCAAGATCAATGAATATGGCTTCATTCAGACGCCATACCGCAAGGTCGACGCCAAGGGCAATGTGTCGGAAGATTACATTTATCTTTCCGCTGATGATGAGAATGACTACATCATCGCCCAGGCCAACGAAGTCGTCGGCGGCAAGCTGATCAACGATCAGGTCGTTGCCAGAAAAGCCGGTGAAACCGTATTGGTCAACAAGTCCGTCGTTGAACTGGCAGACGTTTCCCCGAAGCAGATCGTTTCTGTCGCTGCTGCATGTATCCCGTTCTTAGAGAACGATGATGCTTCCCGTGCCTTAATGGGCGCCAACATGCAAAGACAGGCGGTTCCGCTTTTAAGGCCGCATGCTCCATACGTCGGAACAGGTATTGAACCGAAGATCGCAAAAGACTCCGGTACAGGCCTGATCTGCAACGATGAGGGTACGGTCACTTATGTCGATGCCAACCGCATCGTCGTCACCTCCAAGGACGGCGTTGAACACGAATACAGACTCGAGAAGTTTGCCCGTTCCAATGCCGGTACCTGCATCAACCATCGTCCGATCGTGGAAGATGGCGATACAGTCAAACCTGGCGATATCATCGCCGATGGTCCTTCCATGGATGATGGCGAACTGGCATTAGGACAGAATGTCACCATCGCGTTCATGACATGGCACGGTTACAACTACGAAGATGCCATCATCATGTCCGAGAGAATGGTCAAAGATGATGTCTATACCTCAATTCACATCGATGAATATTCGATCGAAAAGAGAAAGACAAAACTCGGTGAAGAAGAAATCACCAGAGATATCCCGAACGTTCAGGAAGGCGCTTGCCGCAACCTGGATTCCAGAGGTATCGTCATGGTCGGTGCGGAAGTCAAGGAAGGCGATATCCTTGTAGGTAAGGTTACGCCGAAAGGACAGTCCGATGCTTCACCGGAAGAAAAACTGTTATTGGCGATCTTCGGTGAGAAATCACACGAAGTCAGAGATAATTCACTCAGAGTTCCGCACGGCGGTGCCGGTATCGTTCAGTCCATCAGAATCTTCAAACGTTCTGAAGGCTACGAACTGGGTCCGGGTGTCACGGAAGTCATCAAGGTCTACGTCGTTCAGAAACGTAAGATTTCCGAAGGCGATAAGATGGCCGGACGTCACGGTAATAAGGGTG
This sequence comes from uncultured Erysipelotrichaceae bacterium, assembly GCA_902787775.1. GTDB lineage: Bacteria > Bacillota_I > Bacilli_A > Erysipelotrichales > Erysipelotrichaceae > Colivicinus. The sequence continues at coordinate 4,723 of CADAHV010000059.1, read as the reverse complement.
TCATTTCCAAGATCTTACCGATCGAGGATATGCCGTTTATGCCGGATGGAACCCCTGTGGATATCATGCTGAATCCGTTCGGTGTCCCTTCACGTATGAATATCGGTCAGGTCCTGGAGATCCATTTAGGTATGGCTGCCAAGACGTTGAGCGAAAAGACGGGCAAGACCGTCAAGTTTGCGACACCGGTCTTCGACGGAATCACCAACGAAGAACTGACAGAGATCATGAAGGAAGCCGGTACGTCCATGGACGGCAAGATCGTCTTAAGAGACGGCAAGACCGGTGAACCTTACGATGAAAGAATCGCTGTCGGTGTCATGTACATGATCAAGCTGGCACACATGGTCGACGATAAGCTCCATGCCCGTGCAACCGGTCCTTACTCACTGGTAACGCAGCAGCCATTAGGCGGTAAAGCGCAGAACGGTGGTCAGAGATTCGGTGAAATGGAAGTCTGGGCTCTGGAAGCCTATGGTGCCGCACATACTCTGGAAGAGATCCTTACCGTCAAGTCCGATGATATCAACGGCCGTACCAAGACCTACGATGCCATCATCAAGGGTAAGAGAATCCCTGAACCGGGTATTCCGGAATCCTTCAACGTCCTCAAGAACGAATTACAGGCTTTGGCTCTGGATGTCAGAATGCTGGACGCCGAGGGCAATGAAGTCAGTATCTCCAGAAGCGATGAGGACGACCGCGATGTCGAAAAGGCAAGCAACGCGACTCTCGTAGAAGATACCGAAGGCCTCGAAGTCAGAGACAGCATCGATGAGGAAGAGGCTCCGGAAGCGATCATGGGTCTGGGAATGGATGAAGAGGAGGTATAGACATGGCAAAGAACAAATTTGAAGCAATCAAAGTCGGTTTAGCATCTCCGGAAAGAATCCTGGAATGGTCTCATGGTGAGGTCACCAAGCCTGAGACGATCAACTATCGCAGCCAGAAACCGGAAAGGGACGGCTTATTCTGTGAAAGGATATTCGGCCCGACCAAGGACTGGGAGTGTTACTGCGGCAAGTACAAGAAAGTACGTTACAAAGGTGTCGTATGTGACCGCTGCGGTGTTGAGATCACCAAATCAAGTGTACGTAGAGAGCGCATGGGCCATATCGCCCTGGCTGCTCCGGTTGCCCATATCTGGTATCTGAAGGGTATCCCTTCCAGAATGGGTCTCGTACTCAATGTTTCACCAAAGATCCTGGAAGAAGTCGTCTACTTCGTTACATGGATCGTTACCGATCCGGGTAATACGGATCTGGAATACAAGCAGCCTCTGTCAGAGCTGGAAGTAAGAAATTACGAAGCTCTGTACGGCAAGGATGCTTTCAAGGCACAGACAGGTGCCGAAGCGATCAAGACCTTACTGGAACAGGTCGATGTCCTCAAGGAAAAGAAAGATATCGTCAAGGAACTTGAAAAGGCTCAGGGCGACAAGCGCAAGAAGCTGATCAAGAGACTGGAGACGATCAACGCTTTCGTCGATTCCGAGAACAAGCCTGAATGGATGGTCTTGACCGTACTTCCTGTCATACCGCCGGATCTGAGGCCGATGCTTCAGCTGGACGGCGGCAGGTTTGCGACTTCCGATCTGAACGATCTGTACAGAAGAGTCATCACCCGTAACAACCGTTTGAAGAAGTTACTGGAGATCGGCACGCCGAGTATCATCGTCCAGAACGAAAAGCGTATGCTTCAGGAAGCAGTCGATGCTCTGATCGATAACGGCAGAAGAGGCAACCCGGTCAAGGGTTCCGCCAACCGTCCGTTAAAGTCTCTGTCTCACTCCTTAAAGGGTAAGCAGGGCCGTTTCAGACAGAACCTCTTAGGTAAGCGTGTCGACTTCTCCGGAAGATCGGTTATCGCTGTCGGACCGGATCTCAAGATGTACCAGTGCGGTATTCCTAGAGAAATGGCCATTCAGCTTTACAAACCGTTCGTCATCAATGAACTCGTAAATCAGAAGATCGCGCAATCCTCCAAGTTTGCCGAGAAGATGATCGAGAGATTTGATCCGGCGATCTGGGATGTTCTCGAAGAACTGATGGACAACCATCCTGTCTTCCTGAACCGTGCTCCTACATTACACAGACTGGGTATCCAGGCCTTCAAGCCGAAACTCGTCGAAGGAAGAGCGATAAGACTGCATCCACTCGTATGTACAGCCTTCAACGCCGACTTCGATGGTGACCAGATGGCCGTTCACCTTCCTCTGTCGGAAGAAGCAAGGGCGGAAGCAGAGATCCTGATGATGGCTTCCAACAACATCCTCGGTCCTAAGGATGGTAAACCGATCGTTACTCCTTCCCAGGATATGGTCCTCGGTAACTTCTATCTGAATATGGAAGAAACTGCGGAAGAATTCTATGAGAAGGCCGATGCCATCGAAGCACTGGGCGACAAGGAAACTGCCGCAATGTGGAGAAGGTTCGGTGACAACGAAGGTCACGTCTATAAGGATTTCAACGAAGCACTGATGGCTTACCAGAACAAGGAAGTCCACCTGCATACGCGTGTTGCCATCCCGGCCCGCGCTTTAAACAAGACAAGTTTCACTGAAGAACAGCTTGATAAGTATCTTGTCACGACGATCGGTAAACTGATCTTCAACGACAAGTTCCCGGCTGATTTCCCTTACATCAACGAAGTCAAGGGTGATTCGCTCAGACACACACCGGAGTCCAGCTTCTGTGATTTCGGTACCGATATCAGGAAGTTCATCAAGGAAAAAGCGATCGCACCGGAATTCACCAAGAAGAGCCTTTCCAAGGTCATCGCGGAAGTCTTCGCGAAGTACAAGACCGAAGGTTCCTCTCAGGTTCTGGATGCGATCAAAGACCTGGGCTTTGAGTACTCTACCGTTGCCGGTTCTACCGTTGCCGGTATGACGATCTCACTGTCTGATATCAACGTCGCTCCGCACAAGCAGAAGTTCGTTGATGAAGCAAAGGCCAAGGCCGATGTATTACAGAATCTGCTGAAGAGAGGTCAGCTGACCCTGCCTGAATGGGAAAAACACTTCTCCAAGCTTTGGGCTGATGCGACCAACGCCATCGGTGATGATGTCATGAACAATCTGCCTCGTAAGTCGCCGATCAACATGTCATCCGTATCCGGTGCCCGTGGTAACAAGTCGAACTTTACCCAGCTGGCCGGTATGCGTGGTCTGATGGGAAGACCGACACAGTCCAAGTCGAAGAAAGAATATCAGCCTTCGATCATCGAAGTCCCGATCTATTCTTCCTTCCGTGAGGGTCTGAATGTATCCGAATTCTTTATTTCAACACACGGTGTCCGTAAAGGTCTGACTGATACGGCCCTGAAGACAGCTGAATCAGGCTATCTGACCAGAAGACTGGTCGATGTCGCTCAGGATGTCATGGTTATGGAAGAAGACTGCCATACCGATCAGGGTTACTATGTTGAAGATATCATCGATACAAAGGACAACTCGACAATTGAAAAATTCTACGACAGGATCGTAGGACGTTATGCCAAGGAACAGCTGGCTGATCCTGCAACAGGCGAGATCATCATCGATGAAGATGAATTCATTGATGAGGCGATCGCCGACAAGATCATTGCCGCCGGTTACAAAGGCATGAATATCCGTAACTCCTTTACTTGTAAGTGCAAAGACGGTATCTGCCGCAAGTGCTATGGCCGTAACATGGCGACCGGTAAGCTGGTCGAATCCGGTGAGGCCATCGGTATTATGGCAGCGCAGTCCATCGGTGAACCTGGTACTCAGCTGACCATGCGTACATTCCACTCCGGTGGTGTCGCAAACGCAGATGATGATATTACACAGGGTCTGCCGCGTGTCGAAGAACTGTTTGAAGCACGCTGCCCGAAACATCCGTCGGTCATCTCCAAGATCGCCGGTGAAGTGACCAAGGTGGAAGAACAGGAAGATCACTCATGGATCGTCGAGGTCTCCAATGATAAAGAGTCCATCGCTCACAAGTGCGGTATCTCTTCTACCATCAGAGCCTGGGTCAAGGTCGGTGCAGAAGTCAGAGCCGGTGCAAAACTGACGGAAGGCAATGTGGATCCGAAGGAACTGCTGTCGATCGCCGGTGTACAGGCTGTACAGAATTACATCTTAAAGGAAGTCAAGAAGGTCTACGCCGTTACCGGTATCGACATCTCCGATAAGCACGTTGAAGTTATCATCAAGCAGATGCTTAAGAAGGTCATCGTCGTTGAACCGGGCGGAAGCGAGCTCTGTGCCGGTCAGACGATCTCCCTCAAGAAGATCAACGACCTCAATACGGAACTCCTGTTATCCGGCAAGCAGCCGGCGAAGTTTGAACCGCTGCTTCTGGGTATCTCCAAGTCTTCTGTTGAGACAGATTCCTTCTTATCGGCCGCATCCTTCCAGGAGACGACCAAAGTTCTTACCGACGCTGCCGTCAACGGCAAAGTCGATAACCTCTTCGGTATCAAGGAAAACGTCATTATCGGTAAGCTGATCCCGGCCGGAACCGGTTCGAAGTTCGAAAGAGAAACGACGAAACTGGTCCTCGAAAGGGCAGAAGAACTCGATGAGATCAGAGAAGAAAAGCTTCTTGCCGCGCAAGAGGAAGCTTCTCTGCCTAGCGAGATGCTCGGCGAATATGATGAAGACGCTGACATTGATGCAAACGAAGCAGAGGAAACTGTGGACGAACAGGAAGAAGCCGAATAAGACAAGGAATAATACAAATGAAATAACATA
>CADAHV010000058.1:0-9116 GCA_902787775.1 uncultured Erysipelotrichaceae bacterium | reverse complement strand
GTTTTGACTTTGAAAGATCCGAAGAAAGTCAAAAAGGAAAAGCCAAAGAAAAAATAAAAGATCCCGCAAATACGGGATCTGTTTTTTTATACATGGTGCCGACTATAGGACTTGAACCTACCACCTACGCGTTACGAGTGCGTTGCTCTACCGGATGAGCTAAGTCGGCATCAGATCTTCAGCGAATACCTTCCCAGAAGCTGTCTTGGTACAGCGTATGCGAAGTTTTCTTCTGAATCGACTTTTATAATACCACGATTAAGGCAATCTGCACAAATTTGATCGACAATTATTTTTTCCGCCTTGAAAAGGTCTTCCTTGTCGATGTTCATTTTGAATAAAACAGTGCATTTATCGGAAAAATCGGAAACACAGTAAGCGGCGATGTCCGGATCGGCACTGTAGTTTTCGATCGCGGCCTGCAGCTTCTTCAGTCTGCTGTTTTCGTTGTCTTTTTCATTGACCTGCTCGACGAATTTGTAGTCGCTGCGGTGTTCCTTGATGAAGGCGTCATTTTGAGCCATGCTTTCTCCAATCGCCCGGATGGATTTGACGGTATCGATGGAAGCGATGTAGACTGCTGCGTGGTCTTTGAGATATTCAAAGATCTTCAAATCTTCCTTTTCTTCCTTGCTTGAAGCGAGTTTGCGGAAAACAGAATCGTCTTTGACGACCCGGACTTTTAAGATGACATTGGGATCGGAAAGATCATTGACATGTGCTGCCGTATCGACTTCATAGACCGTGATGTCGCTTTCTTTGCGGTATCCGAGTTTTTCCAGCATCTGCTCAGCCATGCGGTTGTCTTTATCGACCTGCGGTTCAATGAGCAGTTTGGAGACTCTTTCCTGTTTAAGATAGTCAGCCATCAGACCATGGAAGGTTTTGAAAAGTTCCTCATCGTAATAGTTGATCAGAAAACCGTGGGGAGCCAGTGCCGTATATTTGCTGGAAAGGAAAGATTCCTTCTTTAAAAGCAGGGAAGAAAGAGCGAGACAGGTACCATGTTCATCGCTGGCTTCGATAAAGGATGCCTTGTATCCCTTGGACACCATATAGTCTGACCAGTAGGATGTCTGAAAAATGGAAGCATCCGGTTCAGCGGAAGAAAAATCATTGAAATTGTTTGCATCTGTCTCGTACAGTTTCATAACTTTATTATAATATATTTTCTTTTGCAGGTACTCTGTGTATCGAAAAAGTTTTCATAGTTTGGACGGCTTCTTAAAAGAAAATCCAAAACCAAAACAAAAAGACCTGAAATTCGATAAAAATCCTTTATAATTGCGTTTTTTCCTTATTTCTATGATAGAATTATAACGTTTGAAATTAAGAAAGAAGAGAAACGAAAAGAATGAAAGAAGTATTCGATTTTGATTTCTACGGTCGTAAGTTAAGCATCGAGACCGGTGAGATCGCTAAGCAGGCCGGAGGGTCTGCCCTGGTAAGGTATGGTGACACGGTTACGCTGTCAACTGCCTGTGCCTCAAGTGTCGCAAAGGACACCGATTTTTTCCCATTAACTGTATCTTTTGAAGAAAAGCTCTACTCTGCCGGCAAGATTCCAGGCGGCTTCTTAAGAAGAGAAGGCCGTCCTTCCGAACATGCCACTTTAACAGCAAGACTGATCGACAGACCGATCCGCCCGCTCTTCGCTGAAGGTTTCCGTAACGAAGTTCAGGTCGTCAACACCGTTCTGTCCACCGATACTGACTGCTCACCTGAGATGTCAGCAATGTTAGGTGCTTCGCTTGCCTTATGTATTTCCAATATTCCGTTTGACGGTCCGATCGCCGGCGTTAAAGTCGGTTATGTCGATGGCGAGTTTGTTGTCAATCCGACAGTCGAACAGCTTTCCAGATCCGAGATCGATCTGACAGTTGCCGGTACCAAGGAAGCTCTCAACATGGTTGAAGCCGGTGCTCATGAAGTCAGCGAAGATCTGATGCTGGACGCATTGATGTTCGGTCATGAGAAGGTCAAAGAACTCTGTGAGATGGAAGAACAGATCATTGCCAAGGTCGGTAAAGAAAAGATGGAAGTCGTTCTTTACGAAATCGATCCGCGCGTTAAGGAATACGTCAATGCCAACGGCAAGGCAAGACTGGAAGCAGCTGTATCGATCCACGACAAGCTGGAATCCTATGCTGCACAGGAAGGCATCACCAATGAGATGAAGGAACACTTCGCCAATGATGCTGAACTGAGCGAAAAAGAAGCAGACAAGCTGGTCAAGCAGACCAATGAATACTGCACCGAGATCATTGCCAATGAAGTCAGAAGACTGATCTCCGATGAAAAGATCAGACCTGACGGCAGAGCACTCGATGAGATCAGACCTCTGGATTCACAGGTCGACCTCTTGCCGAGAGTTCACGGTTCCGCAATGTTTACCCGTGGTCAGACACAGGTTATGTCCATCACGACTTTAGGTCCTTTAGGTGACAACCAGATCATCGATGACCTGACAGAAGTCGAAGAAAAGAGATTCATGCATCAGTACAACTTCCCGCCTTACTGTGTCGGTGAAGTCGGCAGAATGGGTTCTCCGGGCAGAAGAGAGATCGGTCACGGTGCTTTAGGTGAAAGAGCTCTCTTACAGGTTCTTCCTTCAGAAGAAGAATTCCCATATGCGATCAGAACGGTTGCCGAAGTCATGGAATCCAACGGTTCCAGCTCACAGGCTTCGATCTGTGCCGGTACAATGTCCTTAATGGCAGCCGGTGTTCCGATCAAGGCTCCGGTCGCCGGTGTTGCGATGGGTCTGATCACCACCGGTGACAACTACTCCATCCTTACCGATATCCAGGGTATGGAAGACCACTATGGCGATATGGACTTCAAGGTTGCCGGTACAAGAGATGGTATCACTGCTTTGCAGATGGATATCAAGTGCAAGGGTATTACCAGAGAGATCTTCAAGGAAGCACTTGCACAGGCTCATAAGGGCAGAATGGAAATCCTGGACAACATGGCAACAGCCATTGCTGAACCGAGAAAAGAAGTCAGCAAGTATGCGCCGAAGATGGTTACCTTCACGATCCCGACTGACAAGATCAGAGAAGTCATCGGTACCGGCGGTAAGGTCATCAACGACATTATCGACAAGTGTGACCAGGTCAAGATCGACATCGATGATGACGGTAAAGTTGTCATTTACCACACTTCCAAGGAAGCCATCGATAAGGCTAAGGCCATGATCGATGACATCACCAGAGAAGCCAAGGTCGGTGAGATCTATGATGCAACAGTCGTCAGACTTGAAAAGTTCGGTGCTTTCGTTGAACTGTTCAAGGGTACGGATGCCTTATTGCATGTATCCAAGATCAGACATGAGAGAGTTGACAAGCCGGAAAGCGTCTTAAAGATCGGCGACAAGATCAGAGTCAAAGTCGTTGAGATCGACGAAAAGGGCAGAGTCAATGTTTCCGCCAAAGACCTCTTACCGAAGCCGGAAAAGGCTCCTAAGAAGGAAAAGAGCGAAAAGAAAGAAACTGTCAAAGAAGAAAACGCTGAAGAACCAAAGGAAGAAAAGAAAAAGACCTTCGGTGAGATCCGTTTCTTCGGAAAGAAAAACTAATGAATGAAAATGCCAGTCAATTGTGACTGGCATTTTTTATCCGATAATTTCGATTTCGTGCGGGTAATGATTAAGTACTTCACATCCTTCGTCGGTGACGATGACCAGATCTTCGATCCGGCAGCCCAGGGTATCGGGATCATAGATGCCCGGCTCGATCGAGAAGATGTTGTCGGTTTCCGTCAGATCTTTAAAGGCGGCAGAAACATCGCCGTATTCGTGATCTTCAATACCGATAAAGTGGCCTAAACGGTGGGTGAAGAATTTTCCATAGCCGCCGTTTTCAATGACATCTCTGGCGGTCTTGTCGATATCGCAGAGACGAACACCTGCCTTGACAGCTTTGGTGGCATCTTCGTTGGCTTTTTTCACCAGTTCATAGACCTGTCTTTGTTTCTCACTTGGTCCCTTTTTAAAGAAGAAGGTCCGGGTCATGTCGGAACAATAGCCTTTGTAGGTGCAGCCGACATCAAAGAGCACGGCATCGCCGACCTGAAGTTTTGTATCATCCGGCATGTGATGGGGATCGGCACTGTTTTTGCCGAAGGCGACGATGGATGGGAAGGAGAAGCCTTCAGCACCCAGTTCCTTATAGATGCCTAAGGTCTGATCGGCCACTTCTTTTTCTGTGACACCTTCATAGACCAGCTTCTTGAAGCGTTCCATGGCAGCGTCGTTGATTGCCGATGACTTGCGCATGAGTTCTTTTTCGTGTTCGTCCTTTACCGCTCTGGTCTTATCGACGGCAATCGAACCGTCAATGAATTCCTTTGCCAGCTTTGCCTGCTGCATCGGTAGCAGGAAGCGGGCCACCAGCATCTTGTCGACGCCGAGGACTTCGTCTTTGCCGATATATGGGGACAGCAGATCGCTGATGTTGTCTCCGTCGTTGTATCTGACAACTTTTACCTGTTCATCTTCTTCAAATGGAAAGAGATTGTTTAAAAACAGGACCGGTTTCTGATCTCTTCTCAGCACAAGAGCCAGGAAACGTTCTCCCGGATAGATCCGCTTGCCGATCAGATAGTAGATGGCGATCGGATCACTCACCAGGATGGCATCAGCCTTTGATCTTTTTAATACATTTTCGATTCTTGTATTATTCATAGTTCATTATCTCCTGACTCTATTGTAATCGTTTCTAATCTTCGGGCAAGGAATAATTCTTCGTATTATAATAATACTATGCGTATGAGAAAGAAGAAGTGGGTACCTGAATTCCTGGCTCAGGAAGAAGAGTACCTGCTCAAAGATATGAAGAATCAGAAATGTGATCTTCCTCTCTATGTGGAGATCGGCATGGGCATGGGCGATTTCATCACCCAGAGCGCAAAAATGAATCCGTCGATCTTTTATATCGGCCTGGAGAGGGAAGAGACCTGTGTTGCCAGAACGATCAAAAAGGCCAGAGACCTCGATCTGAAGAATCTCAAGATTATCTTTGCCGATGCGATGAATATCGAAGAGCTTTTTGATGAAGAAAGCATCGATCTGATCTACCTGCATTTCTCCGATCCGTGGCCGAAGAAACGGACACACAAGCGCCGTCTGACGTATCCGAGCTTCTTAAGCAGCTATGAGAAAGTGCTGAAAAAGGACGGGGAACTCATCTTTAAAACCGACAATGCGGATTTCTTTGAAGATTCCTTGGGCTATTTTGAGACCTCGCATTTTACGCTTTTGGAATGCGACCGCGATTACTATAAAGAGGGCGAACCGATGACGGCTTACCAGGCTAAATTCCATGCGGAAGGCAAGCCGATCAACTATGCGAAATACAAGATCAATAAGGTATAATAATAGGGTATGAAAGTTATAAGAAAGATCCTCTGTGTGCTGCTGGTACTGATGATGTGCGGCTGCACCAGCATTAAGAAATATACGGCCTATACGATCTATCCGATCGGTTATCTTTTAAACAGGATCGGCGGCAATCGTATCGAGACCATCTCCATCCAGAACCGTTCTTTAATACAGTGCGCCAATCTGGTGGAAGACTATAACGAGATCCTTTCCGACTCCCTGGTTCTGTTTCACATCGGCGATCTTGAACCGTACATGGATCTTTACAGCAGTAAGATCAAGGAACTTGGCGTCGATCTGAATGCCGGTGATCTGTCGGTATTGAACTGTCTATATGAATACAAGCGCTATACGCCGGTCGTGGTCGACGGCAAGGTGTCTTTCGTCGAAGGATCCTATTATGAAGGCGATATCTTCAATGAGATCGATACCTACGATCTGGATCCTTTCATCTGGCTTTCGCCAAGCGGCATGTATTGCATGGCGAAGGATGTCTATGACTACCTGTCCAACAACTACGTCGAACAGTCCTCATACTTTACCGAGAACTACAAACAGGTTGCCGATGATCTGATTGCCCTGGATGCTTCCTATCAGGCCCTTGCCAGCAAGCTGGTCAAGGAAAACAAGACGATCAAGTTCGTCTCAATGACCGGTTCCTTCGGCTGCTGGCAGAAGGACTTCGGTTTCCAGGTCTATCCGGTCTGTCTGTCCAAGTATGGTGCCTTGCCAAGCGATGCCCAGCTGGAGGCGATCAAGACCCGCATCAAGAACGATGATGTCCGCTTCATTGCCTATGAGCCGAACATGCCGGATGAGATGCTGCAGCTGATGGTGGCTCTGGAAGATGAACTCGGTTTAAAGAGAGTCACGCTTCACAATATCTCTTCCCTGACCGCTTCGCAGATCGAGTCAGGCAAGGATTATCTGTCTTTGATGTATGAGAACCTCAGCGTTCTCGACAGTATTGCGACTTCCTCTGCTCCTTCCGGAGCTTCCAACGAAACTGTGAATGTGGAGGCTGAATAAATGAAACTCTTGCTGATCGATGGAAACTCTGTCTTATTCAGAGGCTTCTATGCGACATATTATGGAAATATCATGAAAACTTCCAAAGGCGTATACACGAATGCGGTATACGCTTTTGCGAATATGCTGAACAAGGCGATCAAGACGATCCAGCCTGATTATTGTGCTGTGGCCTTTGATAAGGGAAAACATACCTTCCGTCATGATTTTGCCCCGGACTACAAGGCAGGCAGAAGAGAGACGCCGGAAGAACTGGTCGGACAGTTCCAGCTGGTCAGAGAGATGCTGGAAGCCTATCAGATTCCTTATTTTGAGTTTGATACGATCGAAGCAGATGACATCATCGGTTCTCTGGCCAAGAAATACCAGATCGAGACCTGTGTCCTTTCTTCCGACCGGGATATGCTGCAGCTGATCGATGATACGACCAGTGTCTATGTCATGCGCAAGGGCATGAGCGATATCGCCAAGATGGATGAAGCGGCTTTGAAGGAAGAATACGGCCTCAAGCCTTATCAGATCATTGATTATAAGGGACTTGCCGGCGATAAGTCCGACAACATCAAGGGTGTTGAAGGAATCGGCGACAAGACGGCAGTCAAACTGCTCAATGATTTTGATACCTGCGAAGGGATCTACGAACACATCGATGAGATCAAGGGGAAGCTGCAGGAGAAACTGATCCGTGACAAGGAATCCTGTTTTCTGTCCAAGCGTCTGGCGACGATCAAGACCGATGTCGATATCGAAGGGGATCTGAATGATCTGAAGCTTCATGTCGATGAAAAGGGAAAGAATGATTTCTTTGAAAAATACGAAATGTATTCTCTGATCCGCAAGATCGATGAACCGAAAAAGGAAGAAGAAAGCGACGCAAAGATCGTTGATAAGATCTCAAAGGATCTTTTGAAGGATGCGATGATCTATTTTGTTTCCGACGAGTTTTCCTATTACCAGCGCAAGCTTTACGGGGCTTGTTTTGCGAATGAAGCAGGGCAGGAATACATCCCGTTTGAAGACCTTTTAAAAGATAAAGAGGCATTGGCTTATCTTGCCTCCGATGATAAGAAGACTTTCTTCGATCTTAAAGCCGTCAAGCACGCCTTAGACAATCATGACATTCGTCTGGGAAACAACAACGATGACATTTATCTGATGTGCTTCCTTTCCAATAACTACAATGCCGATCTGAAAAGCATTCTGATGAATTACGGATTCGGCGAGATCAAGGAAAACAAGGAACTTTTCGGAACCGAGAAAAAGCCGCTGGAGCCAAGTAAACAGGACCTTGGCCAGTATGCAGCCAAGGTCGCTTCTTCCTTATATAAGATCATTGCCCGCGTCAGAAAAGAACTGGAAGAAAAGGAAATGGAAGATCTTTACGGCAAGATCGAACTGCCTTTGGTTTATGTGCTTTACGACATGGAAAAGCAGGGCGTATATTGCGATGCCAGCGAACTCGATGAGATCGCCTCGCATACCAAGGCAAAGATCGATGAACTGGAAGAAAGGATCTACCGCCTGGTCGGTCATGAGTTCAACATCTCTTCGACCAAACAGCTTTCCGATGTCCTGTTCAACGAACTGGATCTGCCCGATCTGAAAAAAGGTTCGACCAGCGCCGATATTTTAAACAAGCTGGTGGACTACCATCCGGTGGTTGCCGATATCCTGGAGTACCGCAAGTACAGCAAGCTGTATTCAACCTATGCCGAAGGATTAAAGAAATACATCAGTGAAGACGGAAAGATCCACACCAACTTTACCCAGATGATCACCCAGACCGGCAGACTGTCGAGCTGCGATCCTAACTTGCAGAATATTTCGGTCAGAGATGATGAAGGCAGAGAGATCCGCAAAGCGTTCAAGCCGACAAAAGGCAATGTGCTGATCTCTTCCGATTATTCGCAGGTCGAACTGCGCGTGCTTTCTTCTCTGGCAAATGAAGAAAAAATGATCGATGCCTTCAACAGCGGTATCGATATCCATACCAAGACCGCCATGGACGTCTTTGGCTTAAAGAAAGAGGAAGTGACCGATATCGTAAGAAGGCATGCCAAGGCCGTCAATTTCGGCGTCGTCTACGGCATTTCCGATTTCGGTCTGGCCAATCAGACCCAGCTGTCTTTCAAGGATGCCAAGAAGTTTATCGATGATTACTTTTTGACCTATCCGCACATCAAGGAATACCTGGATGCGCAGGTGGAGTTCTGCAAGAAAAACGGTTATGTCAAGACGATGATGAACCGCCGCCGCTATATCAATGAGATCAATGACCGCAACTATATGATGCGTGAATTCGGCAAGCGGGCAGCGATGAATGCGACGATACAGGGTTCGGCCGCCGATCTGATCAAGATCGCCATGGTCAATGCCTATAACACCCTGATCGAAAAAGGATTAAAGACCAAGCTGATCCTGCAGGTCCATGACGAACTGATCTTTGATGTACCGGAAGATGAGATCGATACGATGAAGGAGCTCATTCCGCAGATCATGTCCGGTGCCTATAAGATGAAAACGAGACTGGATTATTCTCTCGCTATCGGCAAAGACTGGTACGAGGCAAAATAATGCCGGAGCTTCCTGAAGTTCAAACGGTCTTAGATACCCTGGCTGTTCAGATCAAGGATGCGGGCATCAAAGATATCAGGATCATTTTCCCCAAGATCATCGAGGGAGACGCCGAAGAATTCAGACGCAG
>CADAHV010000057.1:0-9331 GCA_902787775.1 uncultured Erysipelotrichaceae bacterium | reverse complement strand
CTGGTCGCTATTGCGGTAGGTATGTTTATCCTGTGCGGTATGCGCGGGAAACGCTTCGAATATCTGGAAAACAAGAAGATCGAGACCCAGTACGGTGTAACCGGTTATGTCAGAGAACTGCAGAACCGCTATGCGAATACGCACAGCCGCCGCATCATCATCGGTGTCATCCTCTGCATCATCGCAGCCATTCCGGTCATGATGAGCGAAGCCATCGGTTATCCGATCGATAACGGGGCCGGCGTTCTGGTCGGCGTGTGTTCCCTGCTGGCTTGCGTGGCTCTGGGCGTCCGCTTTATCGTTTTGACCTGCATCATCGAGGGCGGTTATGAAAAGCTGCTGGAAGAGGGAGACTATAAACGCATCAACAAGAAAATCTCTTCCTATGACGGGATTTTCTGGTCGGTTGCCACAGCTGTCTATCTTGGCTGGAGCTTCTATACCAATGACTGGCATCGCAGCTGGATCGTCTGGCCGATTGCCGGTGTTCTCTATGCAGCATATACCGGCATCATCCGGGTCTTCGTCAAAGAAAACAGATAAGATAAATGTTATTTCCAAAGATGAGAAAAGGGGCTGAACGTTCAGCCCCTTTTAAGTGTGCTTTCTGATTATAAGACTTCATCGACTGCCAGGATCATCGTCGCCAGCAGTTTGATGCCTTTCATATAGTTGTCGATGTTGAGGAACTCATCCGGCTGGTGTGCACCGCCATGTCCTTCCGGCAGATAGTCAGGACGTTCGCCCCAGTTTTCGGAATAGACGCAGCCGGTCGCAAAGGCGTTCGGTAATGCGCCGGCGTAGGTGCCGCCCTTGCCGATCATGATTTCTTTTTCGGTATTGCCGGTATAGTCTTCGAAGACTTTCTTGATGGTCTGAATGATCGGTCCGTTGACATCGAGATGATAACCGTAAGTCTTTTCTTCGACGGTAACATCGTAATCCCATTCTTCTGCTTTCTTTCTGACGTTTTCTTCCAGACGGTCGCCATTATCGGTAACGCAATAGCGGCAATCGTTGAGCAAGGAAATATGGCCGTCTTTGAACTTCAGAACGGTTCCGGAAGAAACGGTCTGGCCGGAGACTTCATCGGTATTGTCGATACCCAGGAAGGATCCGTAGTAGTCGTTATTCACGTTGTCGATGAATTCAATGATCCTGCGGTCTTCATCTTTCAGACCATTCAGCTTTAATAATGCGTTGGTCAGTACGCGGATGGCGTTGACGCCTCTTTCCGGACCGGCCGCATGGGTGGTGACGCCGTGGGCGGTGATTTCAATGCCTTTATCGGTTTCCTTTACATCGAAGTCTTCCGGCAGGGCTTTGTAGTCGATGCCGGTATTCTTGTTCAGTACGACTGTTGCCTTGTTAGGAACGATGTTGAAGGCAGAACCTGCATAGGCATCGACAAAGTCAGCAGAGAGCGGTTTTTTGGAAGTTAAGACATATCTGAGACGGCCGAACTCGCCGGCAGCTCCCGGGAATCCGGCATCCGGTACGAAAGTAAATTCCGGTGCCTGATAGTGCTTTGTATAGTAGGCCATATCTTTCATACCGACTTCTTCGTTGGTGCCTAAGAGCACTTCGATGTTGTTGCGGAGCGGAATGTTGAACTGGCGGAAGGCTTTCATGATGTATAAGCCGGCAATCGCTCCGGACTTGTCATCACCGGTTCCTCTGCCAAACAGAAGATTATCTTTGATCAGCGGTTCATAAGGCTGGGTGATCGTCCAGTCTTCGCCGGCCGGCACAACATCCAGATGGGCTAAGATGCCGATCCTTTTTTCTTTGCCGAGATCGTATTTCAACGAACCGACATAGTATTCGTGATTCGTTGCCTTAAAGCCTTCTTCTTCACCTTTTTTAAGCATGTAGTCCAGGACGTTGCGGCAGGACTGGCCAAACGGTTTGACATCGGAGTCTTCCCGGCTGACGGATTCGATGCGGGCGACTTTGATCAGATCTTCTACGATGTTGTCACGATTGGCATCGATGTAGGCATAAACGCTGTCAAGATATTCTTTGTTCATAAGATCCCCCTTGTATATAAGATTTATTTAAAACTATTGTAAAACGATATGTCTTTCAATTAGCATTTTTTATATATTAAGAAATGCAATGATTATCCAATCCTTATGATTCCGCCATTCCCCGGATTGATCTGTTCCCAGGCCTCTGTGTATATGCTTACAAGTTCCTCAAGATCCTTTTCTGATCCATCCGTCGAAAACTGAAGCGGATTGGCGTGATATTCGTTGCGCAGCTGCTGTATGAATTCATCAAACGTAACTCCGCCACGCTTGAAAACAGTAACTGCATATTCGATCGAGTCCAGCGCTTCATCCGTGATTGCAGCACCGCTGATCTTTTCCAGAGCAGCATCATCCAAAACCTTCATATTTTTGATCATCTTTAGATCCGCCTCAATATCACTATACACTCAAATACCACTGATTTTTCAGATCGCTGCGCTGAAAGCAGATCTCTTAGGAAAACCGCTTTGTTTTGTCTGATTTTCTGTTTTTGTGGAGCATATCATTTTAATTGGTATAGAAAAGTGGTATAGTTATATTACAGGCAGAACTATGAAAAAAGATGTATTTGTATTAAGGGAATACAACAATTTCCCCTCGATCACCAAGGCCATATCTTCGGCAGGCTACAAGATCGAGAATAAGACGATCGAACAGGGCATCGTTGAAGCGAATTACAACATTTCTTCAAGGCTTGATGTCCCGCTGGCAACACCGCTGTTTTATATGAAACGATTAAGGATCGTGGAAAACGAACCGCGCTGCATCGAGAAGCTCTATATCGAACTTGCTAAGGTCAAAGGGATGGAGGATCTCGATTACAACAACAAGTCCTTCCATGAACAGCTGCATCGCATTAAGAAGATCGAGAGGCTGCACACGAAGGAAGAGATACTGATCGTTGAACCGAATGAAGAAGAAAGCGAGCTTTTAAAGCTGCACGAGGATGAAGAGATCCTGCTGATCAAGGGCGTTGCGTATACGCAGGATGGAGAACCTCTGGAATACTACGAGCTTTCTTCGGATACCTATTTTTATCGTTACAGGAGTTTGTCTTCGTACAATGGCTAGGACAGGAAAGATATACCAGCAGCTGATGGATTCCATCCGCAACAAGATCATCAGCGGCGAGCTCAGGATCAATGAGAAGCTCGAATCGGAGAGAGTGATGTCGGAAAAATACGGCATCAACAGGATGACGGTGCGAAACGCCCTGAAGCACCTCGAGGAAGAAGGGGTCCTCGAATCAAGAAGAGGCTCCGGTACTTATGTAAAAGCGATACCGCGCATGGAAGAAAAGATCGGACTCGGTGATGAAAGCGAGATCCTGTCTTTAAGCATGCAGATCAGACAGAAGGGAATGAAGTCTTCAAGAGTTCTGATCTCGATGTCGAAGATCGTACCGACCGGCGTGGTCAGAGATGCCTTCGATCAGGAAGAGAAGGTCTATGAGATCATTCGTATGTCTTTGATCAACGATCATCCTTATGCCTTACAGAAGGCCTATATCCCGTACAGTCTGTTTGCGGATGCCGACCGCTACGATTTTGAAAGCGGCGCTTCCTTATATGATTACATGCAGGACAAGGGCTATCGTCCTAAGACCATGATCTCCTATCTCAGGATCGAATCCTTGCCGGATGAGTATCTTGAGATCATGCAGACGGAAAAGAAGAAGAAATTCCTCTTATTTGATTACTATGGTTTTGACAAGGACCACAAACTGGTCGAGTATACGATCTCCTATCACCACGCGGATTTCACGAAATTCCAGTTTGAAGCAGACATCGATCTGAGCAGTTTATAGGAAAATACCGCTAAAGTGGTATAGTTATTAATCAAAAATTTTTACTTTTGGTATATTTAAGCGCAGTTTTTGCGCTTTTTTCTTGATTAATGGTCTAATTATGGTATATTAAATACGTAAGTGGTATATAATCTATACCAGTTGAATCAAAAGGAGGATAAACAATGAATTTGATTCAGGCAATTCTGATCGGCTGTGTTGCAGCTCTGACACAGCTGGAAGGTGACTGGCTTGGCGAATGCAAACTGCGTGAGCCGGTCGTTACAGGTTTCCTTGTTGGTCTGATCATGGGGGATATAACAAAAGGTCTGATGATCGGCGGTGCGCTGCAACTGATGTGGATGGGCGCAACCAATATCGGTCCTTCCTCAGGTCTTGATATCGGTGCCGGCGGCACGATCGGTGCAGCTGTCGCACTGATGACTTCTTCTGAACTCGAAGTTGCTGTTGCCTTTGCGATCCCGGTCGCAGTCATCATGCAGATGCTCAACATCATGAAGATGACGGCCTTCTCAACTTTGATGCACCAGGTCGATGCAGCGATCGATGAAGGCAACGAAAAGAAAGCGATCTTCATCCATTATCTGTGCGGCTTCTTCACATTCTCGATCTACTTCTTATTTACGTTCATCGTTCTCTACTTCGGTTCCGGCGCGATCAACGCCATCGTCGAATCGATCCCTGACTGGGCTATGAACGGCTTAAGCGCGATCGCAACGGTACTTCCGGCAATGGGCTTCGCTCTGTTACTGAACCTGCTTTGGGATGTCAAGCTGGTCCCATACTTCATCGTCGGTTTCGTTGCTGCCGCATACCTTGGCGTTGATATGGTCGGTGTCTGCGCGATCGCAGTTGCAATCGCACTGATCATGTATGAGATCAAATCCGCACAGCTCACAGCCGCGCCAGCCGCTGTTGCTGTCAAAGATGAATGGGAGGATGACTAATTATGGCAAGAGAACTTTCTAAGAAAGAATTCAATACGATCTTCTGGAGATCGTTCACATTACTGGGCTCCTTCAACTACGAACGTATGGAAGGCTTAGGCTTCCTCTACGCGATCCTTCCTAGCTTAAAGAGGATCTACAAGGATGATCCGGAAGGTCTGAAACAGGCGGAACATCGTCACATGGAAGCCTTCAACATGACCGTTGCACCGTCCCCGTTCGTTATGGGTCTGACTGTCGCGATGGAAGAACAGGCAAAGGAAGACCCTTCCTTCGACAAGGGTACGATCAACGCCTTGAAGGTCTCTTTGATGGGTCCGTTATCCGGCATCGGTGATACCTTCTTCTGGGGCATCTTCCGTGTACTGGCCTGCTCCCTTGGCGCATCCTTCGCACTGCAGGGAAATATCCTCGGTCCAATCGTGTTGTTACTGGTCTTCAACATCCCGAACTTTCTGACCAGATACTATGGCTTGAGGATCGGTTATGGACAGGGTGCCGGCTTCCTTGATGAACTCACCAGCTCCGGCAAGATGAACCTGTTCACTTATTGCGCAGGTATCGTCGGTATGGCATCCGTCGGCTGTCTGACCGCTTCCTGGATCGGCATCTCTTCACCGCTCGTGCTCAACATCGCCGGCAACGAGATCATCATTCAGGAATACCTCGACCAGCTCTGCCCGCAGGTGCTCTCGCTTGCTGCAGTATTGATCGTCCTTCGTCTGTTGAAGAACAAAGTCTCCACGATGAAGATCACGGTCGGCATCATCGTTATCGCCTTCATCTTAGGTACGTTAGGCATCATTGCATAGGAGGAAATTATGATCTGTGATATCCGTA
Source organism: uncultured Erysipelotrichaceae bacterium (assembly GCA_902787775.1). Classification (GTDB taxonomy): domain Bacteria; phylum Bacillota_I; class Bacilli_A; order Erysipelotrichales; family Erysipelotrichaceae; genus Colivicinus. The sequence goes on along the minus strand of CADAHV010000057.1, from coordinate 3,704 downwards.
TCGATGACAGACTGATCCATGGCCAGGTATGCGGCTTCTGGATCCCGCATCATAACTTACAAAGGATCGTCATTGTCGACAATGAGATCGTCAACGACGAACAGAGAAAGACAGTCCTGAAATTCGGCTGTCCTGACAAATGCAAGCTTTCGATCTTTTCTGTCGACTCCGCAGTCGATAAGTTCAATCGGAAGATCGACGAGGGTATCCGCGTCATGATCTTATGCAACTCACCGCTTCCTTTGCTGGAGATGTACGAAAAGGGCTATAAGTTCAACGAGATCACCGTCGGCAACATGGCCTCCAAGCCGGATTCCAAACAGATCCGCAAGACCCTGTTCGTCACGGACAAAGAAAAGGAAGCGTTCGTAAAACTTTCCGACAATGGCGTGAAGATCATCTCCCAGATGATCCCGACAGAGGCAAGGGAAGACATCATCGAAGATATCAGGAAGGCATAAGATGGCTGACAATACAACGGTACTCGGCAATATGGCCGAGCAGCCGGAAAGGCTGAAATATGTTTTCGAAAACAGAGAGAAATTCGTAAGACCCTTCGTTGACGTACTTTCTAACAATCCGATAAAGAAGATCATCTTCTTCGGTTCCGGGACCTCCTTTAACGTCAGTGTGATCGGTTCTTACTATTTCAAACATATCGCGGGTATTGGCGCGGAAGCACAATACCCGACGGTATTCATGAACTACGAAAAGGCAGACTGGAACGACATCCTGAAAAAGGAAGAAGTCTTGTTTGTCGGCATCTCGCAATCCGGTACTTCGGTATCGACCTGCGAACTCATGGAATACGCAAAATCCAACGGCTATCCCACACTTGCGATCACCGGCAACTTACAGAGCGAGATCACAAAACATGTCGATACGGTCTGCCATCTGCTGGTAGGCGATGAACTCACGCCGCCGGAGACTAAGGGCTATACCGTCTCTTTGTTAAGTGTATATCTCTGGGCACTGGAAGCTGCCAAGGCAAAAGGAAAGCTCAGTGATAGTGATTACGAAACAAAGATCAAAGAATGTGAATCATTTATCGCAAACTTTGACACCGTGATGAAAGAATCCGAAGACTGGTACGACACGAATAAAACGACGATCGTTAATTCTGATCGTATCTACATCTTAGGCTATGGCGTCGATTACGGCTCTGCCTTGGAAGCACAGTTAAAGATCGGTGAGATGTTGAGAGTGCCTTCGATCTCCTATGAGATCGTCGAATACTCGCATGGTCCGACGATGGCTTTAAACAAAAAACAAAGCATCTTTATGATCGGTTCCGACGAAGTGGAATTTAAACAGATGCTGAAGTTCAATAAAGCCTTCAAGAACTACAGTGACCGTGTCCATATCATCACCTGTAAGGACCTCGCGGAAAGCGATGGAAGAGATCTTGTCTTCAGCGTCAAAGCGGACAAGTATCTTGCCCCGATCATGTACACTGTACCGTTCCAGTTCGTTGCGGCAAAAGGCGCAAAGGACATCGGCATCGATACGGCGATCAATCCGTTCGAGATCCCGCTGGCACATTATCAGGAATGAGTATCAAAGCCGTCATTTTCGACATGGACGGTGTCCTGATCGATTCCGAGATGGAATACATACGTATATGGAAGGATCTCTATGACCGGGAAAAGATCGACATGAAGATCGAAGATCTCTATTTCCTGGCGGGATCAGCCCACCATGTGGAGATCGATCTGTTCGCTGAAAAGGCAGGTATCTCTGCTGAAAAAGCGGAAGAGATCCGAACAGCCTATTTTGTAACACGTCCGGTGGATTATCTTTCCATACGCAAATTTTATGTAACGGAAATACTGAAACACCTCAAAGATAAAGGGATCGCCATTGCCCTGGCTTCCTCATCGACTCTTTCCAATATCGATACGGTCTTAAGCCAATGCGACATCAAAGATTTCTTTTCCCTGGTCATCTCTGGAGAACAGTTTCTAAAGACGAAGCCCGATCCCGAGATCTATCTGACCAGCATTCAAAAGCTCGGTTTGAAGAAGGAGGAGATCATCGTGATCGAAGATTCGGGTTATGGGATCGAAGCTGCCAAACGGGCAGGTCTGAAGGTGATCGCGATCGAAGACCCGGTATTACAGTTCGATAACAGGAAAGCCGACTATATCGCTTGGGATCTCAAAGAGGCAGAAAGGATCATAGAACAATGTTAGGTTATATCGTCAGTGGCCATGGCCGCTTTGGCACAGGTATTACGGCAGCCTTGGAGCTCATCATGGGCAAGCAGGAGAATTACATCGCCGTCGATTTCCCGGAAGGGGATGGCAAGACACAGATCGAAGCGCATATGCACGAAGCCATCGAGCAGCTGAAAGATTGCGAAGGCATCGTCATCTTCTGTGATCTTTTAAGCGGTTCACCGTTCAATACGGCCGTCATGGAAGCTTTGAACAACGATAAGATCGCCGTCGTCTACGGGACCAATCTGGGGATGCTGATGGACGCGATGTTCAAACGCGAATCCGGCATCAGTGCACATCAGGTGGCGGAAGAAGCCGTAACGGTCGGCAAGGAAGCTGTCGGTGTCTTTAAAAAGCCGGCAGACGATGACGACGATTTCTGAAAATTATTCAAACAGGAGGTGAATGATGTACGAAAGTATCATGTGGAAATATATGGGCGAAGAGAAGACGCTTCTCAATGCTCTGATCACAAACGAAACGGAAAAAGAAAAGATCCATAAGATCGATCGCATGAAGGCGTTGTATTGTGTTGCCCATGGCAGTTCTTACAATGCGGCAATGTCGATCGCACCATTCATTACCGAATTATCCGGTGTCAGGACCTATGTCTATACACCATCCAATTTCCGTTTCAACGCTCTTTCCATAAAGGAAGAAGACAAGGAAGACACCTGGGTCCTGGGCATCTCACAGACCGGTACTTCCAGAGGCGTGCTCGAAGCGCTTGAGCAGGCCAAAAACGACGGTTTCCGTATCTTAGGCATCACCAATGTCGAAGGTTCACCGATCGACAAGCTCTCCGATGTCTGTCTCTATCTGCACTGCGGAGAGGAAGATTCCAACGCCAAGACAAAGGGCTATTCTTCCACGCTGGTCCTATTGATGATGCTGGCGATCGAAAGCGGAAAAGACATCAATAAAGAAGAGTATTATGCGCAGCTGAAGGAAGAGATCGATCACCTCGACGATGTGCGAAATGCGACCGTAAAATGGTGCGAAGATCATAAGTACGGCGTAGGCATGAAAAACCTCTATGTCGTGGGCAACGGCATGAACTTTGCTTCGGCAATGGAAGGACAGCTTAAAGTCATGGAGACTATGTGCATCCCGACGATGTTCAATGACATCGAGGAATTCTCTCACGGCATGCACAGATCGCTGAACGAAGGCTGCAACGTCATTTTGATCGATGCCGGCGCAGACAGTGAACTCGTCACAAAGACCAAGGATTATCTCGAATCAAAAAAGATCTCGGTCCTTGTGCTCAACGGCCAGGAAGAGAGAAACGATGATAAGGCCATCAACTTAGGAAAGTATGAAAAAACAGCTTCCCTGCTGTCGGTGATCTGTGCCATCCAGGCGATCTCGGCATTCATTCCGGAGATCAATGGCCTTGATCCGAACCGCAACGCCAACAACGATTACACGGACTGCGTCGAGACAAGAGTTTAATTCAAAACACCAGGGGCAAAAAGAAGCCCC
>CADAHV010000056.1:0-11656 GCA_902787775.1 uncultured Erysipelotrichaceae bacterium | reverse complement strand
ACTTAGGACCTGCGTCCGTCTCTTCTTCTTTCTTTTCCGGCGTACAGCCGCCTACGCTCAGCACCAGCAACAAGGCCATCCATACTGCATACATCTTTTTCATGGTCTTCGTATCATTAATTTAGGTCAGAATTAATGATTTTATCCTTTCTGGCCGATTCGTTTTTCATAGGCATTCAGCCGGCCAGCTGATATGCTTATGGTGTGCTGTGGATTTGTGGTTCTCATGTGTACAGCTTATCTTTTGATATGACTGTTTGGAGGAAATTCCTACCACAGCCTTTTTTATTTCACGGCTAATCGGTTAATTAACTCTTTGAAGTTTCATCATCCGCGAAAATGCCAAAAAAGGTTAGTGGACATTCAAGCAGCACACATTTATTTTCAGGAGGTGTCGTTATGACCTATTTTATCGGCTTGGACGTATCCAAGTATAAGCACGACTGCTTCATCATGGATGAAAACGGCAATGTCATCAAAGGCTCGCTTTCGTTTGACAATGATGCGATCGGCTTCAACACGCTCCTTAATGAACTGCAGAAACTCGATTCGAAGATTGAAAAAAGGATCGGACTTGAATCTACAGGACATTACGGCAGTAATCTCAAGAGATTCCTAGAAGCTAATGGCTATAGCTTCATGGAATTCAACCCGCTTCTGGTTCATCGCTTCTTCAACTCGCAATCGTTAAGAAGAACCAAGACAGATAAGATCGATTCTTCCAAAATCGCTCTGTACCTGCAATCCAGGGAATTCAAACCCAACCCCAATTCATCATACCATCTGGAGTGCCTGAAGTCTCTATGCAGGTTCAGATGGTCTTTGGTCGATGAAAGAAGCCTTCAGCTGGTGAGAATGACCAATATCCTGGATAAGATCTTCCCTGAATACAAGGCTTTCTTTGATGGAAAGCTTGACTCAGCGACTTCTCTGTATCTTTTGGAAAACTATTCCGTTCCCGGCAAGATCGCCAGGATGTCTAAAGCCTCATATGAAAAGATGGCATCGGAATTAAGGCATACCATCAGCTACGTCAGATTCAATAAGCTTAAGGACCTGGCCAGGAATACCATAGGCAATCAGGATGAGATCCTGGAGCTTGAGCTGGGTTTAACTCTTGAGCTTTTCAAAGAACTGGATAAGAGAATCGAAACTGTTGAATCCAAGATCCTTCAGGAATTCTCTTTAATGAAATGCCACATCCAGACCATTAAGGGGATATCCAGCCTGATGGCTGCCTCCATCCTTTCGGAGATCGTGGATATCGGGAAATTTAACAGTCCCAATCAGCTGCAGGCCTATGCCGGGATGGAGCCTTCAAGAAATCAATCCGGGACCCATGACGGCGGCGGGCGGATGGTCAAGCACGGTTCTGCACATCTGAGAAGATACCTGATGACGGCTGCCAGAAATATGCTTAAACACAATTCCGTGCTTTACGACTATTACCTAAAGAAAAGATCCGAGGGCAAGTCATACAATGTCGCAATCACCCATGTCGCCAGAAGGCTGATCAGGATCATCTTCTACTTAGAGAAGAATGATTGCGACTTTTCTATTGATAAAATGAGATAGCCGCTCATTGCATCAATCATCATTTTTTCTAAAGAATCATGGAATACTGGTTCTTTTGGCAATGGAGACAGCTGAATTGTTCAATTTACTGTTGACTATTGATAGTTAATTTCCTCCTGTCTGTCTATGATATGTATGCCTTTGTTAACTTGATTTTAACATTTTCCCTTAGAAAAAGCCGTCCTGACGGACAGCCCTTCTTTCAAATATATAAGATATGCTTTTACGCAAAGATCTTTTCGATCCAGCCGCAGCAAAGTCTTGCCCACTCATGAACCTGCGGCAGGTCCATCGCCAGGTCGTTGTTGCCATCGGCCAAAGCCAAACCGTGGACCCCCTCCGGGAACAAGTGCATTTCAAACGGCACACCCATGGCTGTCAAAGCCTGTCCCAGGGTAAAGGAATTGCGGGGATCATCGGAATTGGTTTGCCATATAAACATCGGTGGTGTTTTTCTGCTGATGTTGACTTCCGGCGAGAAATAGATCAGCTCTTCTTTGTTGGCAAAGAAAGGATTGCGGATCTGCTCGGCAAACGGATCGACAAAGAAACCGCCCGGCAGACCGGCAAAGGCAAAGGCGCCGTAGCCGATCACTGCTCCATCAGGACGGCAGGACATCCGTTCCACCGGATCGGCGTTGTCCTTATCTCCATCATCAAAGTGGGTCGCGCAGTTGCCTGACAACATGCCGCCGGCGGAAAAGCCCATACAGATCACTTTGTCGCTGACGCCCAGTTCTTTCTTTTTCTCTCTGATCAGACGAATGGCCCGCTGCATATCATCCATGCAGTCTTTTCTGGAATAGGGCTGCAGGCGATAGGTCAGGATGGCCGTATTGAAGCCCTGATCGGAAAAATATTTTGCGACATTGAAGCCTTCGCAGCCTGTCCTGGTCGAGAAGCCGCCGCCGCAGGCGACGATGATCGTACCGCTGTTTTCCTTGCGGTTCTGGCCCGGCACAAAAATAATTGATGGTTCGATCTGCAAAGGATCGCGGTCGTCAAAATTCGGTGTCTTTCCTTTTGGCCAAAGCGGCAAAACCTCAAAGCGTTCCACCGCCTTATTCCAGCTCGTCAGGTTGAGTTCACGGTCCATCGTGCCGTCCGCCTTACGGTGTCTGGCAACAGGTATGATGACCGCTTTTTCTTCCACGACCTTCTTTAACTCTTCATAGTTGTTCTGGTACATAGAAACTCCTTAAGAAAAGATCCATATCCTTCGATATGGATCCTTGTGTTTTTGTTTTAGATCAGATTCTTTTCTGTCTTTGCATCAAAGATATGAATCAGATTCGGATTGAAATCGAAAGTGAAGTCCTTGCCTAAAGAAACCGTATCGAGATCCAGGTTGGCGGTCGGAATGACGGCAACAATGTCATCACCGTTCAGGTTGATGTGAAGGTGAACCTCGGAACCCATCATTTCGGAAACTTCGATCTTGCCGGTAAAGCCTTCCTTGCTCATCTCGACATGAACCGGACGAACACCGACGATCGTTTCGATCTCCGGCTGGTCTTTTTCCTTGAGGGCAGTCTGATGCTTGTCGCTCAGCTTGATGTCCTTATTCTGGATGGTGATGTAGTAATCGCCGTTTTTCTTGGTGAGCGGAACATGATGGAAGAAGTTGATCTGCGGTGTGCCGATGAAGCCGGCAACGAAGACGTTCTCCGGATGATTGAAGACTTCCTGCGGCGTACCGACCTGCTGGATGAAACCATCGCGCATGACGACGATACGATCGCCTAAAGTCATTGCCTCGACCTGGTCGTGGGTGACATAGACGAAGGTGGTATTGATCTTCTGACGCAGACGGATGATCTCCGAACGCATCTGACCACGCAGTTTGGCATCCAGGTTGGATAACGGTTCATCCATCAGGATGACCTGCGGGGAACGAACGATGGCACGGCCGATCGCGACACGCTGTCTTTGACCACCGGATAATGCTTTTGGCAGACGGTCGAGGATCTCAGTGATCTCTAAAGTTCTGGCAGCTTCTCTGACTTTCTTGTCGATCTCATCTTTCGGCAGTTTAGCCAGCTTCAAAGAGAAGGCCATGTTGTCATAGACCGTCATGTGCGGATAAAGGGAATAGTTCTGGAAGACCATTGCGATGTTCCTGTCACGCGGTGCGATGACGTTGGACAGTTTATCACCGATCCACAGTTCACCGGATGTGATTTCTTCCAAACCGGCGATCATACGAAGCGTCGTCGATTTACCACAGCCGGAAGGACCGACTAAGACGACAAATTCCTTATCCTTGATCTCGAGATTGAATTCCTGAACAGCGACCACACCTTCATCGGTGATCTGCAGATTCGGACGGAAGCCTTCCTCTACCGGAGCTTCTTCCGCTTTCTTTTTCTTCTTCTTGGATTTTCTCTCTTCATCAGTGACAGGGTAGATCTTCTTGATGTTTTTCAAAACAATACTGGACATTGGATTTGCTCTGACAGTTCGGCCTTCGCCTTGCTGCCTCATCTGTGACCGACACAAAGGATCACAGACCTTTTCAGCATGTCTCCACGATGCTGACCCGCGAGCCACGGTTTCCTCCTTTTCTTTACCGCTGTTAAAGTGGAGCGCAGTATTTCGACTATATTATTTCAAATCACAGGCCCTATTCCTTTTAAATAAGTATCTTCGTTTTTAAAAAAGATGCACAGAAGAGAAAATCAAAAATCAATGCATTTATTTTGATTCTCTTGCCTCAGGACCCTTTGTTATGCTGAAGATGAAAAGAGGGCTTTTTTATGCACGAAATAAAAACAGTCGATGTAAAAGGAGTAAAACTTGCCTATCGGGAATACGGAAGCGGCGATAAATATCTGCTTTCAACCCAGAACTTTTTCTTTAAAGACAGCCACATGGCCTTGCTTGGCCAGCCGCCCTATGACTACCATTGTTTCCTGGTCTATATGCGCGGCTATGGCGAGTCCGAACATATTTTTGATGAGACTCTTCAAGACTACGCCAAGATCTGGGGCGAAGACCTCATCAACTTCGCCGAAGTCATGAAGATCCCTTCCTTCTATTACACGGGCATCTCCCACGGCAACTGGGCACCCTGGTACATCGCCTTCCATCGGCCGGAACTCATTAAGGCCTATGTCTGTGTCGACGGCATCACCCAGTACCACGAGCAGAGAGACCTGCCGGGTCCTTTGAAGAAGATGCGCGATGAAGCCGACGCCTTTGTCGGCAATAAGGAACTTCTCGCAAAGACCGCCTGGATCGAAACCTGGCCGACAAACAATCCGCAAAGACTGGCCAGACGCCAGGCCAACTACGAAGAACACCTCGACATTCTGATGCACCGCAAGAGAGAAGAATTTGCCTTGCCGATGCTGGGTGATATGACCGGCTGCAACGCCAAATCACAAGAGGAATTATTACAACGTCTGCACGAGATCAACTTCCCGGTCATGATCTGGGAAGGAGGGCTGGATCCCCTGGCGACACCGGAAGCAGCTCTGGAATGTGCCAAGGCCATACCGGGCGCCCAGTATCTGATGTACCAGCATCTGGGTCACGGCGGTGCTGATGAAATGCCGGAACTCTGTGCCAGAGACTGCGACCGCTTCTTCAAAGACGTGGAGGGACGCATCCTATGAAATTAAAAGTTGCTTCGATTTTTACCGAATACATGGTCTTGCAGCGAAACAAGCCGATCACCATCTGGGGCCGAAGTGCGAAAGATGATACGATCGAAGTAAAGCTGGCAGACAAGCAGAAAACCACGATCGCCGAGGACGGTCAATGGTCCATTACCTTTGATCCGTTACAAGCCTGTGACGAGATTTCTTTATCCGTCCATTCCTCCATCACCGGAGAAAACATTTCTTTCAACCATATCGCTGTCGGCGATGTCTTCCTGGCGGGCGGCCAGTCCAATATGGAATTTCTGATGAAGTACGATATCGACTTTGAAGAAACCGCCAAGACAGAAAACGATACGCTGCTTCGCTGCTACACCGCGCCGCAATCGGCTTTCATCGGCGCCGAAGAGATCGACCCCTATGGCAACAGCGGCTTCTGGCGGCGCTGGATCTTGAAGGAAGAGCGCCAATATTTCTCTGCCGTTGCCACCTATATGGGCATGAAGCTGAGAGAAAAACTCAACATCCCGATCGGTATCATCTCCTGCAACTGGGGCGGCTCGCCGGCCTGCGCCTGGACGGCCAGGGAAGATCTTGAAAACACAGCGGAATTAAAACCGATCCTTGACTGGGAAGAAAAATTCTTAAAAGAAACCGACTGGCCAAGATACATTCCGGCTTCCGAAAAACGCATCATCCAGACAAAGGAAGAGATCGCCTTCAACGACCGCTTCATGATGGGCGAAGACATGAGCGAATTCTTCAAAAACTTTGATCCGTCTGTCTTGCCGAAAGTCGACTTTGCCCCGTTCAATCTGGGACCGCGCTGCGTCGTACGTCCAAGCGGTCTGTATGAAAACATGTTATGCAAGATCGCCCCTTATGGCATCAAGGCCTTTCTGTGGTACCAGGGCGAAGACGATGATGCCAGAGACTTTGTCGATTTCTACGATGTCTCGATGATCACCTTGATCAAAAGCTGGCGGAAACTCTGGAAGGAAGATCTGCCGTTCTATCAGATCGAACTGGCACCGTTCCGTGGCATCGGCCCGACAGCCGCCAAGCGCTATCCGGCCATGCGCCATCAACAGGCCAAGACCGCAGCATCCTTAAATGACGTTTATGATCTCTGCATCCTGGATGCGGGCGAAGAATACAATATCCATCCCCGCCACAAGAAGATCGTCGGCGAACGTCTCAGCCGCTCTGTCTTGAAACACAGCTATGGTTTTGACGAGTACATCGGCGATTCCCCCAGAGCTCTTTCCTTTGATAAACAAGGCGATACGATCACCATCCTCTTCTCTCATACCGGCAAAGGCCTGGAGTGCAAGGGAGATCTCAAGAAATATCTGCTCGTAACTCATCAAGGCAAAGAACTTGACTATACGGCAGAAATCAAAAACAATCGACTGATCCTGAAAGGACCATTCCATGATAAAACGGTCCGCATCGAATTCTGCGAATCCAATTACTGCGTTGACCCGTTGTTCAATTCCGACAACGATCCGGTCTTTGCCTTTACAGCGGAGGTTTAACCCATGAAGATCAAAGAAGTGATCGAAAAGATTTTAGCCTATCACCCTCATTTGGAAGGCTATCGCGGCTGCGATGACTACAAGTCCGGCGATCCGGAAATGGAATGCACCGGTGTTGTCACAGCCTTAACACCCAATATCGCCGTCATCCGAAAGGCGATCGAATTAAATGCCAACCTGATCGTCGTCCATGAACCGACCTACTACACCTCGCAGGATGGTCCGGGCTGGTTTGAGGATTTCGACAATGAAATCTACGTTGAAAAACACAAGCTGCTGGAGCAGCACAAGATCTGTATCTGGCGTGACCACGATCATATGCATGCCAACGACCCCGATTCCATCTTTACCGGTGTCTTAAAATACATGGGCTGGCTGGACAAGGCCAAAGTCGATCGTGACACCGGCCTCTATACCCACTTCCTCGTCGATCTGGAAGAATGCAGTGTCCGACAGCTGGCACAGAAACTGATCGATACCATCGGTCTCAACGGTGCCCGCATCGTCGGCGATGAAAATGCCATCGTCAAAAAAGCTGCCCTGGTCGGCCACCTCTATCCGCAGGATATCGTCAAGAAAGACGGCAGCAAGGGTGAATACTCCATCAAGGTCATCGAAGCCATGGAAAACGGCGTTGACGTCATCATCCCGGGCGAGACCATCGACTGGACGGTCCTGTCCTACATCCGCGATGCTTATGAGTTTGGCAAAAACAAGGCCGCCATCCTGATCGGACACTTCAACTGGGAAGAATTAGGTATGAAATACATGCAGGAATGGCTCTTTGATCTGATCGAAGGCCAGATCCCCGTCACCTATGTGCCATCCGGCGACATGTATCACTATATCAAGGAGAACTGAGATGAAGATCAAAGAACTATTACCCTTAGTCAAAGTCCACGGAAGGACGATCTACGATGAAGAAAAGGAAGCCCTTTTCTGCAACTGGACGATGTCCGGCATCACCTTAAAAGTCACAGGCAAATCGCTGTCTGTCAAAGTCCTGGCCTTATCTGATCAGATCCCCGGCATGCCGGGCATGCCGACTCCGCCAAGAGACTATCCATGTATCGGTGCTGTCGTCGACGGCGAGCTGATCTGCCGTCATGAATGCAAAGAGGGCGAACAGGAAATCCTCTTATGGCAGGCAGAAAGCGAAACAACAGCTGAGCTTCAGATCGTCAAGATCTCCGAAAACGCCAGAGGAAAACTCGGCCTCCTGGAAGTAGACAGCGACGGTCACTTTGAAAAATATGAATGCGACAAACCGCGCATGGAGATCATCGGTGACTCCATCACCTGCGGTTTCGGCAGTGAGGCTTCCAACAATTCACCGGAATTCCACACCAGTGAAGAAAACGGCTTCATGGCCTATGGTCCGCAGGCCGCCAGAGCCCTGGGCTATGATGTTTCCATGGTTTGCGAATCCGGCATCCCGGCCGTTGTTCCCGAACATCCGATGTTCCCGATCCACGGCATGGAGGACATCTATGCCTATACCGATGAACTCTATGACCAAAGAAGAGGTGTGACACCGGAAAAGTGGGATTTCGAAAAGAACCACAACGATGTGGTCGTCATCAACCTCGGCACCAACGACTCCAACCCGATCCGCTTCTATCGTCACTTCGAAGAGATCGAAGCGATGGAGAAATGGTTCGCCAAAAAATATAAGGAATTCGTCCTGCAGGTCCGTGCCCTCAACGGCCCGGAGACCTACATCGTCTGTGCCCTAGGTTCGATGGACTACTACCTCTATCACCACATTCGTGATATCGTGGAAGAAATAAAGAAGGAGACGGGCGATCAGAAGATCTGCAGTTTTGAATTCATTCCGATCAACGTCATGTTTGAAGGCTACGGTGCCATGGGGCATCCTTCCCAAAAGACCCATGACCGCATGGCCAGAGAACTCGTCTTCTGCATCAATAAATATGTCAAAGGAGTTGCATAATGGATCTTCAGAAAATCGATTTAAACAATTGGCAAGCACCTGAGCTCAGTCCCGACATGCCCCATGGCGACATGCCCGGTGACAAGATCAAGATCGATGACGGCCACATTCAAAAAGCCACGACGATCTTCCCTTTGCTGATCAAAGAACTGAAAAAAGAAAATAAGGACAAGGTCGTCGTCTCGGTCTTCGGCGGATCCGGTGTCGGCAAAAGCGAGATCGCTTCCTTACTGACCTATTACCTGCAGAGTGCCGGCATCGGTGCCTATGTTCTGTCCGGTGATAACTATCCTCGCCGCATCCCCCTTTACAACGATGCCGAACGCTTCTCGATCTTCCGGGCAGCAGGTTTGCGTGGTTTATTAAAGGACAAACTCTATTCCAAAGATGTTCAGACTGTATTGGATGAACTCTGGAAATCCGAGACTGATCCCGATCCCAAACAGGTTGCAGCCTACCCGTGGCTGGCCTCCTATCAGAAAGCCGGCCGAAGTGCCTTAAAGGGATACCTTGGCACGGAGAAGGAACAGGATTACGAAGAGATCAACGAAATCATCGATGCCTTCAAAAAAGGCGAAGAAAAGATCTACCTGAAGCGCATGGGCCGAAGCGAAGAGGAACGCTGGTATGATGCCATCGATTTCTCAAACATCTCCGTCAATTCCACACCGGAAGAGACCCGGGAACACAGAAGACTGCGGGCCAGAGACGGCAAGACCGATTCCGCCTTCACCACGATGGTCTTGGAAATCGAACAGGAAGAACTCGATGATCGTGCCCCTTACGCAAAGATCATTATCGCCAAATCCGGCGAAGTCTTAGACCCACAGAGCTTCAGAAAGGACTGATATGGCAGAAAAGAAAATGAGTCTGGGAACCTTGTTGAATGCCTATCCCGACAGCATCGGCGGTAAGCTTTCCGACATCGTCTCCTTATTAAAAAGGAAAGAATTTGAGGACACCTTCAAATCCTTCTACATTTTGCCGAGTGTCTTCAACACCGACCTCGACCGCGGCTTCTCCCTGATCGACTACGAGATCTCCGAAACCCTGGCCGATCCCAAAGATATCGACGATCTTCATGATCTCAAGATCGACCTGATGATGGACTTCATCCTCAACCACATCTCCGTTTTGTCCCACCAGTTCCAGGACATCATCAAAAACGGTGAAGCGTCCAAATACCGCGACTTCTTCATCGACTGGAACAAGTTCTGGCAAGGCTGCGGCGAAATGAGCGAAGGCGGCTACATTCAGCCGGATGAACAGTACATCAAAAACATGTTTTTCCGCAAGGCAGGCCTGCCGATCCTGATGGTCCGTTTTCCGGACGGAAGAGACGTTCCTTACTGGAACACCTTCTATCAGGAAGTCATCTACAACAAGATCGATCCGTTGGCTTTGATCAGACAGTATGGCTTGCAATACGGAACCGCCGTAAAGATTGCCGAAAAGGTCAATCAGGCACTGGAAAAGAAAACGCCGATCGAAGAGATCAATCTGGACGAATTTGAGAAGTATCATCAGGAAGTACTGGATTATCTCCAGGCCAACCGTTCCTATCTGGGACAGATGGATCTCAATATCAAGTCACCGCTAGTCTGGGACTACTATCGTGAAACACTGAAAAAGCTGAGCGATTACGGCGTGGCGATCGTCCGTCTGGACGCCTTTGCCTATGCGCCGAAGGAACCGGGCGAAAGAAACTTCCTCAATGATCCGGGCACCTGGGATCTTCTCGCCAGGATCGATGAGATCGCTTCCCAATATGGTCTGACCCTTTTGCCGGAGATCCATGCATCCTACTTTGAAAAGATCTATAAACTCTTAGCCGATAAGGGATACATGGTCTATGACTTCTTCTTACCGGGCTTACTGATCGATGCCTTCATCCGAAAGAACGGTACCTACGTAAAAGCCTGGGCGGACGAGATCATTGAAAACAAGATCTCCACTGTCAATATGCTGGGCTGTCATGACGGCATTCCGCTTCTTGACCTCAAGGGTCTTTTGCCGGAAGAAGACATCCAGAATATGATCGATACCGTCGTTGCCCGAGGCGGCTATGTCAAGGACCTTCATGGTGCCAAGAACGTCTACTATCAGGTCAATGCGACCTACTACTCTGCCTTAGGCGAATCCGATCGAAGGATGCTGATGGCCAGAGCGATTCAGCTGTTCATGCCGGGCAAACCGCAGATCTGGTACCTGGACCTCTTTGCCGGCAAGAACGATTACGAAGCAATGGAAAAAGCCGGTGTCGGCGGCCACAAGGAAATCAACCGTTCCAATCTCTCTTTGGAACAGATCGAAACCCTTCTTCAAAAGGACGTCGTTAAAAAACAGCTGGAGCTCTTGCGCTTCCGCAACACCTGTCCGGTCTTCACCGAGGATGCCGACATCAGGGTTGACTGCGATGGCTCTCAAATGTCCATCACCTGGACCAACGCACACGGCACTGTCTCGCTCCATGCCGATTTTGAAGCAGAGACCTACGAAATCAAATCCTAAACGAAAGGGGCTTCACTCAGCCCCCTTTTCTTTATCCTTCAAACACCAGTGCCTGGTATGGTTTCAGTTTGATTGTCTCTCCGTCTTTGACCAGATCTTCATAATTATTGATTAAGACCGTACCACTCTTCACCAGTTCCGGAAGTCGGTAAGTGACTTCCTTTTTTGAGAAGTTGCCGACCACGAAAGCTTTCTTACCTTCGTATTCCCTGCTGTAGGCAACGATCTTTGTATTCTCATGATCGTATTCCTTAACTTCGCCATAGGTGAAGAGGTCTTCTTTCTTTAACTTCAATACCTTCTGATAGAAGCGATAGATTGACTTGTCACTTTCCAGGTCCTTTTTCACATTGATGGTCTTGTAGTCTTCGTCAACACATTGCCAGGTCTCATGTCCCTCATTGAAGCCGCCGTTGATTGAATCGTCCCAGGGCATCGGTACCCTGGCGTGATCTCTTGCCCCATACTTGATGAAT
>CADAHV010000055.1:0-12880 GCA_902787775.1 uncultured Erysipelotrichaceae bacterium | reverse complement strand
CTCAATGGCTTAAAGAGCAATCAGATCAGCTTCAGCGATGATATGATCCTTTACATCATCCGCCATTACACCAGAGAAGCCGGCGTCAGACAATTGGAACGTACGATCGGCAAGCTTTGCCGTAAGACGGTACTGGCGATCTTAAAGGAAAAGAAGAAATCAGTCAAGATTTCCAAGAAACTGATCAACACCTGGCTGGGTCATGAGATCTTCGATTACGGCACAAAGGAAAAGAAAGACCAGATCGGTGTGGTTACCGGCTTGGCTTACACTTCTTTCGGCGGCGATATCCTGCCGGTTGAAGTCAACTACTTTGAAGGCAAGGGCAACCTGATCGTCACCGGTCAGCTTGGTGATGTCATGGTGGAATCGACAAAGATCGCATTGGACTTCATCAAGGCCAATGCCAAGAAATACAACATTCCGATCGAGTTCTTTGAGAAACACGATATCCATATCCATGTACCGGAAGGTGCCGTGCCAAAAGACGGTCCATCTGCCGGCGTCACGATTACGACGGCGATCGTTTCCGCTTTGACTTCGACGCCGGTCAAAAAGGATCTGGCAATGACCGGAGAAGTAACCCTTCGCGGCAACGTCCTTCCGATCGGCGGCTTAAAAGAGAAGTCTTTGGCAGCCCACCGCAGCGGCATCAAGACGATCATCATTCCAAAGGGCAACATCAAGGATCTGGACGATATTCCGGAGACGGTCAAAAACGAAGTGACTTATATTCCGGTCGAAAAGGTCGATCAGGTCATCAATGAGGCATTGGTAAAGTGATCCGGTTTCTCTGTTCGGCACAAAACGGTTCCCAATTCCCGCAGACGGAAAAGGAAGTCGTTTTTGTCGGCCGAAGCAATGTCGGCAAATCTTCTTTGATCAATGCGATCTACAATCAGAAGCTTGCCTACGTCGGCAAGACACCGGGCAAGACCAAACTGATCAACTTCTTTGATGTCGATGAACTGTATACGGCTGTCGATGTGCCGGGCTATGGCTATGCCAGACGTTCGCAGAATGAAGCGATCGCCTTTGGTAAAATGATGGATGATTATTTTGACCGCAAGGACAAGATCGCTTTGGTCATCATGATTGTCGACTCGAGAATCGGCTTGACAAAAGATGATCTGGATATGAAAGATTATCTGGAAGCGCATCAGCTGCGCTATCTGATCGCCGCCAACAAGATCGACAAGCTTTCCAACAATCAGCTGATGAACAACAAACATAAGCTGTTCAAGGATATGGACAATGTCGTCTATGTTTCGGCAGAGAAAAAGAAAAACATCCAGGAGATCAAAGACTGTATTTTGGAGGCTCTTGGCTGATTTGCCTTTATCAGGCAGATAAACTATAATTTAAGAGACGTTGAAGAGAAGAAAGTAATCTTAGCGGAAACATAGAGATATAAGGGTTGGTGGAACTTATACTGGTTAAGGTGAAAATGTTGTCTCGGAGTCTACGAATGTACGTGTGCTCGCGTTAAGAGCGAAAGCGATAAGTTAAGGTGGTACCGCGCAGCTGCGCCCTTTTGCCACCTTTTTATTTTAGGAGGATCTCTTATGCTTGACAGCAAATACGAACCGAAAAAGGTAGAAGAAGGCAAGTATCAGGAATGGCTGGATCACCACTATTTTGAATGCGGTGACATGTCCAAAAAACCGTACTGCATCGTCATTCCGCCGCCAAACGTTACCGGCAAACTGCACTTAGGCCACGCCATGGACAATACGATCCAGGACCTTCTGGCACGTTACAACCGTTTAAAGGGTTACGATGTCTTATGGGTTCCGGGTATGGACCATGCGGGTATTGCCACCCAGGCGAAAGTCGATGAACGTTTAAAGAAGCAGGGCATTTCCCGTTATGACATCGGCAGGGAAAAGTTCCTGGAAAAGGCCTGGGAATGGAAACATGAATACTCCGATTTCATCCGTTCGCAATGGGCAAAACTGGGCAACTCGACAGATTATCGCAAAGAGCGCTTCACACTCGATGAAGGTCTTTCCAAGGCGGTTGCCAAGGTTTTCGTGACTTATTATAACGAAGGTCTGATCTATCGCGGCAAGAGGGTCATCAACTGGGATCCGCAAGCCAAGACAGCATTAAGTAATATTGAAGTCATCCATAAGGATGTCGAAGCCTACATGTATTACATCCGCTACAAGATGGCGGATTCCAATGAGACCTTTGAAGTTGCCACGACCCGTCCGGAGACGATGTTTGGTGATGTCTGCATCGTCGTCAACCCGAACGATGACAAGGTCAAGCACTTGATCGGCCACAAGGCGATCAACCCGGCCAATGGCGAAGTCCTTCCGATCATCGGCGATGAATACATCGAGATCGGTTTTGGTACCGGCATCATGAAATGTACACCGGCCCACGACCCGAACGACTACCAGATCGCTTTGCGTCACAATCTGGAAATGCCGATCTGCATGAATGAAGACGGCACGATGAATGAACTGTGCGGTGAATTCGAAGGAATGGATCGTTTCGAATGCCGTGAAAAGCTTCTGGAAAAATACAAGGCAGAAGGTGCCTTTGTCAAAGCAGAAAAGATCGTCCACTCGGTCGGTCATTCCGAAAGAACCGGCGTCATGGTGGAACCGTATCTTTCCAATCAGTGGTTCGTCAAGATGAAACCGCTGGCCGATGATGTATTAAAGGCACAGGAAAATCCGGATACCAAGATCAACTTCTATCCGAAGCGTTTTGAAAAGACCTTCAATCAGTGGCTGGAAAACATCGAAGACTGGTGCATTTCCCGTCAGCTCTGGTGGGGTCATCGTATTCCGGTCTGGTATCACAATGAGACCGGTGAGATCTATTGCGATGTCGAACCGCCGAAAGATATTGAAAACTATCATCAGGATGAAGATGTTCTGGATACCTGGTTCTCCAGTGCACTGTGGCCGTTTACCACTTTAGGCTGGCCGGATGAAACAGAAGATTTCAAACGCTATTTCCCGACCTCCTGTATGGTTACCGGTTATGACATTATCTTCTTCTGGGTTGCCAGAATGGCCTTCTCTGCCAGACATTTCTGCAACGATGTGCCGTTTAAGGATTGTCTGATCCATGGCCTGATCCGTGATGAAAAGGGCCGCAAGATGTCCAAGTCTTTAGGCAACGGCATCGACCCGATCGATCTGATCGACCAGTACGGCTGCGATACCTTGAGACTCTTCCTTTCAACCAACTCGACACCGGGTCTTGATATGAACTTCTCAAGTGAAAAGATGCAGGCCGGCTGGAACTTCATCAACAAGCTCTGGAATGCATCCCGCTACGTTCTGATGAACCGGGATGAGTCCTATGAATACCATAAGCCGACAATTGAATCCGAGACCGACGCCTGGATCATCGATCGTTTAAACAAGACAATCCAAAGCGCAAGCACCAACCTCGACCGTTATGAACTGGCGATCGCCGGCAATGAGATCATGTCCTTTGTCTGGGATGATTTCTGCTCGATGTACATCGAGTTTGATCTATGTTCTGGAAGCGATCTTAAAGATGTTACATCCGTTTATTCCGTTTGTCACGGAAGAGATCTACCAGAATATCCACAGCAAAGATGTTTCGATCATGAAGGAAAGCTGGCCTGAAATCATGGAAGGCATCGACAGTGAAAAGGCCGATGCCATCGACAAGGTCATCGAGATCATCAAGATCACCAGAGAGATCCGTAACGAGAACAATGTCAAGCCTTCCAAGGAACTGGCTGTTGAACTCGACGGTTTTGCCGCAGATGATTCGATTAAGGCGATTCTTTACCGCATGACCAAGCTCAATGTGGTCGACAAGATTCAAGAAGAAACGATCGTTCGTCCGACAAGCTTCGGCGGCGTGAAATTCGTCATGAATGAGATCGTCGACAAGAAGGCGGAATTAGAGAAGATCGAAAAAGAACTGAGCCGACTGGAAGGGGAGATCAAGCGTTCCAAGGGTATGCTGGAAAACGAGCGTTTCATTTCCAAAGCACCGGCTGCCAAGGTCGAAGAAGAAAGAAACAAGCTGGTAAATTATCAGAATTCATATAATACGTTATTGGAGAAGAAAAAGGAGTTCGAATAATGAACGGCAAAAAAACTGCAGCGATCACTGTGACCGCTGCCGGAGCTTCCTATATGGCGTATCGCGCTGTCAGCAACGAGGTATTGAATAAGATCTTTGCCCTGGAACATACTGACATGCCGATCGATGCGGGATTCTATGAGTGGATCAATTCCTCCAAGGTCACTTCCGTCAAGGTGAAGTCTTTTGACGGCTTGCAGCTCAATGCCTATAAGGTGGAAAACAATGAGACGGACCGCTATGTGATCCTTGTCCACGGGTCGACCACCAATAAGGTCTACATGTATCCTCAGGCGCTGGCTTTCGACAAGCTGGGTTACAACATCCTTCTGGTCGATCAAAGAGGCGCCGGGGAATCCCAGGGCGAATATCAGACCTATGGCTTTAAAGAGGCCCAGGATCTGCAGATCTGGATCAACTACCTGGTTTCCAAGAACCCGGCAGCCAAGATCTGCCTCTATGGTGTTTCGGCCGGTGCGGCTACGGTCATGCTGGCGACAGGCTATAAGCTGCCGGAAAATGTAAAGTGTCTGGTGGAAGACAGCGGTTTCTCTTCTCTGGAAGAGATGCTTGCTCACAAGATCAAAAAGGACTATAAGATCCTCGTCACTTATCCGGTGACTCTTCTGATCGAAAACAAGATGAAGGAACGCTTTGGCATCCGTTTCAGTGATGTTTCACCGAAGCTCTGCCTGGAAAACAACGAGATTCCGATTCTCTTCATCCACAGTGAAGAAGATGAGCTCGTTCCGTTTGACATGGCAAAGATCTTGTACAATCACAACAAGGGCGTTAAAAAGTACTATCCGATCAAGGACAGCAAGCACGGTCTTGCTTACCAGGATCCTTCGTATTTTGAAAATGTCGACCGCTTTATCAGCACTTACATGTGATTGTTGAAAAATGGTCTTTAAGAATCTATAATATTTTTTAGAAAACAACGATTAAGACATGACCTTGTCTTTCTGTCTGGAGAGAGGATGTGGCCGGTGCAAACATCTGACAGGGGATAAACGTTACTACTTATGAGTTTCTCCGTAATGGGAAGACGTTACTCGCGTTAAGAGTTCAAGTAAGAAAATAAGGTGGTACCTCGCTTTACAGCGACCTTTGTGCCGCCTTTTTTATTTCAGGAGGATTTATGATCAATATCAAAGAAGACGAACAACTGCATAAGCTGAACCACTCCTGTGCCCATCTTCTGGCGCAGGCTGTCAAGCATCTGTATCCGCATGCCAAATTCTGGGTCGGACCGGTCATTGACGAAGGTTTCTATTACGACATCGATTTAGGCGAAGATTCGATCCGTGACGAAGACATTCCGAAGATCGAAAAGGAAATGAAGAAGATTGCCAAAGACGGCAAGCGCATCGTCCGCAGAGAAATCAGCAGGGAAGAAGCCCTGGAGATGTTCAAGGATGATGAATACAAGATCGATCTGATCAACCACATGGATGATTCGACCGTTATTTCCTGCTACACCCAGGGTGATTTTACTGACCTTTGCCGTGGTCCGCACGTTGAGTCGGTCAAAGAAATCAAGTATTTCAAACTCCTGAAATATTCCGGTGCGTACTGGAAGAATGACGCCAAGAACAAGATGCTGCAGAGAATCTACGGCGTTGCCTTCTATAATCAGGAAGACCTCGATGCCTGCCTGGCGGAGATCGAAGAAGCCAAGCAGAGAGACCACCGCAAGATCGGCAAGGAACAGGAACTCTTCATGAATCACGTCTTGGTCGGTTCGGGTATGCCGATGTGGTTACCAAACGGTGCAATCATCCGTAAACAGTTGGAAAACTACATCTATGAGAAGGAGCAGAAGCTCGGCTACGAACATGTCTATACGCCATGTGTCGGTACCGTCGATCTTTACAAGACTTCCGGACACTGGGATCACTATAAGGACAACATGTTCCCGACGATGAAGGTCGACAACGAAGAATTCGTTTTAAGACCGATGAACTGTCCGCACCACATGCTGATCTACAAGAACAAGCTGCATTCCTACAGAGATCTGCCGGTTCGAATCGGTGAATTTGCGACCGACTTCCGTTATGAAGCAAGCGGTGCCGTCAAGGGGCTGGAAAGAGTTCGCTGCATGTGCCAGAATGATGCGCACCTGTTTGTCACGCCGGATCAGATAGCCGATGAGTTCAAGAAAGTCGTCACCCTGATTCTGGATGTTTACCGTGACTTCGGCATCAAGAACTACAAGTTCCGTCTTTCCTTAAGAGATCCGGAAGACAAGGAAAAGTACTTCGATGATGATCAGATGTGGAATGAGGCG
The DNA here is from genome assembly GCA_902787775.1 of uncultured Erysipelotrichaceae bacterium. GTDB lineage: Bacteria > Bacillota_I > Bacilli_A > Erysipelotrichales > Erysipelotrichaceae > Colivicinus. Next base: position 6,504 of record CADAHV010000055.1, on the reverse strand, counting down.
GAAGCCAAGCTCAGAGAAGTTTTGAATTCTTTGGGTGTCAAATACTTTGAAGCGATTGGTGAAGCTGCCTTCTATGGACCGAAGCTTGACGTTGAAGTCAAACCGGCCATCGGCCCGGAAATTACGCTATCTACCTGCCAGCTTGACTTCCTGCTGCCGAGAAGATTTGAACTGACCTACGTCGATACGGACGGCGAAAAGAAGACACCGGTCGTCTTACACCGTGCAATATTCGGTACCTTTGATCGTTTCACTGCTTATCTGATTGAAGAAACCAAGGGCGCTTTCCCGGTATGGCTTTCACCAAAGCAGGCCGTCATTATTCCGGTCCACTTTGAAAAGCAGGCGGATTATGCCTATGAAGTAGCCGAAGCTTTGAAGGCAAAGGGTGTCAGAGTCCATGTCGACAGCCGTAACGAAAAACTGGGCTACAAGATCAGAGAAGCCCAGATGAATAAGATTCCTTATCAGCTGGTTGTCGGTGACAATGAAGTTGAAAACAAGACCGTCAATATCCGCCGCTATGGCGTTGAGGGTTCGGAATCACTTCCGCTTGACGAATTTGTCGATAGGATCGTCGAACAGATTAAAGACAGAAAATAACAAAAAATTGGCGTTGATTATTCAACGCCAATTTTCTTTAATAATTCTTCGATGCTGAGTTCTTCAGCAGCTTCTGCCGTACGGGCTTTGAATTCGACGATGCCTTCACCGGCTTTTTTGCCGACGGTGATGCGGTATGGAATACCGATCAGTTCCGCATCATTGAATTTGACGCCCGGTCTTTCATCGCGGTCATCCAGTATGACTTCAACACCTTTGCAAGTGAGCTTGTCATAAAGATCGTTTGCGACTTTATTCTGTGTCTCGTCTTTGGAAGACATGATCAGGATGATGTATTTGTATGGTGCGATATTTTCCGGCCAGATGATGCCTTTTTCGTCGTGGTTCTGTTCGACGATGGCTGCCATCGTTCTGCCTAAGCCAATGCCATAGGAACCCATCCAGACATCCTGCAGTTTGTTTTCGACATCCGCGTACTGCAAGCCCATGGCTTTGGAATACTTGGTTCCCAGCTTGAAGGTGTTGCCGACTTCGATGCCCTTGGTAAACTTCAATGGTTTGCCGCAGTTCGGGCAGAGGTCGCCTTCCTTGGCATTGACGATATCACCGCATACATCGTAGCGGATATCGGATGGATTGACATTGATGCAATGGAAGCCTTTCTTGTTGGCACCGCAGCAGAAGTTGGACATTTCCAATACTTCTTCATCAATGACGACTTTGCAGTTTAAGCCGATCGGACCGCAATAGCCCGGAACAGCGTTGGAAGTGGCGATCAGGGCATCGTCAGCGAAATTGATTTCATTTGCTTTTAAGAGCTTGAGAACCTTGGATTCGTTGAGTTCTCTTTCACCGTTGATAAAGAAGACGACGAATTCGCCATCGACATTCATCAATAAGGCCTTGACGGTATCCTTCATGTCGATGTGCAGGTATTTGGCGACAGCTTCGATGGATTCGCAATGCGGCGTTTCCACTTCCTGCATCGGAAGGGGATCCTTCTTTTCGTGCTTTTCACCGCGTACTGTCTTGGCAACTTCCAGATTGGAAGAGTAATCACAGTCATCGCAATAGATGACGGTATCTTCGCCAAGCGGGGCAATCGCCTGGAATTCTTCTGACAGCAGGCCGCCCATGACGCCGGTGTCAGCCTTGACGATGCGGTAATTGATGCCCATTTCATCAAAAGACTTCTTATAGGCATTGAACATCTTCATGTAGCTTTCGTGCAATCCTTTTTCATCGGCATCGAAGGAGTAGGCGTCCTTCATGACAAATTCCTTGACACGGACCAAACCGAATCTGGCACGCGGTTCATCTCTGAACTTCGTCTGGAACTGGTAGAGATTGAACGGCATGTTCTTGTAGGACTTGATCATTGATTTTGCCGCATAGGCAAAGAGTTCTTCGTGCGTCGGACCTAAGACCATGTCTTTGTCGTTTCGGTCCTTGAGCTTGAAGATCGAAGGACCAAAGCCTTTCATACGGCCGGATTCCTCATAGTATTCGGCAGCAATCAAAGCAGGCATCTTGACTTCCTGTGCACCCGTCTCATTCATATGACGGCGGATGATGTTTTCGATCTTGTTTTGTACGGCAAGACCCAGCGGCAGCATCATGTAGACGCCGGCAGAGGTCTTCTTTATATATCCGGCTTTGACCAGAAGATTGCCGCTGATCGAATCTTCATCGCGGGCATCTTCACGCAAAGTGTAGAAGTAGGCGTTTTTCAGTTTCATAGTATATCCTCTCAATCTAAATCATTATATCATCAACGATATTTATCGAAATTCTTAAAATGCAGTTTCGCGACATTGGCCAGTTCGTCTTTGCCGAACTTTTCGATCATGAAGCGGATCTGCTTATCGATCGTCTCCAGATCGGATGAGCCTCTTTGAAATTCAATGCCGTATTTCTTATTCAGGGCATCCATATATTCAAGAAAGGCATAGCGGGAGATCATCGAAGCCACGGCAACGGCCGGATATTTGGATTCTGCTTTGGTTTCAAAGACCAGGTCGTGATAGACTTCCTTTTCACTCACCAGGTAGCGATAGTAATCATCGACAGAACAAAACTGGTCGACATAGGCAGCCTTTGGGATCTGATAGCCCTTGGCCATCATGTTGAGATAGGCTTTGTTGTGCATCTTGGCTTTGATGGCATTGAGATTGTCTGTCTCATGGACCCGGTTGTAGGTATGGTTATCCAGGATCAGCAGGGAATGCTTGAAACGTTTCCTGAGTTCCGGTCCGATCTTTCGGATGAAGGAATCGTTGAGCTGCTTGGAATCGGTGATATGGTTTTCTTCAATGAAATCGTAATCATCTTCTTCTATGATTGCCGCTGTCACGATGACCGGACCAAAGACGTCACCGGTACCGACTTCATCCGATCCGGCTTGTCTTGTCTTCTTGGCATCGAGGTAGGCGGAGGCGTAAAAGAAGGCATCATTTCCCTGAAAGACGACTTTCCGGGATTTGTAGATGGTGATGGTCAGATCTTCTTTCTGAATGAAGGTATCCACATACTCGTTGCTGTTGGGCTTGATGTATTCTTTGAAAGTTTCTTTGATCTGTGCGATCTTTTTGTCATCGAGTTTAAAGGAAAAATTGCTCATATACTTTAGTATAAAACAAAGTTTTATAAATATTGCCAATTGCGATAAAATTTAAATATGGTTATTCCGGAAAGCTTTTTTATCGGTATCTCGATCTTTATCGTTGCGATCTATCTGCTGATGATCTATCTGGGTTATAAGCGGGGTCTTTTATATGAACTGGTATCACTGCTGTACACGGCACTGGCGCTTTTCATCGCCTGGTTTGCCGCTCCTGTACTGGCTTCTTTGTTCCAGCTGTTTGATATCAGCAAGGTTTCCGACAAGTACGCCTTGTTAAACAAAGTGCTGAATCTGAATTCTCTTTTGAATACGGCTGCTTACTTCCTGATTATCTTTCTGATCATGAGGCTGCTGTATCTGTTTGTCTCTTTGCTGGTAAAGGGTTTCAACAAGATTCCGGTCATCGGCGGCATCAACCGCATTTTCGGTGCTTTGTTGGGCGTGGTGAACGGCACACTCATCGTTCTGGCTTTATCGATGTTATTGAGCACACCTTTAATCAAAAACGGCAAAGCCATCAAAGAGAATACCTTATTGAAATATGTGAGCTATTATTCCGATCAGGCATTTGAATATATCGTCGAGAAGATCTATGATTCCAATGCGGAATTTGACGGTGAGGGCATCGATATCGATTCGTACCGTCAGGAGTTCAAAGAGTGGCTGATCTCGATCAAGGAGAAAGATGACTGATTCCTATTCCAATCTTGACTTAGATGTCATTAAAAAACAGGTTTGTGAATTTGCGCCGATTCAAGAATCGCGCATTTTTATCATGGAAGAAGATGTCTCTTTCAATCCCTTGGCCATTCGCAAGGCCAGCAAAGAAACAGCTGAAGCGTTAAAACTGCTTAAAGAGAATGTCAACATCGGCTTTGACGGCATCCGCAATGTCAACGACCTTTTAGAAAAAGCGGATAAGGGCATGATGCTGAACGGGCCGGAATTAAGAAACGTTCTGGTTTTTCACAATCACTGCAGCCGTATTGTAAAGGCCTTTGGAAAATTTTCCGATGAGCTTTCCATCAAGGACTACCCGGATTCCATCAATCTGAAACCTGCGGTTTTTGAAAAGATCGAACGCTGCATCGATAATTCCGGTGAGATCAAGGACGATGCTTCCGACCGTCTGCGCCAACTCAATCTGGATCTGGAACGCTGTGAGAAGGACCTCTACAACCGGGCACATTCCTTTATCGATAAGCACGGTGCTTCTTTGCAGGAACCATCCATCTATTTAAGAAACGACCGCATTACCTTTTTAATCAAGAATTCCGATAAGAATAAATATCAGGGCTACACCTACGGTTCCTCTTCTTCCGGTCTGGCCTTTTATGTGGAACCGGCTTCCTTCATTGAAGGAAACAACCGCAAGATTTCGCTCATGCAGGACAGGGAAGAGGAGATCGAACACATTTTAAGGGAATTGTCTTATCTGGTGGCTTCGATTGCCGAAGATTATTCGCAGAATTTCGATTCCCTGATGCGCTTATGCGTGGTCTTTGCCAAGGGGCAGTATGGCATCAGGCGCGGCGGCATGATCCCGCAGCTTTGCGATGAACTTTATTTTGATTTCAAGGATCTTTGTCATCCTTTGATCGATGAGAGGAAAGTGGTTTCCAATTCCTACCGTTTATACGAGCCGTATAAGGGCATCGTCATTTCCGGTTCCAATACCGGTGGCAAGACCGTCTCTTTAAAGGCAATCGGTCTGTCGATCTTAATGACCTATTTAGGCATTCCGATCATTGCAAGCGAAGCTCATGTTCCTTTTTACCGCAACATCTATGTGGACATCGATGACAATCAGTCGATCTCGGATTCCCTGTCGACTTTCTCGGCTCATATACAGAATATCAATCACATCTTAAATGAAACCGATGATCACTGTCTGGTTTTGATCGATGAGCTGATCTCAGGTACAGACCCGAAAGAAGCACAGGCAATCTCTTTGTCGATCCTGGACAAGCTGAAGGAGAAGGGCTCGACTTTTATCATCACGACCCATTTTGATGACATAAGAAATTATTCCTACGAAGACGAACAGATCATGCTGTCGTCCGTCGGCTTTGATATGGAGACTTTGACGCCGACCTATCGTTATCTGGAAGACTCGGTCGGTGCATCCAACGCTTTGGAGATCGCTTCCCGCTATTTCGATGACCAGCAGATCATTGAAAATGCCAGACACTATCTGGAGAAAAACAAGTCCGATCATGATGAGATGATGGACCGGCTTTCCAAGCAGATCGAAGAGACGGAAAAAGAGAAAGAAAAACTGGCAAAAGAAAAACAGGAATACGAGAAGGAAGCGAAAGAATACAGAGAAAAGATCGCTGCTTTTGAAAGCGAAAAGGACGCCTTAAGAAAGAAATATCTGGAAGAATTAAACGACTATATCGAAGAAGTCAAGCTTGAGGCCCTGGAAAAACTGGATTCGATCAAGGAAGTCAAAAACAAAGACGTCGTTGAACAGATCAATGAGCTCAAACCGGATAAGGTCAAAACCAAGAAGAAGGAAGAGAGACCTTTACAGGTCGGCGATAATGTCCGCATCAAGGACAATGAACAGATCGGCGTGATTTCCGCCATCTTAGGCAATAAGGCGACGATCTCTTTACGCGGTCTGACGGTCAAGGTCAACATCAACGAACTGACGCTGATGCCGAAAATCAAGAAGCAGGAGACAAAAGTCACTGCTCATAAATACAAAAGAGTGCCCGGCGAGATCAATCTGGTCGGTCAGAGGGTAGAAGACGGCTTGATCATGATGGAAGAGTATCTGGATAAGGCCAATGCTTCCCACATGACTTCCGTCAAGGTGATCCATGGCATCGGTACGGGTATTTTAAGAAAAGCGCTGCGCCAAAGGCTTGGCAAGCTTTCCTATGTCAAGGACTTCCATGACGGGGATTATTATGACGGCGGTTCCGCAGTGACCATTGTGGAGTTTAAATGAACAAGCTCAAAGAAAAATTAGCGACACTCCCTAAAAAGCCGGGTGTCTATCTGCATAAAGACAAAGACGGTACGATCATCTATGTCGGCAAGGCCATCAATCTTTTCAATCGGGTCAATTCCTATTTTCGTGGTGCCCATGACTACAAGACGACAAAGCTGGTCTCCAACATCGACGATTTTGACTACATCGTCACCAAGTCGGAAAAAGAAGCGCTGATCCTGGAATACAACCTGATCAAGGAGCACGATCCCAAATACAATATCGTCTTTAAGGATGACAAATCCTATCCTTACATCCTGATCAAGGATTCCAAGGAACCCTATGTCAGCGTCGTTCGCCAGAAAAAGAAATCCCG
>CADAHV010000054.1:0-9878 GCA_902787775.1 uncultured Erysipelotrichaceae bacterium | reverse complement strand
CCGGCTACTTCGATTTCTATCTGATGCATGCGGTGGACGATGAGAATTTCGCCAACTACGAAAAATACGACTGCTTCAATTTCGGATTCGAAAAGAAGAGACAGGGTCTGATCCGACATCTCGGTTTCTCCTTCCACGGAACACCGGATATGCTGGTCAAGATCTTAGACAAGTACCCTGATGTGGAATTCGTCCAGATCCAGCTCAACTACCTCGACTGGGATTCGGAAAAAGTCTGCTCCGGCAAGCTCTACGAGATCCTGAGCGAACGCAATATCCCGATCGTCGTCATGGAACCGATCAAGGGCGATCCCGATCGTCGTCATGGAACCGATCAAGGGCGGCAGCCTTGCCCAGTTAAGAAATGACCTGGAAGAAAAATTCAAAGCCGTCAATCCAGATAAGTCGATCGCTTCCTGGGCCCTTCGCTATGTCGGCTCTTTGCCAGGTGTCATGACATTGTTATCCGGTATGTCCTTGCTGGAACAGATGGAAGACAACGTCAAGACCTTCACCGGCTTCACACCGCTGAACGATAAAGAAAAAGAGACGATCAAAGAAGTCGTCACCATCATGAAGGAAACGCCGCAGATCGGCTGTACCGGCTGCAGCTACTGCACAGACGGCTGTCCGATGAATGTCGGCATCCCTGACATCTTCAAGACCATCAACGCCATCAACATGTATGGTAAATCCGAGAGAACCGATCGGATGTATGCCCGCCTCAAGGAAAAGAAGAGCGGACCTTCCGATTGTATCCAGTGTGGTCAATGTGAAGGCGTCTGCCCGCAACATCTTCCGATCATCGAACTGCTGCAAAACGCAGCCAAAGTCCTCGACTAGACATCAAACCGGAGAAATCCGGTTTTTTAATTTCTATAAAAAACAAAACACGAAACGTCTACCGGTATTACAATGAAATCAAAGAGGTCTATACTTATGAAAAATAAACAATCGAAATTTCTTTTCTGGATCCTGGTCTGGGGCTTAGGAATCATCGGCCAGCTGTGCTGGAACATTGAAAACCAGTGGTTCAATACCTTCGTCTACGCCAAGATTGCCAAAGATCCGACGATCATCTCCTGGATGGTCGCCGTCTCAGCCATCGCCACGACGATATCGACCTTCCTTTTCGGAACGATGTCGGACCGCCTTGGCAAGCGCAAACCTTTCATGGCCATCGGCTACATCCTCTGGGGCATCTTCACGATCCTGTTTGGCACGACCGAGTTCATCGCCAAAGGAAAAGGTGCTTCCGGCATCATGCTGGCAGCGACAGCCGTTGTTCTGGCCGATGCCCTCATGTCCTTCTTTGGCTCCATGGGCAATGACGCCAGCTTCAACGCCTGGCTCAATGACAACATGAATGAAGAAAACCGCGGCGGCATTGGCGCAGCTCTGGCTACCCAGCCGGTCATCGGTACGATCATCGGCACTATCGTCGGCGGCTTACTGATCGGAAGCAACGACAACTACATGCGTCTGTTTACCGTCATGGGCGGCGGTGCCATCCTCTTTGGCATCCTCTCCTTATTCGTCGTCAAAGATGTCAAAGGCCTCAAACCTTACAAAGAAGGAAGCTTCTTTGAACAGCTCTTCTCCGCCTTTGATCTCAAGGCCTTACTGAAGCACAAGGAACTGGTCTGGGTCTTCCTGGTCTTAACGACCTACTTCATCGCCTTCAACGTCTACTATCCGCATGTGGGCAACTACATGATCTATTACCTCGGCTTCAGCGCCGGCGATATCGGCATCATCCAGGGCATCGCTCTCATACTGGGCATGTTCTCGGTCATCCCGGCATCGAAACTTCTCAACAGAAACAAGTTCACCCTGGCTGCCTCGATCTCGATCATCCTTTCGATCGTCGGCGTCGGCATCCTGGGCTTATTCGGCAAACCGGAATTCATCGATCCGTCGACCATCATGAACTGGCCGCTGCTGGTCGGACTCTTCTTCTTTGGCTGCGGCTACATCATGTTCATGCAGGTCACCTCGGTCTGGATGAAACAGCTCTTCCCGGAAGATGCCAAGGGACAGTTTGAAGGCTTCCGCATCATCTTCTTCGTCCTCATCCCGTGGATCGTCTCTCCGTTCATCGCCAACCCGATCATCAAGAATAACGGCGAGATCCTTGACGCCAACGGACTGACTGCCTACCTGCCGACCAATGTCCTCTTTCTGGTATCGACCCTGCTGATCCTGGTCACTTTTATCCCGCTTCTTTTTGCGGCAAAGCACCATAAAAAATCATGATCAAAATCATACTCATCCTTCTTCTTGTCATCCTCTGTGTGCTGATCGGCATCAGCTACAAGTGCCTGATGCTGATCGTCAAGCCGGGCGGCAAAAGCAAAGAACAGACCCGCAAACAGGAGATCGACAACGGCTTTTCCGATGCCATCGAAGACTACGAAAACAAGTGGCAAAAGGAAGCTTTCACACTGGAGCGGGACAACGCTGTCCTATATGGCGAATTCATAGAAAATCCAAACAGGGAAAACAAGGTCGCCATCATTGCCCACGGTCACACCGCCAACCGCTACAATTCCATCAAGTACGCCAAGATGTTCTATGAAGCCGGCTATCAGATCGTCCTCTATGATGAGCGCTCCTTCGGTGAATCCACCGGCGATTACTCCACTTTAGGTGAAAAGGAATCGAAAGACCTGGCGGCCCTCATTGATATGGTCAACGAAAAGTATCACGATCCGAAGATCATCTTGCATGGCGAATCGATGGGAGCGGCAACCGTGCTGCTGGTTAACCGCTACCGCAAGGTCGATAGGATCATCGCCGATTGTCCGTTCTGCGATTCCGACATGCTGTTTGGCGAATTTGTCGTGAAGAACCTGCACATCCCCAAGCTCTTCATCACGCCGATCTTAAACCGGCTGGCCTTGCTGCTGTATCACTATCACATCAAGGAAACCTCACCGATCAAAGCCATAGAGAATTGCGATGTCCCGATCTGCTTCATCCACGGGACCAGTGACAATCTGATCGGCCCGCATCATTCCAAAGCGATGTATGACGCCGTCCGAAACAAGGACAGTGAACTGCATCTCTTTGAAGGCGCTGACCACGCCCAATCGGTGGTCAAAGATCCTGAACGCTACAAACAGATCATCAAAAACTTTATTTCAAAATAAACACAGCAACATTAAAGTGTTTTGTATGTTAAGTTCTCTTTGGCACAATGAAAAAGGACGATATTGAACAATTCTGAAAATCGTCAAAGAGAAATACAGAGAAAGGAACTTATCCAAATAAAAAAGAAACTGCTGATCATGGTCTTCATGCTTGCAATACTGCTTAGCGCCTGCGGAGAAAGAGGCAACAAGGATGTCGCCAATTCCAAATACATCGGTACCTGGAAATGCGAATCCATGACCATCGGAAGCGAGAAGAGCGCACCGGAAAATGAAATCATTCTGACCCTGAACGGTGACGGTACCGCTGTCCTGGCTTCAGGAGATGATGTAACCAATGCCAACTGGGAAGAATTATCTGACGGCTTCAAGCTTACCGGTGATGCAAAGATGACCTTTAAGAATGAAGAAGGCGGCGTCAAGTCTACTGTCTTAGGCGTCACGATGCATTTCGTAAGACAATAGTCAGACAATACAATGCAAAACAAAAACACTTGCGTTTCAGATTCGCAAGTGTTTTTTGTTTCTCGGTCATTTGTTGCAGGTCGCCTTGATGATCGCCGGATAGAGGGCGATGATATAGAAGACACAGATGAAGTTATAGGTGAAGTGGCCCCAATGGGTTCCCAGCATCTGATCCAGCGGTGCCCGTAAGAAAGCGATCGCCAAAGCCAGAGGAATCAGACCGATCAAAGAAACGATCAGGCCCTTTCCTTTTGTACCGGTAGCTTCAAACTTAATGAAACGCTTTTCGATATAACGGGCCATGCATAAGGCAGTGAGTCTGGCGGTATCACCATAGCCATCGTTCATCATCCTGAACGGATCGACCAACAGCTTGCCGTCAACATAATCCATCGGATAAGGCTTGAAGGTCATAAAGGTGATCGAAGCAGCACTGAAGAGAATGCCAAACAGCAGCAGCATATCTTCCTTTTCCGGATGTTCGTCCAGATACTTCAAAAGCCGTTCCGTAAAAATCAAAACAGCAACTGCCAGGACAATGGCAACGAAGACATCCTGCGGCGTATGGACACCGAGATAGTTGCGGGAAAAGCCGGTCAGCAGGATCAGGAATACACAGAGGTAAGTGATCCAGTTTCTCTTTTTGTATTCAATGCGGCCGATGCCGCCGTAGTGATTGGTTGCCAGTACGGTATGTCCGCTCGGGAAGGAATAGCCGGTTGCCGTACGGATCGCATCACCTGCCGGAACAACTCTGATATCCCGGATCCAGGGACGATAGGCGCAGACACAGAGTTTGATCAGCGCAACGGCAGCCGAAACGATGGCATAACCGGACAAGACGTAATAGCCCTTCTTTTTGTGGATGGCCCAGTAGACAAAGACCGGTACCAGGAGAAGATAGGAGACGGCAAAATTGGACAGCCACTCAAAAAACGGTGTCAAAGCATCGTTGATCGCAATACGGAATCTCTGCAAGAGTAAGAGGTATTCAATATCTAACATAATCTAATCTCCTAAGATATGAATCTATTATAGATTGGCAGCGCCGATAATCCCAGCTTCTTTTCCGAGTTTTGCTGTGGCGATCTGCGGAATCTTGCCGTTGATGACGATAACGAATTCTTCTTTTAAGCGCTGCCCGCCCCAGAGATAATCTTTCAAAGCAGGTGCCAGTTTCAAAATTGCCATCGTCAGTCTCCTTGTGATTATTTCACTTTACTTCACTTACAGGATACCATGCTTTTCTTTTGAACTTCCCAAAGACCAAAAGAAAAGGCTGATCGCTCAGCCTTAGAAAGCCTTACCAGTCGGAATCCCAGTCGGAACCGCCGGAATCCCAGTCGGAATCGGAGTCCCAGTCATAATCGGAATCCGAACTCCAGTCGGATGATGATGACGATGAGGAAGAGGAAGAATCCCAGTCGTCATTATAGTAATAGGAATCCTTGAAATCACCATAGGAAGCATCACCCTCGTAGGTGCTGGATTCATAGGTGTAGTCACCATACTCCGTATCGAAATTGTCATAGCTGTCATAGTAGTACCAGTCATCGGTGTCGTACTGATAGACATCATGGCCCTGTACATAATAATAGTTGGGACCGTGGCTGTAATAGCCGTCGTGCTTATGAAGCGAATTCTGACCGGCGATAAAGGCGATCATCGAAGTCATGGAAACCACCACCAGTACCACAACGCCGATCAGGAAACCCTTTAAGCTTCTTTTCTTGACGATGACAGCTGCGGCAACAGCGACTACGGCAAGACAGATCAAAAAGAACCATACCGGCATGACGATGCCGACCACCGCCAGAACCACCAGAGCGCCACCTCCATAAATGGCCGTAAGCAGCGGATTGTCAAACAGCGCCCTATCCGAACCCCGCTTTGCGGATCTGGATATATTGCGGCTTCTTTGATTGAGGATCTCCGATTTGAGTTTCAGATAGAGCTCATTGACCGCATAGTCCTCATCCGTTCCCTTGTAACGGATCGCCCGGCTGCCGTCTGCCTTGTTTTTATAGACGATGAAATTGGAACCGTCCTTGTAGATACCGAAAGCCTTCGGCTCTTCGACATTCTTGCCGATGAAAAAGCGCGTCACGCTTTCCGGCGGCAGTTTTCTGGCCATGTACCATTCTTTCAGTTCTTCAATTGTACGCGGTGTATCAGAGACGATGCGCTTGAAGTTGGTATTGACCGCCCCGCAGTTGGGACACTTTTCCGCTGTCTCGTCAATGTAGGCACCGCAAAATTCACATTTTACCTGAGGCATAATTTTCTCCTACAGATTCATTCTATAATCTTTCTTTCTTTCAATCAAAGAACTTCTCTTTGTGAATTATTTCAGTGCGTCTTTTAAGACACTGAGATTTTCTTCCATGATCGAAAGATAGGTCGTGCCATCCGCAACATCTTTTGCCGTGACCGACTGCATGGAATCCATCGCCAGGATCTGCTGATCCTTGGTCTTGGAATTTTCTTTCACCGTCTTGGCGATCTTCTGATCGGAACTTTCAATGGTCATGATCGAAGAAAGACCAAGTTCATCCACTTTATTTGTCAGGAAAGACATCGTCTCAAAACTGGCTTCCGTTTCCGCCGAACAGCCCACAAAGGCTGCATAATAGTTTGAACCGTAGTCATCCACCATGTAGCGGAACGGGAAACGATCGGCAAACAGCAAAGTCTTCACCTCTGCCTTCTCCGTGACTTCCTGATACTCCTTATCCAGTGCCTTTGCCTTTTCAAGATAGGCGGCAGTGTTTTCTTCATAGGTGTTTTGATTGTCAGGATCGATCGATACGATTGCCTCAGAGATCACTTTCACCAGCTTTGAGGCATTGCGCAAAGAAAGCCAGACATGCTCGTCGTATTCGCCTTCTTCGTGATCGTGATCTTCTTCATGTTCGTGCTCTTCTTCCTGCATGCCTTCGATCACTTCTTCCTGTTTGACGCTATCGCCTAAACTTTCCAGCAGATTGACGACCTTCATGTCTTTATTCATCGCATCGCGCAAAACATCATTCACCCATTCATCGGACTCACCGCCGACATAGACAAAAAGGTCACAGGTCGAGATCTTCAGGATATCTTCCGCCGTCGGCTGAAAGCTGTGCAGATCGGCACCGCTGTCGACCAGCAGATCCACTTCGATCGTTTCATTTTCTGCGCCGACGATATTTCTGACCCAGTCATATTCCGGAAAGATCGTTGTGACAATCTTGATCTTTTTCTCTCCTGCATCTTCTTTCTTTTCGCCGCAGGCCGAAAGAAAAGATGTCATCAGTAAAATTGATAGTATTGAAATCCAAACTTTTTTCATGATAAACCTCCGTTTTTCTAAGAATCTGTTTATGGAACAGATGGTCCTTCAACGAAGGCTCTTTAATTATTCAGACGGATCTTCCGCAAAGGAATAAACCGCCACAAAGCAGGCAGCAGACAAAAGAACTGTCTCAGGAAACAACGCAGCACAAAGACCACGAAAAGTGTTGAGATCCAATAGATCGCTTCGATCTGCGATTTCGTCTGTCTGCATTGCCTTAACGAGGCACAGATGGCACAATCCTGTCCGCTGCATACATGGCCTTCTTCATGAACGTGATAGCAGAAGGCAAACAAGGCAATCACAAACAACATCGCTATTGCGATGCCGGTAATCGCTTTCTGTGTCGTTGCCTTTCTTTGCTTCGTCATTCCTTATCCTTTTTGGAAACTATACCCGATTATAACCGCACAAAAGCCGCTTATCAAGAAATCGGATCAGTCGATATCCTGACGTATGACACTCCATTTGCCTTCCGGCTTTCGGGTCTTCATGAAAGAAGTATCCTCGATGTATTCGTAAAACAGCACCTTCTCACTTCCGTTTTCCGTCTCCACTTCCACTTCCTTGCAGTCATAGAGAACGCCGACATCTTCCAGTTCGTCCATTTCCTTTTTGGTTTTCTCATCGACTTCATAGATCTCGCCATAGACCTTGAAGCCTTCCATCGGAATGGCTGCCGGATAGGCGTATGGCGTTTCCTTCAGACCGTAGCCATAGAGGACGCCATCATAAAGATACTGCTCATCTTTCACATAATGATGATTGGATCTTCCCTTCATCAAGGTGCCATAGGTAAATACTCTATAGTTCATGTCTTTCCCCTCTTACATTTGAATCCACCTTCAGTATACACAGAAAAAGACTACCCTGAGGCAGTCTTAATCCGCTTTGAAATTATAGACCGGCTTGATGATCTTTATGATCTCAGCCGTCGGATGGATCTGATCGACAATGTCTTTCATATCCTTGTAAGCCATCGGGCTTTCATCGAGGGTATTCACGGAGATGCTGGTGGAATAGATACCCTCCATCTGCTTACGAAATTCCTCAACGGAAAGTTCACGCATCGCCTGGCCTCTTGGCATGATCCTGCCGGCACCGTGAGGTGCCGAACAGTTCCAGTCTTCATTGCCCTTGCCGATGCAGATCAAAGAACCATCACGCATATTGATTGGGATCAACAGCTTTTCTCCCTTGGCTGCTCTGACAGCACCTTTTCTCAAGATCATCGCATCGGTATCGATGTAGTTGTGGATCGTCGTAAAGCTTTCCACAGGCGTAAAGCCCATACCCTCGACAATGATCTGCATCATCGTCTTGCGGTTGATGTCGGCATATTCCTGCATGATCTTCATATCGTGGATATAGTCTTCAAACAAGGAACCTCTCACATAGGCAAGTTCTCTTGGAATATCGATGACGGCATTCTTCTTGATCTCTTCAAAAAATTCAGTGATCTGCGTTTCCTTGCCGGCCTTCTTCAATTCCTCGATCTGCTTTGCGATGTTTTCCTTATCGGTACCTTTGATCTGTTCAAAAGCCTTGCGCTGGTAGATCTCGGCAACTTCCTTGCCCAAATGTCTTGATCCGGAATGGATGACGACATAGAGATTTCCCTCTTCATCCTTATCGACTTCGATGAAGTGATTGCCGCCGCCCAAGGTACCGATTGCCTTGAGTTCCTTCTCCAGGTGTTCTATATGATTCATGCAGCGAAGAGAAAAGACGTCCGCCTGATCGGCATTGGGATGCTTTTCTTCTCTGACATTCATGCCGGCCGGAATCTTTGCCCGAATCAAGGCATCCAGCTTTTTCGGATCAAAATCCTTCTCCCTGATCATCATCGTCTCCATGCCGCAGCCGATATCGACACCGACCATGTTTGGCGTGATGGCATCCGTAACGGCCATCGTTGTACCGATCGTGCAGCCGGCACCGGCGTGCACATCCGGCATGATGCGGATCTTGCAGTTTCTGTAAACTTCCATATCGCAGATCGTCTTTAACTGCGCCTTTGCATTTTCATCGCAGACAGACGCATAGACGATCGCTTCATTGTATTTTCCTTTGATCTTGAACATATGAAATCCTTTCCTCAGCGTATGAGTGTAAGGATTGACTCATACGATGATCGGTGCGTAACGCTTAGCGTTTAAGACAGAGCACATGTAATCGTAAGGGGCCATGTCCTTGCCCTCGGTTAAAGAGGCAAAGACGGTGGCTGAGGAACCCGA
Organism: uncultured Erysipelotrichaceae bacterium; assembly: GCA_902787775.1. Classification (GTDB taxonomy): domain Bacteria; phylum Bacillota_I; class Bacilli_A; order Erysipelotrichales; family Erysipelotrichaceae; genus Colivicinus. The sequence continues at coordinate 693 of CADAHV010000054.1, read as the reverse complement.
AGCCAGCTGGACACCCTTGCGGTCAAATGATGCCTGATAGGTATTTTTGATGGAATTGACGTTCCAGAAGACGATATTGGGCAGCTCGTAGCCAAAGCTTTGATACTTCGCCTTCATCGTATCATAGAACGTCCAGTCCGGATTGGAACAGCGGTCAAACTCCATATCGGAGATGATGACGATCGACGTCGGCAACTCATCCTGGCCAACCCGGTTTTTTACCGCTGTTTTAAGGATAAGGTCGAAGGCCGCCTCCACATTGGTGTTCATGGCCCAATCGGCGTTAGAGACATAGCGTACCTGCTCAAAGAGGTTTTCCCCTTTTAAGGTGACCAGCTCCGGACGGTTGGAGAAGGTCATGAAAGTGTTGGCGAAAGGGCCTTTGTTTCGCTGGGCGAAGTAGATGGCCAGAGAAACCGACGTTGCCATCGGACGGCCATACATCGAACCGGAAACATCCGCCATGACCAAGAAGCGCTTGTCGCCATCGACATAGTCCGGCAGCGCCTTCCACTGGGCCTCCAGAACCTCATCGTATGCACCGCCGCTTAAATACTTTTCGACGATGTCATACGGATAAAGAACGGAAGCGTTGATGTTGGCCTTGCCCTTGGCTACCTGAGCCAGATACGCGTTGAAGCGCTCCTCATCCTGACGCAAGAAGGCCTTGCGGTAATTGTTCATCGCTTTGGA
>CADAHV010000053.1:10599-20194 GCA_902787775.1 uncultured Erysipelotrichaceae bacterium | reverse complement strand
CTTACAGGTTTTGAACCATTTGGCGGCGAAACCATCAATCCCGCTCAGGAAGCTGTACAGCTTGTCAAAGATGAGATCAAAGGTGCACAGGTCGTCAAGTGCTATGTGCCTGTTGTATTCGGCAAGGCGATTGAGACCGTCCACGAGGCAATGAAGAAGGAAAATCCGGATGTTGTCTTATGTATCGGTCAGGCCGGCGGCAGATATGAAATCACGCCGGAAAGAGTTGCCATCAACTGTGATGACGGCCGTATTCCTGATAACGAAGGAAATCAGCCTGTCGATCAGCCGGTATTTGCTGACGGTGCTGCTGCATACTTCTCAACTTTACCGATCAAGAAGATGGTCGAATATATCAAAGCGGCCGGCGTTCCTTCTGCTGTATCCAATACGGCAGGTACCTATGTATGCAACCACCTGATGTACGGTGTACGTTACTACATTGAAAAGGAATTCCCGAACACCATCGGCGGCTTCATGCATGTCCCGTTCTTACATGAACAGGTCCTCAACAGAAAAGAGACAGCTTCTCTTTCCAAGGATGATGTCGTCAAAGGTATCGAAGCGGCGATCGAAGCCATCGTTGATTCCTTAAGCTAAACGCATTTAAAAAGACCGTTTGCGGCACTTGACCGTGGACGGTCTTTTTTTAGTTCTCGCTCTGCGCGAAGGATTCCCGGATCTGTTCGAGGAAGCGCTGGGCGATTGGTGTAAAGGACTGGTATTTATTGAAAATGATGTATTGCTTGATCACAAGCGGCGGATCCAAAGGGCGAAAAACCAGACCGCTTTGATCGGAAGTGTCGATCAGATGATCGAAGGTCAATAAGTAACCGAGGCCTTCTCTGGTGAACATTGATCCGTTATAAGACAGACGGAAGGAACCTTCCAGGATATAGTCGGCAAAGGCTTCCTTCGCCCAGGGGGCGATGTCGTTTTTCCATGACTGTTCCGAGCAGAACAGGGGCAGGCCTTTGAGATCTTTGGCCTGTATTTTTTTCTTTTTGGCCAGAGGGCAGTCACTTTTCATCACCACGCCAAAGCTGTCTGCTTCCGGCAGAAGAATGTAGTCATATTTGCGGCTGTCCGGTGTCTCACAGATCAGGGCAAAATCAAGGAGCCCCTTGTCGAGCTTCTCGGTAACCTGTTCGGTATCGCCGCTGCTGACATGGTAGCGAAGTCCCGGATAGCGTTTCTTAAAAAGCGCGATCTCTTTGGCCAGGTGTCTGACCTGATAGGATTCCGCCAGTCCGAAATAGATATCGCCTGAAGTGACGTCATCCAGAAAGAGGAATTCCTTTTCAATCTTGTCGGCCATTAAGACCAGATCTTCGGCCCTGTCCCGCAAGAGAACGCCCTCATCGGTCAGTTCAATGGAAAAGCTGTGACGCAAAAAGAGTTTCTTGCCCAGCTCTTCTTCCAAGGAACGGATGGCTTTGGATAAGGCGGGTTGCGATATATGCAATGAAGCAGCGGCTTTTGACATGTTTTCTTCTCTTGCCACGGCAAGAAAGTAACGCAGATTTCTGATCTCCATGGTCTCTCCTTGTTATGAATAGAAGTTATATCACGATATAAATTATAACGATTAGCGAAGAAAGAATCCACTTGTTAAGATGAAAGCGAAGAGAGGGACGAGGTATATGAACGATCTGAGAGAGGATCTTATAGGTGCCGGCATCGATGAAGAAGTCATCGAAGCCTTCCTGCACCTGCAGGGCGCTGATTTGCTGAAACAGTTAAAACGGCAGCGCTGCCTGCAGCTGGAAAAGATCCATGAGGAACAACAAAAGATCGATCGTCTTGATTATCTGATCAGAAGAAAAGAGAGGGAAAAAGATGAAGAAAGAAGAACTGAAACTGACAAGCGCGTGGGATAAGACCTTTGCCAAGAGTGATAAAGTCGAGCACAGCAAAGTGACCTTTGTGAACCGCTATGGCATCACCCTGGCGGCAGATATGTATGTGCCAAAAGGCAAGGAAGGAAAGCTTCCGGCCATCGCTGTCTGCGGACCTTTCGGTGCCGTCAAGGAACAGTGCTCCGGTCTTTATGCCCAGACAATGGCGGAAAGACGTTTTCTGACCATCGCCTTTGATCCGTCCTTTACCGGAGAAAGCGGCGGCAATGTCCGCTACATGGCCTCACCGGATATCAACACCGAAGATTTTATGGCAGCTGTCGACTTCCTTTCCTTAAATGAGAAGGTCGACCCGGAACGCATCGGCATCATCGGAATCTGCGGCTGGGGCGGCATGGCTCTCAATACAGCAGCTTTGGATACCCGCATCAAGGCAACGGTCGCTTCAACGATGTACGATATGACCAGAGTCAATGCGAAGGGTTATTTCGATGCGGAAGACAGCGAGGAACAGCGCTACCAGAAGAAGAAAGCGATGTGTGCGCAAAGACTGGAAGATTTAAGGAACGGTGAATACAAGACGGGCGGCGGTGTCGTCGATCCGCTGCCGGAAGATGCCCCGTTCTTTGTGAAGGACTATCATGATTACTACAAGACCGAAAGAGGCTATCATGAACGCTCACTCAATTCCAATAACGGCTGGAATGTCATCGGCTGTGAATCCTTCATGAATCAGCCGATCCTGTGCAATAGCAACGAGATCCGCAGTGCCGTATTGATCATGCATGGCGAAAAGGCGCATTCCTGCTACTTCTCCAAAGAGGCCTATGCCGACATGGTCAGAGACAGCAAGTACACTGACAACAAGGAACTGCTGATCATCCCGGATGCCGTCCATACCGATCTTTATGACGGCGGTGACAAGGGATACATCCCGTTTGACAAATTGGAAAGCTTCTTTGGTGAAAATCTGAAATAATGAAAATAAGGGCGCAGATGGTTCTGCGCCTTCTATAGAGGAAGTAAACATGAAAATACTGGTACTGAACGGAAGTCCAAGGCCTAACGGCGATACCGCCAGGATGTGCTATGTCTTTATAAAAGAGGCGAAAGCCAAGGGTCACGATGCGTAAATCATCAATGTGTGTCAGAAAAACATCAAAGGCTGCATGGCTTGCGAGTATTGCCATGGGGCCGGCAATGGTTCCTGCATACAGAAGGATGACATGGAAGAGATCTATGCACAGCTCAAGAATTGTGAGATGCTGGTGCTGGCGTCGCCGATCTACTATCACAATATCTCCGGCCAGCTCAAGTGCGTCATCGACCGCTTCTATGCCGCCCTGTATCCAAAGGCACCGGAAACATTAAAGAAAGTCGCGATGTTTTTGAGCTCCGGTGATGACGATATGTACGAAGGCGCAAAATTTTCCTTTGACGGCGATTTCTTAGGCTATCTGAAACTGGAAAACCTTGGCCTCTATACCAACCACGACAAAAACGTTCTGGATAAGATACGAAGAATGGCCAGGAGCTTATAATGAGAAAAGTGTTGTTTATGTTTGTGCTTGGCCTGCTTCTGCTGAGCGGCTGCAAGAGAGCTGCCGAAGAAACAATCATACAGGAAGAAATAAAGAAAGAAGATATCGATATGTATGTCACTTTAAATGACGGCAATCAGATGCCGATCCTTGGTTTAGGCACCTGGACCTTGAAGGGACAGACCTGCGAGGACAGCGTCTATCATGCCTTGAAGACGGGATACCGCCTCATCGATACGGCGCGCTATTATGGCAACGAGAAAGATGTGGGAAGAGGGATCCAAAGAGCGATCAAGGAGGGATTCGTCAAAAGAGAAGAGATCTTTGTCACATCCAAGATCATGCCTTCCGATTACGATCGGGCCTATAAGGGAATCGAAGATTCTTTAAAAGATCTGGGCTTGGATTATCTGGACCTGATCCTGATCCATCAGCCGGGTTATGATGATGAGTCGGTCTATCGGGCAATGGAAGAGGCTTTGAAAAACGGTCTGGTCAAAAGTATTGGCATTTCCAATTATTACAGTAAGGAACAGGTGGATGAGGTTCTCTCTTATGCCAAAGTCCTGCCTGCCGTCATCCAGAACGAAAACCACATCTACTATCAAAATAATGAATTAAGGGAATACGTCAAAACGAAAGGGATCGTAATCGAGTCCTGGTATCCCTTCGGTGGCCGCGGTCATACAGCGGAAAACTTTGAAAATGAGACGATCGTAAAGATTGCGCAAGAGACAGGCAAAAGCTCAGCCCAGGTGATCTTACGCTGGCAGATCCAGGAAGGTTACATCGTCATACCCGGTTCTTCCAATCCGGATCATATTGAGGAAAACTTTGACATCTTTGACTTTTCCTTAAGTGAGGAACAGATGAAAGAGATCGAAGCGGTCGATAAACAGAGCCGTTACGAAAACTGGTAGGCAAAAGAAAAGACTTTTTCAGAAAGCGATGTGCTTTTGAGAAAGTCCTTTTTGTCTAGAATCGTTTGACGTAGGTGGCAATGAGGGCTTCGATCAAAGCGGAGCGGAAGCCTTTTTCTTCCAATACTCTCACACCTTCGATCGTCAATCCGGCCGGTGAGCAGACGGAATCTTTGATGGCGCCCGGGTGCTGACCGGATTTGAGATAGAGGTCAGCCGTTCCTTTCATCATTTCCGCCGCATAGACGTAGGCGTCTTTTCTGGAAACGCCGCAGACCACCGCACCGTCCGCCAGAGCTTCGATAAACATCGCCGCAAAGGCCGGACCGCAGCCGGTGACGCCGCCCACGGAAGCCATATAGTGTTCTTCGTTTTGCATTAAGACACCGCTTGGAGCCATGAGCTTTAGGAAGAAGTCCTTTTCTTCCTCATTCACTTCTTCGTTGAAGACGTACTGGCTTAAGCCGCTGCCGACGATGACCGGCATGTTGGGCATGATGCGGATGATCGGTTTACTTCCGAACATATCCTTCAGGAAGGGAAGTTCCTTGCCGGCAATCATTGAGACGATGACGTAGCGGTCTGTTCGCTGTTTCAATACATCTTTAATGTCCTGATAGACAGTTTCCAGGATCTGCGGTTTAACGCCTAAGAAGATGTAGTCCGCTTCTTTGGCAACCGTCTTATTGTCTGTGACAGTGCCGCCGATCTGCTTGCATAAAGCTTCGGCCTTTTCCTTGTGACGGTTGGCCAGCAGGATCTCTATATCAAGTCCGCTTTTGGAAGCGGCTGTGGCAAGGGCACCGCCCATGTAGCCGGTCCCGATAAATCCGATCTTTTTCATTGTGCTTACTCCTTTTTCTTCTTTCATCATAATGCCTTTTTGTAGAAAGGGGAATCAATGGGGGTACAAAAAAACCGCTTGCGCGGTTGTTTAGCGATAGAATACGGCAGCCAGGATGCTTGGTCCGGTATGACAGCCGATGACCGGTCCGACCCGCATGATATATACGGTCGCTTCCGGATGGTGAGTCAGGATCTTTTCCTTCATCGCTTCAGCTTCTTCCGGGCAGTTGCCGTGACCGACGATGATCGTCATGTCTTTTTCCGGTTTCCAGTCGCTGTCGATCTTCTTCAGGATCGTGGCGATCGAAGACTTTCTGCCTCTGGTCTTGGCAGGGACATAAAGTTTCCCTTCTTCATCCACACTGAGCAACGGCTTGATCTGCAAGGCTGAGGCAATCGCGGCAGCAGCCGGCGAGATGCGTCCGCCCTTAAGAAGGTAATCGAAATTATCCAGGGTAAACCAGTGGGAGACGTTGAAGCGTTCGTTGTGGATGTAGTCGATCAGTTCATCAAAGCCCATGCCTTCGGACTGGCGCTTGGCCGCTTCATAGACGATGAAGGCTTCACCAATGGAGGCGCAGTAGGAATTCAGGCAGTAGATCTTGCGGTCCGGATACTTTTCATCCAGTTCCCTGACGATGATGCGAGCCGTGTTGTAGGTGGAAGACAAGCCGGAGGTGAAGCAGATGTATAAGACATCCTTTCCTTCCTTCAGAGCTTCCTCAAAATAGGACTCGTAGACTTCAGGGTTGATGCCGGAGGTCATGACTTCCTTTTGCGTGTCGAGGATCGAATAGAACAGCTCATGATCGATATTGCCGCCCGGTCCGTAGATGTAAGGAGTCTGATCGATGCGGATCTCCATCGGAATGATCTTGACTTCAGGAAGACCTTTCATCAGTTCTTCGTTGAGGTCGGCGGTAGCGTCTGTAAATATCTGATATTTATTCATAGGCAACAATAAAAATATAATATGATTTACATATTAAATCAATGAAAAACTGCATTAAAAAGCCATAATTCCGCCTTTGAATTATAATAGAAGAAATGAGACCGTCGATTAAAACCGCACTTCGCGATTCGCTCGTCATCCTTCCCGGTTACCTGGTCTTGGGGATCGGTTTTGGCGTGCTGATGGACACCAAAGGCTTTGGCCTCTTACACAGCTTTCTGATGGCTGTTTTCATTTACGCCGGTTCGATGCAATACGTGGGCGTGGAGCTTTTAGCCTCAGCGGCCTCCTATCTGACGGTCTTCATCATGACGATCATGGTCAACATCCGCCATCTCTTCTATGGGATCGGGATGCTGGATAAATATAAGGATTTAAAAAAGCACAAGCTCTATGACATCTTCGCACTGACCGATGAGACCTTTTCGATTGTCTGCAACCGTAAGATGAGCGGGTTAAATAAAGAAGATTACTATTTCTATCTGTCTTTGTTCAATCACTGTTACTGGATCACGGGCTGCGTCTTAGGTAGTATCTTAGGCGATGTCCTGCCGTTTGATTTTCGTGGCATTGAATTTTCAATGACAGTCTTATTCATCGTCGTCGTCATCGACCAGTGGGAGAAAAACAAGGACCACACACCGGTCATCCTTTCCTTTATCGCTTCGATCGCCTGCCTGATCTATTTCGGCCGGGACAATTTTCTGATCCCGTCGATGGCTTTGATCATCGTCATCTTGTTTATCGTGAGAAAGGTAGGTCATCATGCATAGCTATATTCTGATCGCCATCATGTCTTTGACCACCATTGCCATCCGCTTTTTGCCGTTCATTCTGTTTTCGAAAAGACGGCCGGCCTTCATCATGTATCTGGGCAAGGTGTTGCCGTATTGCACGATGGCGATGCTGGTGGTGTTCTGTTTCAGAGACACCGACTTTTCCAGCATCAATGCCTGTTTGCCGGAACTGATTGCCGGCATCTATGCCGTCTTATTACAGAAGTGGCAGCACAATTCAACATTGACGATCGTCTCGGCGACGATCTTGTATATGCTGCTGATACAGCGCGTGTATATCTAGGAGGTAGATAGAATGAGTGTAAAAATCATTTCCGATTCCGCCAGCGACATTTCGCAGGACTATGCGAAGAAGCTGGGTGTGCGGATCATTCCTTTGCAGTTTCGTTTTTCCGATGGTGAATACTTCGATGGCGTCGATATGAGCAACGAAGAATTCTACCGCCGTCTGGAAAACGAAGAGGAACTGCCAAAGACCTCCCAGATCTCACCGTATCGCTATTCGGAAGTCTTCAAGGAAGAAACGGCCGACGGCAGTGAGGCGGTCTATCTTTCGATCTCCTCCGGTGTTTCCGGCTCCATGCAGAGTGCCATGCTGGCGGCGCAGGAATTTGACGGCAAGGTCAAGGTCTTTGACAGCCATCATTTTTGCATCAGCTTGAGAGTTTTAGTTGAGTATGCCAAGCGTTTAGCAGACGAAGGGAAAAGCGCAGACGAAATCGTTGAGAGTCTGAACGAAGCCTTAAAGAAGGTGCGGATCATCGCGGTCTTTGCCACCCTGGAAAATCTGCGCAAGGGCGGCCGTCTTTCTTCGGCCTCCGCCTTTGTCGGTGAACTTCTGGCGATCAAGCCGATGATCACCATCAAAGACGGCAGCGTGGAAGTTTTGGGCAAAGCCAGAGGCATGAAGAAGGGCATCAAGGCCATGCGCGACTACATCGAAAGCGAAGAAATCGATCTATCGATGCCATACGCTTTTGCCTACTCCGGCAGCGATCGGGAAAACATCGAGACCTTCATTGCCGAAAACGGCGATCTCTACGACGACAAGACCGACGTCGAAGTTTCCTATGTCGGTGCAACGGTCGGTACCTATGCAGGTCCCGGCGCGATTGCGACGGCCTATTTTGTCAAGTAAACAGCTGCGGCTGTTTTTCTTTCAGGAGGAAGAATGAATATTACGGTTTATCTGGGAGCGGCCTTTGGCAATGACCCATGTCTACAAAGCGAAGCAGAAAAACTCGGTGCCTATATCGGCCAAGCCGGTCATACCCTGGTCTATGGCGGTTCGCATAACGGCCTGATGGGCGTTCTGGCAAGAAGCGCCAAGAATAACGGCGCCAGGGTGATCGGCGTGGAACCGCAGTTTTTCATCGACGCCGGTTTTGTCAACGACGATGTCGATGAACTCTATGTCACGCAAACGATGAGTGAGCGCAAAAACAAAATGATCGAACTGGGCGATGCTTTCATTGCCTTTCCCGGCGGGACAGGGACCCTGGAGGAGATCAGTGAGATCATGGCCAAATGCGCCTTGCGCCATCTTTCAGCACCCTGTATCCTCTTTGATCTGAATGATTACTATGAAGGATTACGCATACAGCTCAAAAAAATGATCGATCTGGGTCTTTCCAGTGAAGAGAGACTCAAGGACATTCGTTTCGTGAAAACGCTGGATGAAATCATTGACCTGTTAAGTCATTGAAAACCAGAGGAGAAAATAGTATAAAATAGATTCAATTAAAGGAGAAACATCTATGTCAATCACGGTGTTTGGTGCAGTATTTGTCGATATCAAGGGTTATCCGATCGACCAGTATATTCCTTCCGGCCGCAACGTCGGCCGCGTCGTTCAGGTCCACGGCGGTGTCAGCCGCAATGTGGCAGAAGATATTGCCAATCTGGAATTGCGTCCGACCTACGTCAGCGTGGTCGATGATACCGGCATCGGCAACGATGTCATTGAAAAACTGAAACGTCACAAGGTCAATACCGACTACATCGTCCGCACCCCGGATGGCTTAGGTACCTGGTTGGCAATCTTTGACAACAACGGCGATGTCGTCGCTTCCATTTCCAAGCGTCCGGATCTTTCCCCGATCAAAGAGGTCATCGATAAATACGGTGATGAGATCATCTCCAATTCCGATTCGGTGGTTGTCGAGATCGATATGGAAGCCGACCTTCTGAAACAGATCTTCGATCTGGCGGAAAAATATCATAAACAGATCTTTGCGGTCGTCTCCAATATGTCGATCGCCATGGAAAGAAGGGATCTGATTTCCCGAGTTTCCTGTGTCGTCTGCAATGACCAGGAAGCCAGCCTTCTTTTCTCGGAAGACTACGACGGCGTCGATATCGACCTCTTACAGAAGAGACTGGTTCACAATATCGCCAACGCCGACATCGAAAAGATCGTCGTGACCTTAGGTGATCGCGGCGCGATCTACGCCGACAAGAGTGGTGACTACGGCTTCTGCCCGCCGCAGAAAGTCGATGTCATCGATACGACCGGTGCGGGAGATTCCTTCTTTGCCGGTATCGCCGTCGGTCTGACCTATGGCAAGAGCCTGCGGGAATCCTGCAGCATCGGCACCAGACTTGCCTCGGCGGTCATTGCCACCAAGGAAAACGTCTCGCCGCGTTTCCAGCCGGCGGAATTTGGTTTACCAAGTAAGGA
>CADAHV010000053.1:0-10536 GCA_902787775.1 uncultured Erysipelotrichaceae bacterium | reverse complement strand
TGGCTTCCCTGGCAGCCGGTATCGGTACCGGTTTTGCCGGCATGAGTGCTGCTGCCGTCATCGGACCGGTCCTCTCGGGCTTTTTGGGCATTCCCGTCTATCAGGCGGTGGGCATCGGTCTGATCAGCGATGTTTTGGCTTCGGCGGCATCGGCCAGACAGTACTATCAAAACGGAAATCTGGATATCAAAGATGCGCTGCCTCTTTTGATCAGCGTCTTAACGGCAAGCGTTGCGGGCAGCTATGCTGCCTCCTTGTTTCCCGATCGGGCAGTCGGCAATCTGGCGCAGATCGGTCTGATACTGGTCGGCCTTCGCTTTCTTTTAATGAAAGAGAAGGAAGAGGAAAAGCCAAAGATGAGCGGCAGCAGACATCTGCTTCGTTCGATCTTCGGTGGCATCCTTGTCGGTTTTACCTGTGGCTTTATCGGTGCCGGCGGCGGTGTGATGCTGCTGTTGATATTAACGATCGCTCTAGGTTATGACATGCACCTGGCGGTGGGGACAAGCGTCTTCATCATGGCTTTCACTGCCTTGATCGGCGGTGTCTCCCACTTTGTGATCGACGGCATGCCTGATCTCATCGAGGTGGTGGCCTGTGTCATTTTTACCTATCTGTTTGCCCGCATGGCAGCCAAGTATGCCAACAAGGCAAAGCCGATCGTTCTTCATCGGATCGTCGGCCTCATCATGGTGGCGACCGCACTTATCGTATTACTGGTAAAGGGATTCTGAAATGTTGGAAAAGACAAAAAGGGCGGAGATCTATGTCGGTCTCAATGACGCCAAGACCCACAAACAGATCTTCGAAAAAGAAAAGTATATCTCCATCTTGAAGAACGTGTGTCATTCCTATCACACGGCTTTTTCTTATGATGTGATCAACGGCGGCTACTTCCATGAGGACGGCAGCTATGTGGAAGAGACTTCCCTAAAGCTTCTGATTCTGGGTGAGGACATCGAACTGGTCAGGGAGATTGCCAAAGACTTGTGTGCCTTCTTTCATCAGGAAAGCGTCATGGTGGTCTTTTCCGATGCGGAAGTGGAATTTCTACAGGAGTCCATCTTTTGATCGACTTCATCATCCATACAAAAGAAGATCTGAAGGAAGCGATCGATGCCTTTGGTATCCTTCCTTTTTTTGAAAATGAGATCAAGGGTTTTTCCATTGAGGAACACTGCGATCCCAAGGTCTACTTCGGTGAGGAACCCGGGGTCTGGGAATGGAAAGGTCCGGTCATTCAGGAACTCAAGTGTGCCTATGGCAAGTTCTTCTTAAAGAAGGCCGCCTTCGTCAAGAAGGAATGGTACTATGATCTGGCCAATTACCGCAGAGACGGCTACGACTTTGATGCCAGAGTCAATGACGGTCTGGTCAACTACAACGAGGAGTTTTTGTACAATATCATCGCTTCCAAGCACTCGATCTTATCCAAGACGGCCAAGGCCATCGGCGGCTATGTCAAGCCAAGAGAAAAAGGCAAGGACAGCTGGGTGCCCCGCAAAGGTTTTGATACGACGATCACCGCCTTGCAGATGAAGGGATATGTACTGATCACCGACTTTGATTATGAGATGGACAAGAAGGGAAACTTCTATGGCTGGGGCGTTGCCCGCTATGCTACACCGGAGGAATTCTTCGGCAAGAAGTTTGCCGACAGGTGTTATAAAAGGACTCCTGAAGAGTCCTATGAACGCTTATACCGCCAGATCCGGAAACTGACCAAGGCTAAGGAAGATCAGATCCGCAAGTTTCTGGGTTAATTCTTTTTGTAGTTTTTGGCCCGGTCAAACATCTTAAACGGGACATGACAATAGCCTTCCGGATTCTTGATCAGATAGTCCTGATGGTAGTCTTCGGCGATCGTGAAATTCTCTAACGGCAATAACTCCGTCACGATCGGCTTGTCATATTGTCTGGAAAGTTCTTTCAAGGCATCCTGAATGACTGGGATGTCTTTTTCATCGACGTAATAGATGCCGGTACGATACTGATGGCCAACATCGTGACCCTGCTGGTCGACAAGGGTCGGATCGATGATCTCAAAGAAGAGAGACAGGATCTCCTGAAGGGAGATCTTTTCTTCATCGTAGTTGACTTCAACGGTTTCACTCGCAGAAGAGCGGTGTGCCTTGAGGTCTTCGTATTTTGGTGCTTCAATGTCGGAATTGGCGTAGCCGACGGTGGTTTCGCTGATTCCCGGGATCAAAGAAAGATAGTGTTCAACGCCCCAGAAACAGCCGCCCGCAAGATAGATCGTTTTCATACGTTTATTATAGACGACATCCTTACAAAGATGTCTGCCTATGATCATTTCACAAGATGAAAGCCGCTTTCTGTATAATAATAATTGGATCGGAGGATGAAAAATGATCAAAGACAGAACGACGGTATTTATCCTGTTTGTCATCGCTTCGCTGCTAATCAACTTTACACTGCAGTATGTCTATGTGGTGCTGATTGCCAAAGAGGCGTTTCAGTTCAGTTTCTACTATCATGTCCTTTCACCGATCACGATGGCCTCAGTCCTTGGCTATCTGTTTTTCCTTCGCAAGAAGAAGTAAAGGAGACGATCATCATGTACGAAGACTATTACATCTATTACGGACTGACGATGCTGGCGATGCTGGTGACCTTCGGTGCCCAGTTCTATATCAGCACAGTCTATTCCCGATATTCAAAAATCAGAAACCGCAACGGTTTTACCGGTGCCAGAACAGCCAATGAGATCCTTTTCAGAAACGGCTTAGGCGATGTAGAGGTCACAGAAGTGAACGGTTATCTTTCCGACCACTTCGATCCTCTGAGCAACAAGGTCTCTTTGTCGCAAACCAATTACAGTTCCGATTCCATCGCTTCGATGGCGATCGCCGCGCATGAATGCGGCCACGCCCTGCAACATCAGGCCGATTACGCATTCTTAAAGATCCGTGCATCCTTATTGCCGGTTGCCAACATTTCTTCTTACGCCGGCTATATGGCGATTATGTTGGGTCTCTTCCTTGGCCAGACCAACCTTATCTGGCTGGGTATCGCTTTGGAAGGAGTCATCCTTTTATTCCAGCTGGTCACCTTGCCGGTTGAATTTGACGCATCCTCACGCGCCTTGGCGCAGATCAGAGAATGCGGCATCGGTGATGAAGAGGAACTCAAAGGCGCTAAGACCGTTCTGACGGCAGCAGCATTGACCTACGTGGCTGGTGTTGCCTCAACGCTCTTCCAGATGCTTCGACTGATTCTGGTCTATGGCAGAAGGAGAGACAACCGATGAGCGACTACAAGATCATGAATGCCCAGCTTGAGGCATTGAGTGAATCTTCCAGAAACTACATTCCGCTTTTATCCAATGCCAGCGCCCTGATCTATGAAAACATGAAAGATTTAAACTGGGCCGGCTTCTATCTGGTCAGAAATGATGCTCTGCTGCTGGGACCTTTCCAGGGCAAGGTGGCTTGCGTCAATATCGCCAAAGGCAAGGGCGTCTGCGGTACGGCCTATGCCACAGATGAGACGCAGTTAGTGAAAAATGTCCACGAATTCCCGGGACATATCGCTTGCGATTCGGCCTCCAATTCGGAGATCGTCGTACCGATCCATCATGAGGGAAAAGTCGTTGCCGTATTGGACATCGATTCACCTTTGTTGAGCCGCTTTGATGAAGCGGACAAGGAAGGGCTGGAATCCTTTGTAAGGAAGCTTGAAGAACTGATCGACTGGGGTAACGGAAAATAAATCATATTTGAAATAAAGGAGCGATATGCTCCTTTTTCTATGACTTTATTGTGCCTGCCATTTCTCGAGTACCGCTTTCTTAGACAGGTAGTTGAGATAGGCGGCGCTGCCTTCCTCACTTCCCTGGGCGAGCCTTTCGGCATCATCGCACATGGAGTTCAGCAGGCTCTTTAGCTGCTCGCTGACATCGCCTTCCTGATCCAGTCCGATCATGAATATCTGTGGGACAAAGCCCAGCGTTGAGGCGGTGTAGTAGAGACCGTTGAAGTCGTTGGCGTTGGCTTCCTTATCCGGAAGTGATGTATTTCTTTCGTTGGTCAGATAGGCTATGACGATGTCATTCTGCGGATCGATCATCACAAGGGTACCGGTCCAGCCCTGGTGGCCGATGGTGTTAGAAGAAGCTTGACAACTGAAATACCAGGAGCGGCGATCATCGCCCTGTCTGGCCCAGCCCAAGGCAGCATTGGCATTTTCCCTGGAGATCGGCGCAATGAAGGTGTCGATCAGATCACGGGAGAAGAAGTGGTGTCCCTCATAGCCGCCTGTCAACATCAGACTTGCCAGCTTCGCCAGATCGATCGCATTGGAGAAGAGGCCGGCGTGACCGGAGATGCCGTTCATGGAATGGTAGGCCATCTCATCGTGGACTTCGCCCTGTAAGGTGTAGGTGCGGATGCCCGGGAAATCGACAGCGCCATCACGGGTGTTGCCGTTCAATTCGGTGGCAGCACAATCCTCTTGCGTATAGCCGTTTTCCAAAGGATTGAAGGAGATCCGTGTTAGACCTAAAGGTTCAAAGAAGTTTTCCTTCATATATTCGTCCAGTCTAAGGCCACTGATTTCTTCAATGACAAAGGCCAGGGCCATGTAGTCGACATCGGAATAAAGGACGGATGTGCCCGGCTCATGTAAGAGCGGGGTTTTACAGATCGCTTCTAAAGTATTCTGGCGGGTTTCGTCATTATGTTCGTAGCCGCTGTATAGAAGGTTCTCCGCTTCCTCAGGCAAGTAGTCCTGCGTTGGTGCATCGACGTAGAGGTTGAAGTAGCGCGGCGTCGGCGGGAAGCCGGCCTGGTGTTTTAAGAGGTCTTCAATGGTGATGGAGGCTTTCCATGACTGTTGGGTATAAAGATCGACGTCTTCACCAAAGCTGTAGGAGAAGTCCAGGGTGTCCTCGTAGAAGGCCTCGCCCAGGTAGTCGGAAACTTTATCTGTAAGGGAGAGTTTTCCTTCTTCCACCAGCTTCTGGATGGCGTAGTTGCAGCCAAACATCTTGGTCACCGAAGCCAGGTCGTACATCGTGTTGTTGTCGGCTGGCACAGGATTTTCGATCTTCCTGCCATCCGGTTCATAGGCATTGAGGTATCCGCAGGTCTTGGCATAGACGAGCTTGCCATGACGAAGGATGGCGAGCTGCGCACCGGGGAAGCCATGGTCGACATCGCTTTGAATCAGATCGGAAATTAGGTCCAAAGTTGTCACGTGGAAACCTTCCTTTGAGGCTTCCCCTTCCAGAATCGTCGGATAGGGGATGTAGACTTCAATTGAGGCATCCTGCGGCTTCACAGAAGAGATCTGCAGGCTGTTTAAGCCGTTTATAGAGGCGTTTTCGATGTTCAGCTTATAGATGCCCGGTTCTGTGATTTCTTCGCTTATTTTGCGTGTATTGACGTAGCAGTCGAAGGATTTTAAGCCTTCTTTTATGAGCAAATAGATGAAACCCTGATCCTCATAGGAATAAAAGGAAAGGATGGAATTCATGGCCAGGGTGTCGTCCACTTTTCCTAAGCGGTCAGGAAAAGAGGCACTCTTTTGCCATTCCATATCCGGCAGGGATTCGATTTTTTCTATGGTGATGTCTTTCATATCATCGCTCTCCTTTTCCATCTTGTCTTCTTCCTGAATCTCGCTGTCCTGTCTTGCACAGGAGACCAAGGACAGGATAAGAAAAAAGGACAACAGGACGAGCAGTATTTTTGTGAACTTCATAATTCCAATGTAGCACAAGATGTCACAGACACGAAACGAAAGAGGCTGTGTTATAGTTGATGTATGCGTGAAGTTTTGTATGCCAATATACTGACGATTATCGGCCAGCTGATCACCTTCTATTCTTCCACCCGCAAACAGAAGAATCAGATTCTGATCTTTCAGATCGTGGCCATGGCGGTCATGTCCTGCGGTTCCTTACTCTTAAAGGGATACAGCGCCATCGTCATGGATGCCGTGGCGATCCTGCGGAATCTGTTTTCGATCTTCTCGATCAGCTTCAAGGGTCTGCCGATTTTCTTTATCGTCCTGTCGCTAATCCTGGGTTATCTTTTCAACAACATGGGTTTCATCGGTTATCTGCCGATGATCGCCAATGTCGGCCAGTCGATTTTCGTATTGAACAAGAACACGACGACAAGACAGCTGCAGCTGGTTTTTGCCTTCACATCGCTTTGCTGGGGCATCTACAATGTGTCGATCAAGAGCTATGCCGGTGCCGCTTTTGACTTCGCCAATATGACTTCTTTCCTTTATAACGCCTTCAAAAATAAAGAAAAAGAAAATTAGCACTCACCACTTGACATTGCTAAAATAGAGAGTTATAACATAATTGTACAAGGAAATCAGAGAAGATCCTAAGGTAAAAATATAGAATCTAATCCCTCCATTCCCTTGCTTAAAGACATAGTTCATTTGATATGAACAATGAATTAAGTAAAGGAGGTAAATGACTATGTTAGCACCTAAAGTATTTGAAAATGATTTGTTTGACGATTGGTTCGATCCGTTCGGCATGATGAAGGAAATGACATCCCTGGATCGTAAACTCTATGGCAAACATGCCAACAGGGAAATGTTGATGGATGTCGCCAACAGGGAAATGTTGATGGATGTCAAGGAAAACGGCGATCACTACGAAGTGGAGATTGATCTGCCGGGCTTCCATAAGGAAGATATCAATATCGAGATCAATGACGGCTACATGACCGTTTCTGCCAACAAGGGCATCAATGAAGATGACAAAGATAAGGAAGGCAAGATCGTCCGCCAGGAGCGTTACTCCGGCATGATGTCGAGAAGCTTCTATGTCGGTGATGTCTCCAACGAAGAGGTTCATGCCCGCTTCGAGGACGGCGTCCTGAAGCTGACCGTCCCTAAGAAGGAAACGATAGACAAGAAAAATACAATCATGATAGAATAACTATGGGGTAGGCGTATGGCCTACCTTTTTTTATTCTGCAATTCATAAGAAAACGGTGTTACTATTTGTAAGTAAAAAAAATGAAAGAAAAACTTAGCAGAAAACATCTGATCGTCCTCATTGCCTTATGCGGCATGTTGGCAAGTTCGGTCGGCCTGGTACAGAATGTAGCAGGTATTTTCTTTGATCCTCTGGCGGAAAGCCTGGGGGTGGGAAGAGGACCGGTCGCTTTAACGTTGACGATCTATGTGCTCCTGAGCGCATTTGGTTCTCTGTTTTTCAATCGGCTCATCCGCTGCATCGAGGCAGAGAAAGTCGTCTTTGTCTCTGCGGTTCTTTTAATTGCCGGAACTTTTCTTTCCGGATTCAGCAACAATCTGTTTACCCTGTATCTGTTTTCAATCATGCGGGGGCTTGGCGGCGGTTTTGTCCACATTGTCATTGCCTCTTTGTATATCAACAACTGGTTTGAAAAGAATAATGCCCTGATGGCCTCGATTGCCATGGCCTGTTCGGGAGCGGCCGGTGCTTTGTTTTCACCGCTATTGTCCTTTGTGGTGGAAAATTATGGTTTCCGCATCGGTTACTTTGTCAATGGGGCATTGATGTTCTTATTGTGTGCACCGCTTTTGTTTTTAGGTGTGACCTACACGCCGGAAAAACAGGGGCTCAAGCCTTACGGCTACACAGAAAACAAGACAAAACAGTCTTCCGAATACGGAAACGAAGAAGAATCCGGCAATTTTATCTTCGTTCTGGTTCTGATCTATTCGATCATCGTCGGCTTTTTGACCTGCGTACCGCAGTTTTTCCCGGGTCATGCGGCCAAACTGAATTATGCGGTCTCCGTCGGTTCTTTGATGGTATCGATGTCAATGGTTGCCAACATTGTAGCCAAGATCTCCTTTGGTGCCTTGTCGGATAAGATCGGACCGAAGAAGTCGATCCTGATCACCAGCGCGATCGCCTTGATCGGAACTCTTTTCCTCTTGTTGGATATCAACATGTACATCGGTGCCTTCTGCTACGGCTTCTGTTTTGCCAACTCGACGGTCGGTCTGACCGCCTTAACCAGAGAACAGTTTCCTTTGAAGGATTATGTAAAGAAGTATCCCTTCATCTCCTTTGTCTCAACGATCGTCAATGCCTTCGGTTCGCCGATTGCCGGTTTCGTCTATGACCAAAGCGGGTCCTATACCCCGGTCTTTGTGACGTGTCTGGTGATGCTGGTGATATTGTTTGGCGTGGATTTCACGATCATGGCGGAAAACAGAAAGAAGGAAGGAAAGCGCTGAAGAAAGATCATCGCTTTTTCTTTATATAATGGAATAAAAGGAGAGCCTTTCCATGAAAAAATACATCTATGCCGGTACCTACACTTCAGGTTTAAGCAAGGGCATCTATCGTTTCACCTTTGAAGAAGGAAGATTGAGTGATCCTGTTTTGTTTTGCGAAATCGAAAATCCGAAATATCTGTGCCGTCAGGAAGACAAGATCGTTGCGGTCAATGATTTTACGGAAGGTGCCGGCTTAAGTCTGATCGATGAGAAGGGACAAATCATTGACAGCTTAATCTATGAAAAAGCGACGTCCTGTTATGTGACAAGCGAAGAAGGAAACATCTATTCTGCCAATTATCACGAAGGAACGTTCTCAAAAATAGACCTTAATAAAAAACCATGGAAGGCGGAAACCGTATTGATTCAGGATAAGGGCGGCTGTCATCAGGTCCTTTGTCATGACCACAAGATCTATGTGCCTTGTCTGTTTCTGGATAAGGTCATGGTCTATGATGAAAAGCTGAATCAGACAGGGGAGATTTCTTTCCCAAAGGACAGCGGTCCAAGACACGGCGCCTTCTCAGAAGATGGCAAGTACCTCTATCTGGTCAGTGAATTGTCCAACGAGCTCTTTGTCATCGATGTAAAGGAAGAAAAGATCCTCAGCCGGACTTCGGTATTTGAAGATCGAGCTGTGAATTTAAAAGGAAGCGCCGCCCTGCGTTTTGATCCGGATAAGAAGCGTCTTTATATTTCCAACCGGGTAAGAAATGTGCTGTCGGTCTTTGAAGTGAACGGCAAGGATGTCAGACTCTTGCAGAATGTGGGGTGCAAAGGAGATCATCCGCGTGACTTCATCTTAGTTGATGACTCCCTTCTTTGTGCCAATCGCTTCAGCAATGAGGTCGTCTGTTTTGCCTTAAAGGAAAACGGTTTGATCGGCGATCCTGTGGACAGGATCTGCATACCGGAGGCCGTATCCCTTCTTCAATAGTGGTACTATTTAGATATGGCAACTATCAGTGCAATTATCGGGGTCATCACCATGACCTTCTCCATTCTGATCTATGAACTGGACATGTTGTGGCTTGTCCTGGATCTGATCGGGATGATCATCGCTTATATCGGTTTAAGAAGAGGAGACAAAAACTGCCGCCTGGGGCTTACTCTGTGTGCTTTGGCAGCCCTCTTTTCTTTCAGTATGATTGCGATCGTCTATTTTATCGGATCGAGGTAAAAAGGAGGATCTTATGTCGCTTATCAGTTGGTATATCCGCTACGATTTCAAAAAGGGAGACCGCAGAAGAGATGCGGGTCTTTCCACACCGCCGGAAATTCAAAGATACGATGACATCGTCTACGGTGACAGTAAAAAATGGCAGATCCTGGATGTCTACCGGCCAAAAGATAAAGCCGGAAAGCTTCCGGTCATCCTCTCCGTCCATGGCGGCGGCTGGGTCTACGGCACCAAGGAGACTTACCAGTTTTACTGCATGGACCTGGCGAAACGCGGTTTTGCGGTGGTCAACTTCACCTATCGGCTGGCACCGGAACATCGCTATCCGGCCCAGATCGAAGATACCAATGCGGTTGTCGAATGGATTTTGAAACACAGCGAAGAATATGGTTTTGATTCAGACAATATCTTTGCGGTCGGCGATTCGGCCGGCGGCCATTTGTTGTCGGTGTATACAGCGATGTGCAATGATTCATCGTACGCCGCTCATTACGGCATCGAAATACCAAAAGATTTTCAGTTCAACGCGATCGCCTTGAACTGCGGTGTCTACTATCAGAAAATGCCGAAAGAGAAAAAAGGCATGGACAAACTGCTGGATGATCTGCTGCCAAAGGGATGGACGAAGGAAGATCTGGATTGGCTAAACAGTTATGACAAGATCAGGGAAGGCTTCCCGCCGACCTTTGTCATGAGTTCCAACGGCGATTTCTTAAGAAGCCAGGTCGACATCATCGTGCCGGAATTAGAGGAGCACAAGATCGAACATACGGTGAAGATCTACGGCAATGAACAAAATGTCTTAGGCCACGTCTTCCACTGTAATATCAAAACCAAGGATGCAGCAATATGCAACGATGACGAGTGTGCGTTTTTTAGGGCACACCGGAAGGAGGCAGAATGATCTATAACGAATTCAAAGGCATGAAACTATCCCGTCTGGGCTTTGGCTGCATGCGCTTTATCATGGATAAGGAAAGCGGCAAGGTCAACCAGGACAAGGTCAATGCGATGTTTGATCTGGCGATCAAGGGCGGCGTGAATTATTTTGATACGGCCTATCCGTATCTGGACGGCCAATCGGAAGGCGC
>CADAHV010000052.1:0-9851 GCA_902787775.1 uncultured Erysipelotrichaceae bacterium | reverse complement strand
ATTTATATCAGGTTTCTGAAAATGATACGGTCATCACAATCAGAAACCGTCCGTTCACCCTTAAGGCAATCAAACTGGATGCCGATACCCAAGCTGCTTTACCAGGGGTTAAATTCGCCCTCCACAAATGGCATATCGTAGACGGCGTCGAGATGTTTGATCCTATTCCAATGGATGGCTATCGTGAACTGACGACCGATGCAGACGGTATCATTCCTAAGATCGATAAAACTCTTGGGCCTGGTACCTACCAGCTTCGTGAAGTTGAGACACTCGCTAATTACAAGCTCTTAGATAAATACATTGAGTTTAAGATCAGCGAGACCGGAAATATCTCTTTCTTAAGTGAAGCCAATCTCCCTAAGGGAACAACCCTTAAAAGTGAGACTAAAGAAGATGGTTCTCTGGAATATACTATTCAGATCAAGAACTATCAGGAAAAGAAAGTCAGTTTCAAAAAAGTCGATATATCCGATAAGTCAAAGGCCTTGAAGGATGCCGAATTTGATCTCTATGAAATCAATGATCAAGACGTGCCGATGACCGAACCTATGGAACACCTGACTTCCGGTGATGATGGAATGATGGCAAATGATAAGGGCACAAAAGAATTTGTCCTTCCGGTCGGTAAATATCAGCTTGTTGAAACCAAGGCTCCGGCAGGTTACAACATGAAGAGTGAACCGGTGATTATCCATGTTAAGAATAATGGCGTGACTTACAACGAAGGCACAACATTATCTTCAAGCAACAATGGTGTCAATGCCACAAACGGTGTTTACACATTGCTGATCACCAACACTGCCGGTGTTGAACTTCCTCATACCGGTGGCATCGGTACGACGATCTTCCGCATGGCGGGCCTTACATTGATCCTGGCAGCGGGTATCGTTCTTATCTTTAAAAAGAGACATTAAACAAAGCAACTATTTCAAAAGCTAAATCAGAATGCTCTGTCGTATATTGCGACAGAGCTTTTCTTGTCCAGTGAAAAACATTCCAATAATGAATAGTAATCGTACCGATCCTTTTGGAACCTGCTAAAATGCAAGTGGTGATTTAACATTTCACTTAGAATACAAGGAGGATACGAAATGTTTGATTATACTGGTAAAGTTGTAGCGATCACCGGTGCTTCTTCAGGTTTGGGCAAGCAGATGGCGGAAGGCTACGCAAAACAAGGTGCCAATCTTGTCTTAATGGCAAGAAGGGTCGAGCGTCTGGAAGAAAGTGCCAAACAATGGAAAGAAGCTTATGGGGTCGATGTTCTGCCGGTCGCTTGTGATGTCACCAATGCCGAATCGATCGCGAATGCGGTAAAGGCAGTCAAGGAACACTTCGGTCATTGTGAGGTCATCGTCAATGATGCAGGTGGTGAAAAAGGTACAGGTACGCCGCTGGTTGATTATAAGAGAGAAGACTGGGATTTCACTTTGAATCTCGATCTGACTTCTGTTTTTGCGGTCACACAGGCGTTTGTCAATCTGATGAAGGACTGCATGGCTGAAGGCAAGCAGACCTATGGCCGTGTCATCAATATTGCTTCCATTTACGGTCTGGTCGGCAATACGGCGATCCCGACGATCGCTTATCATACGACCAAGGGTGCAGTCGTCAATTTCTCAAGAGGTGCCGCTGCCGAGCTGGCTACATCCGGCATCACGGTCAACACGATCTGCCCGGGTTACTTCTATACAGAACTGACGACACAGACTCTGGATTCCGACTATTTCCAGCAGTTTGCGAATCAGTCCGTTCCGATGAAACGTTATGGCAAGCCGGGTGAATTAAATTCCGTCGCAATCTTCTTAGGTGCTGAGGAATCAAGCTATGTGACCGGTCAGGCAATCGCCGTTGATGGCGGTTATACCTGCGTATAGTTCTTTTGCGCGCATAATACCCGAAAACGAAATAAACAGAGAAAGAAGATCCTATGGCTATTGCCTTATAGAATCTTCTTTTTTCATAATGGATTGTTTCGTTAGTTTTTGTGATGTATGTTCATTAACAAAGAATACCCTTGAAATTTGATGTCTTCTTTCTTCCTAAGCTTTCTTCCGGTGCTATCATGGAATTAGGAAGGGATACTCCCTTAAAGAAAGGATAATCTATCTATGTTACATGAAGTCAGATTTGGCTCATTCAATGAGCGTGACCAGGTCTACGGCTGGGTCTATGTGCCTGCCTGCAAACCTCTGGGTATCATTCAGCTGATCCACGGTTTTGGTGAACATTCAAGAAGATATCTGCATATGATCACTTCCTTCATGGAAGCCGGGTATATCGTTGCTGCCGATGACCACGTCGGTCATGGCAAGACGGCACTAGAAAATGACAAGTGGGGTGACTGGGGCAACAAAGGGTGCCGCACGATGATGGAAGACGAAAAGAAACTTCATGACATCGTCGTCGATATGTATCCTGGCTTGCCATATTTCATGTTCGGTCATTCCATGGGCTCTTTCATCACCAGACAATACATGGCGAAATATGGTGACGACCTGACCGGTGCCACGATCTGCGGTACGACCGGTGTCTGGCCAAATCTCGATCAGAATATTGCGATCGTTCAGAAACTGGTCGATGAAGGAAAAGGCGAAGAAGCTGATCCAAGTCTTGGCGCAACCTTCATGGGCTGGATGTTCGCAAGATGCGATGAGGGCGTAACTCTTGGCAATGAGTGGATCTGTGATTCACCATACGTTCAGCAGGATCATGCACAGGATCCGTTTGATGCCTTCACCAAACCGACCAGCAACCGTGCATGGCTCTACTTCTTGCAGATGATGAAAGACATTACCGGTGAAGAATGGGCTGCCAAAGTACCAACGCATTTGCCAATCTACAATATCGGCGGCGATCAGGACCTGGTTGGTCAATATGGTACCGGCATGTATCAGGCGGCCAACTGGCTCATCGATACCGGTCACGATGTGACGACGGTTCTTTATACCGGCTATCGTCATGAGATCCACAACTACAGCGATATCAAACAGCAGGTCGAAGACGGCATTATCGATTTCTTCGATTCCTGCATCATGTAATTCTTTCCCCTTTTTATAAGGGAACGGGCAGTCAATTGACTGCCCGTTTTCTATTATCCGTTATGTGTCTGGAAATATTTGGTTGATACGTGTGGTATCCGGATCGACATCGGCAAGACTTCGACGCCGTTGTTGATCGCCATCAGATAAGAGATGATCTGTACTGCCGGGGCAAATTCCAGAGCGATGAAGTTCTTGGAGACCGGAACGATCTTCAAATCTTTATCATCAATGGTGTCCGGACCGAAATAATAGCCTCTGCCCAGTTCTTCTTTGGAGAAGCGGACCATACTCTGTGCGTATTTCGCATCATTGACACCGTCATTCATAAACAGAATCGCATCGTCTTTGCCGAATGCGTAGCACGGACCATGAATGCCGTCTTCTGCCTCATAGCCGAAGGACAGATACTTTTTAGGCACTTCCATAAGCTTTAAAGCACCCTCTACCGCAAGACCGAAAAGTTCGCCGCCGCCGTAATACATCAATGAGCGAAGGGACATGAGGTCTTCTTTGTTTCTTTCAAACCAGGACAAAGTATCTTCAATGACCTGCGGCATATGATCAAGTGCCTTATGGCCCTCCTTCACATAGGCATCAAACTCTGTTTCATTGATGACACCTTTTTCCAAACCGATGCGTAATGCGATCATCTGTAAGGTCAGGATCGTCGCATCGAAGCCTTCCGTACGGTAGCCGAATTCTTCACCGCCGACTTCGATGGAAACGTTCAGATCCGCTTCCTTGGCAATCGGACTGTTTTCATCATCGGTGACAGAGATGGTCTTGCAGCCCATCTCTTTGACCCGGATGACCTGTTCCTTTACCAGTGAAGAAGTTCCGGTCTGTGAGATGAAAAGATAAAGTGCCTTTGAGTTACAGACCGTCTTCTTTAAAAAGGTGTTTGGCAGTAAGGCAAAGACCTGGGACTTAGTCACTTTTTCCATAAACGGCAATGCGCAGTTCGCTGCGTTGAAACTGGAACCGGAGGCGATCATAAAGATCTCTTCGATCTCATTCAAATCCGGAATCAGCGTCTTGATCGGCGCAGTATTCTCTTTTGCCTTGTCTAGTACAGTGTGTCCTACCGGTACACCTTTTTTGATACAGTCTAACATTGTTATCATAGATGCTCCCCCTCTTTTGTTGCTTATCTGTTTTTTAAATCACGGTACGTGATCAGTTCAACGTTATTATCGCTTATCCACTTCTTAACTTCATCTGACATCATCATCTGCGCGTCTTTGGCTCTTTCCAAAGATAATGTCGTCAATCCCAAAAGTTCTGCATCAACATAACCCGGATGGCAGCAGAAGCTGGAACATTCGTTTTTGATGAAATCTTCCGTCAATGAGAAAAACTGAGCGACGGTGTCTTTATTCAGCTGATCATTCGGATCAAAGACCTTCTTTTGCGAAGCCATGTTTTCCTTAAACAGTCTGTCCGTCGGTCCATTCATATGCAGTTCTTTCCAGATCTCACTGGAATAAGGAATATCGTGTTCAACGGAAAGTTCATGAATGACCTTTCTGTAGTTTTCTGAAGAGATCGAATGTTCATGCAGATAGCCCGGCTTTGTGCCCGTCAGTTCTACAAAACGATTAAACTGAGCCAGCAGTTCTTTTCTGACTTCCTCATATGGGAAAAGTTCTGCTCTTCCTTCTTCGCTTTGCCATCTTGGATCTCTGACGCGGACACCGCTTTTAATAAAGTTTCCGTTTTCATCGACCAGGTGAGGGACCTCTTTCGGATCACATACCGGTCTTCCGGCAACAAGATTGAAATCAATACCGAAGCAGACCTGCGGACGATCTTTCATAAATGATACGGCAAACTCCGCCGCCGGCATATTCGCAAAGAGCCCGGTATTTCTTAAAACGCCCCGGTCAATCGAATCGACAATGCCCAGGGTCACGCCTCTGGTGAATCCGAAATCATCGCCTTGAAATAATATTTTTGTCATACTTGTCCTCCATTTTCTCTTATAAGACTTCATGAGATGAACGGCTTATAAGAAAAACGGAGACGGAGATATATCTCCGTCTCCAACAAAGAACGATCTTAGAAAATACCTAAGAGAGCACCAACCAGAGCCAGTACGAAGATGCCGGCGATCAGCTGTGTTGGTCTGTAACCCTTCTTGATGAGTCTGACCAGGACGAACAGCAGAACGACACCTAATAAGCCCGGGAAGATGGAATTGACAATGTCGCGGACAACAACTTCGCCGCCCTCTTTACCGGTCGTGTTGATGACCCAGTTCAAAGGAACGTTGACCATGTTGGCAGTCATGGCACCGACCATCGTTAAACCGACGACGGATGCACACTTTGTCAAGACATTGACTAAACCTGAATTGAAGACGGTATCGATGAAGGAGGTACCGAGATTGTAACCAGCCTGTAAGAGATACCACTTAGCGATAGACTGTGTAACACCATACAGTAAGACGAACAGGATCGTACCTAAGAAGTTACCCTGTGAGCAAAGACCGATGGCGATACCAGCAGAAATGACACGTACGGCATTGAACCAGAAGGAGTCAAACATACCGGCAGTCGGGCCCATTAATGCGGCCTTGACGTTGTCGATCGTTGCTTCGTCAACCTTGCCTTCTTTACGTTCCTTTTCCATCGCGTAAGTTAAACCGGCGATGAAGGTGAACGGGTTGGTATGTGTGTTGAAGAATGCCTGGTGACGCAGATAAGAACGTCTCTGTTCTTCTTTGTCATCCGGATATAAGGATTCGATGACCGGCTGCATACACATAGTGAAGCAGTTTGCTTCCATCTTAGCCATCGAGAACATCATGAAGCATCTGTGAGAACGGAAGAAGATCTTACGAAGAATCGCCTTCTCTTCCGGTGTATATGTGTTAGCTGCCATATTAGAAGAAATCCTCCTCGTCTTTCGTTTGGACGCCCTTGGCTGTCAGTTCGTTTTTGAGATCAATGAGCTTCTTGTTGGAGAAGAACATTGTGATGGCAACCGCTGCTGCTAAGATAGCGATTGCTAAAGTGTCCAGATGCAGATAAGCTGCCAGGACATAGCCTACAAAGAAGAAGATACCAACTTCGCCGTCCCAGATCATAGAAGTCAGGATAGCGAAACCGACAGCAGTCATCATGCCGGATGCGGCATTGAGACCTGTCATGACCCAACCTGGCAGCATGCCTAAGAAGTTGTTTAAGCCTTCAACACCATATGCGACGGCAATAAACATGACAGCGGCCGGGATCAGCTGATATAAAGCGGAGAAGATATAGTTCTGAATGCAGAACTTGTTCATATCTTCCTGAGCCAGTTTCTCCCAATACGGAACAAGCGGAGCGGCAACCAGTGCCATTTCCAGAGCACCGAAGCTCGACATAACAGCACCGATCGGCATAGCGATTGCTAAGCCGGCTTCCTGAGAAGCACCATTGAGGATGGTGAAGGCAACGGCAATGATACTGGCCGAAGTTGCATCAGCCGGAACGGCACCACCGATAGCGGAAATCCCCATGAAAATTGATTCGAGCGAAGCACCCATAATGATACCGGTCTTGAAATCCCCTAATAATAAACCGGTGATCGGAGCGACTACGATCGGACGTGTGATTGTCTGCCAGCCGAGCCAGCGGTCATCCAAATAAACAAAGATGAAGTAGACTAATGCACACTTTAAAGCTGCACCTACCATAAATTGATTAGTTTTCTCCTTTCTTTCTTATTTACTAACCAAGTAATTTATCTAACGGCTCCGGTGTATCTTCCGGTGTCGTCTGATAGATTGTCTTAATTCCCAGCGCCAAAACTTTCTTTAATGCTTCCTTTTCCTCGTCGTAGAGGTAAAGGTTAGGCGCATAAGTCTTTCTCATTGTGCCGTCCGGCTTCTTAGCGGCGACACGGCCGAAGTTGCCGACGTTGACCCATTCCGGTTTGACCGGCAGATTCTCAAGCAGTTTGAGAAGATCTTCCGGTGTCTGGCAAAGCATCAGGATATCGTGATCTGCTGCCTTTGGATTTTCCATCATCTTCAATACATCATCGACAGACTTGATGGCGGTCTTGCAGGTAGCCGGCGCGGCCATCATTAATGACTTCTGAATGATCGGATTTGCTGCTGCAGCATCCGAAGCACAGATGATCCTATCAACGCCTGAGTGCCTTGACCACTTGATTGCGACCTGTCCATGGATCAATCTTTCATCCAATCTTAACTGTTTAAACATCTGATATTCTCCTCCTTATTATGTTTTTAGAAAAAATCATCTGATTCTTCGTTCGGGGCATCTGTCTGATCCATTTCCACGACCCTAAGCATGCTCCGGGACTGTTCAACAAGTTCTTCCAGCTCTTTGTCGCTGATATCCTCTTTCACAGCCAGTTCCAGGACCAGGGCCAGATTGACACCGGCAACCAGTCTTGTATTCGGTCTGGTCAGATAGGTATACATCACCTGATTGACGCTGCCGCCATAGAGGTCTGAAAGAAGTAAGACCTTGTCATCTTCGCCTACCGTCTCATAGAAAGCATCCAGGTGTTCCTGTACGCTGTCCTGGTCGATGTAGGCATCAAAAACGGTAATACGCGGATTTGGCCCCATCAGTATCTCGACCGAGCTCTTGATACCGCTGGCGAAATGACCATGGGATGAGATAAATATTTTTAACATTCTTTTATTCCTCTGCTTCTATCTTGCCTGTTTTCTCCCCTTTTGCGATGTCTTCTTTTTAACTAAAAAAGGTGCATTCCAACGTTTTGCACCTTTTAAAGAGAATTATAGTGAAATGGCTCTAATAACCGACAAAGTTGATTTCGACGATGCGGTCAAACATCTCGTCAAGCGCCTTGTCCTTATCTTCCAGAACTTTATTGATCGTTCCGTCAACCTGCAAAAAGATCTGAATGATGTGATTGTCGATCTTTAAGGAAGAGATCGGATTGTTCGGATTCAGACAGGCAATAATGACAAAATCCGTCTTCATCGTTTCGTTATAGATGCCCGGTTCCTTTCCGACATAGATGTCAACGAATTCCCTCCGGCAGTACTGATAATCGAAGAAAGTCAAAAAGGAATGGAGTCTTGTCAGATAAGGATCAAGGATCTCTTTCTTTTCCTTATATTCTTCATAGAGCCTGATCTCGGATTCATAATCCACCCCATAACGGAAACTCATCTTTTCAACAAAACTGTCAATATCACCCAAATCCGTTTCCGGGAACACATGAAGCATCTTTTTCAGCTCTTCAATCCGTGAACGGTCATAACCGTCTTTAGATAAGGAATCAAAAATCTTGGAAGAAGAATACTGGTAGTCGATCTCCTTCACCGAAACGGCCTTTAAAGGATAACGGTAATACATCAGCCAGCCGGAATGGATCAAAGCATCATACTTGCTGAAATCAAGCTTGCGCATCTCATAGAGATCGTAGGCCTCAGCAGAAGCGATATAACGCTGATAGCGGCTTAAAATATTTTCGATCATATTCTGGGTGTAAACCAGGCCTTCCGTTGAACAGGCAACAAGCCGCAGTTTCCTGTAAGGATAGGTGACCTTCTTTAACATCTTTTCAAACAGCTGGGCATAAGCGGATATAACGGGATCACGAATCTTCTGTCCGCTCGCTTTCTCCAAAGCCATGATCATAATACGGGCCATCTCCATCGGAATCGGCGAGATCAAGGATTCATTGCCTTCGGAATAAGTGACCAGGATGTCTTTCTTTGTTGAATCAAAGCGGTACTTGTAGTACAGCATCAGCTGCAGCGACAGGACATCCGATTCAAAGAAACGGAAAAATTCGGTCTTAAATAACGATTCGCCCAGATGACCGGCAACTTCTTTTTTGACTTGATTGTAGATCTGACCGTTGGCAACCAGATGTCCTTTGTAAAGACCCTTCACACCGCGGCTTCGCATATCGATGTCCCGATTCGCCAAAATCAGTTTGGTCAGCTGCAGGATCTCATTTTCCGGTAATTCATAATACGCCTTCACGACAGGATCTTCACTGATTTTTAAGGCGATCTGATAATCGTATGTGGCTTTTAATTCGCCGCGTTCCGCCTCATTCATGATAATAGTCCTGCCTTTTTGAAGACGGCTCTTCACCAGACACATACACGTCGGAATCTTCTTGGCGGCGATGTCGGAAATCGTAATATCGGAATCCCGCAGAATCGCCAGAAAGGCATGACGGATATCCTCGTATGTATTCTTATCACGATAAAACATGATGTTGAAACCATCATGAGGATAAGATTGATGAAAATCATGATATTGGGAACAATGAACCTCAACAGCTGCGCTTCGTATGTCTTCTTCCTTGCCTTCGACATAGTAACTGTGTCCGCCTTGATGCCGGATTTCAAGATCATACGTGCTGAGAAAATATCTGATCCATTCCATTTCCTTGCGAATCGAAGAATCCGAAAGAAACAGTTTTTCTTCCAGTTCCTCCAGGCTCACCAGGTCCTGCGAGAGAAAACTCTGAATGATATACATCCGTCTTTCCATCGTCTCGATCGGATACTTGTAATAGAGCCTCTGCATAACTGCAACTTCTTCAGCAAACAGAGCGAATTTTTCCGGATCAAGAACTTCGATGACATATCCTTTTGCCTTCAAAGCCCGGATGACGGCGATCTTTTCTTTCTCCATCTGAGAAGATAAGAGCGGAATATCCTGCTTGACTGTGCGGGTGCTGGAATCCGACAAAAAAGCCAGCTGCTCCGCTGTAATCGGTCCATCAGATTGTAATAGTCCATCCAATAGGAGAAGATGTCGGTTCTTCTCGATCTTCATGCCACAATCATACCAC
>CADAHV010000051.1:0-9999 GCA_902787775.1 uncultured Erysipelotrichaceae bacterium | reverse complement strand
CCCCGTTTCATGTGGGCAAAGACCGGCAAAACCTCCAAAGAGAAGATCTGATCGCTGATCGGCCGCACACTTTTCACGCCTGCCTCTTCCCTTACTTCCTTTAAGGCAACAGCCAGACAATCCTCATTACCGTCACAATGACCGCCCAGCCAGGCCCAGGAATCATAGATCTTATGATAGGCCATCAAAACCTTATCTCTGTTCTTGTTGACCACCCAGGCGGAAGCCGTCATGTGTCCCAGTTCGTTCTCCCTGTAAAAGGCATCCTCATACATAGATAGAAAAGCCAGGATCGTTTTCCTGTCTTTCTCTTCCTGTATGTTGTAAGGCTGATAAGCCTCGATATCGGCCCTTACTTTCACATCACTATTTTACTACAAGCATGTTAAAATTTATTTATGATTACGAGTGAAAACTTCAAAGATTATATCCTCTTGGATGCAGGAGACAAAGAAAAGCTCGAGAACTGGAAAGGCATCATTCTGCGCCGTCCCGATCCGATGGCCTTATGGCCCAAAACCAAGCCGGAATTATGGGAAAAAGCCGATGCCTATTACCACCGTTCCAATAAGGGCGGCGGTTATTGGGAATACAAAAAGAAGCTGCCGGAATCCTGGAATGTTTCCTATGAAAATCTCACCTTCAAGGTCTCGCCCACCAATTTCAAACACACCGGACTCTTTCCGGAACAGTGTGCCAACTGGGATTTCATCAGGGAGAAAGTCAAAACTCGTAAGGATGCCAGAATCCTGAATCTGTTTGCCTATACCGGTGCCGCGACAATGGCAGCTGCCGGAGCCGGTGCCAAGGAAGTCGTTCATCTGGATGCTTCCAAAGGCATCAATGAATGGGCGAAAGAAAACATGAAGCTTTCCGGCCTGGAAGATAAAACGATCCGTTTCATCGTCGATGACGCCCTCAAATTCACTGCCAGAGAAATACGAAGAGGCCGGAAATACGACGGCATCATCATGGACCCGCCATCTTATGGCAGAGGGCCGGACAATGAACTCTTCCGTTTTGAAGATAAGATCAATCCGCTTTTGGACAACTGCATGCAGTTACTCAGCAATGATCCATTGTTTTTCATCGTCAATACCTACACGACCGGCTATTCCTCAACCGTCATGTACAATACTATGTCTGAGCAGGCAAAGCTCCATCATCTAAGCGGTCATATCGAGGCCGATGAGATCGGCATCAGGATCGATGAAAGCGACTACGTCCTTCCATGCGGTCAGACGACCAGGTGGTACAAGTGAAAGTCATCTTTGAAGACAACCACTTGCTGGTGATCGAAAAACCGGTCAATGTGCCCATGCAGGCTGATTCTTCCAAAGACGAAGATCTTCTGACGATGGCCAAGGCCTACATCAAGGAGAAATACGACAAACCCGGTGAAGTCTACTTGGGACTTGTCCATCGACTGGACCGTCCGGTCGGCGGCGTCTGTGTCTTTGCCAGGACTTCCAAAGCGGCAGCCCGTTTAAGCAAGCAGATTGCCGATCATGAATTTCAAAAGACATATCTGGCTGTCGTGCAAGACCATGGCCTTTCAGAACGCGGTCACTTCGAAGACCTCCTCTATAAAGATCCTAAGACCAATATGGTCAAAGTCGATCCCCGCGGCAAGAAAGCCTCTTTGGATTATAAAGTCTTAAAACGCAAGGATGATCTTGCCCTGGTGGAAGTCGACCTTCATACCGGCCGTTCCCACCAGATCCGTGTACAGTTTTCTTCCCGCAATCACCCGTTATGGGGTGATCAGCGATACAACAAAAAAGCGATCAAGGGACAGCAGATCGCTTTGTGGTCACACCGCATTTGTTTCAAACACCCGATCTCAAAGGAAGAGCTCGTCTTCACCAGCGAGATCGACCGTTATCCGTTCAATATTTAATTATTTGATTTATACGCGATGCATTGATCGCCAAGGAATATACCGAGTGCTTCGGTATATTTTTCTTTTGATTCGATATTGGAATAGGCGCCGGTAAACGTGCCTTTATCTAAAAACACCGCTGTCGGATAATTGGCCAGGCCGAAGTTGAAGAAGTCTTCCGGCATCCTGCCTAAGACCGAAACCACCGGACAATTGAAACGCACACTCATATTCTTTAAGGCAAAGGAAGAAGATTCCAGCCCCTCCACCAGAATGACGATGTATTTCTCATCGCTTTCCTGCTTCATCAGATCATTGATGAACTCCACCTTCTCAGTCTCACTGTTGTCCCTCAAATACGTATAGAGAAGAACCAGTTTTTCATTTCCATAAACTGAAAAATCATCGACCTCCGAATAGAAATTATCACCCTGTGGTGTGTTGATCGTTTCCAGATCAGCCCTCTTCCCCATCAGCTGATAGGTCAGCTGGGCCGTGTAATCGTCGTTATCGAGCGCTTCCAGTTTTTCCCGATTCTCTTTGCTTAAATCGTTTTTCAGATCATCGATGCTGCGGCTGATGCTTAATAGATCGTTGCCGTACTTGTCTTTCAGGGTACTTACATCAATGACTTCTTCAAAGCCCAGTGTATTGAGCATCGCAAAACTGTCTTCATTGATCTCCCCGACCGCATCAAATGTCACTTTACCGTCTTTATAAGTCAATAAGGTCGGATAGGATTTCAAAGCCAGGTTTTCCTTGATGAAATCTTTCAGATTCTCATCGCGGCAAAGAACGATCATGTTTTCCGGCACGGAAAGTCCTTCTTCTTCATATAAGGAAAGGACCTCTTCCCTTGTGCCGACATTGAAGTACTGAACAAAAGGATATTCAGCATCCTTTGCCAGATTTACCATCAAAGGAAGCTGTTTCTTGCAATGGGAACATTCCACCGAAACCACTTCCAGATAAAAGTCCTTCAGTTGACTGAAATCAACATCATTGTCGTTGATGTCTTTGACAATGCCCTCATAGACCGGCTTGCCCAGCATCTTGAACTGGTAGTTGGCAAAGTCGGCATTGCAGTTGGCCTTTTTGATCTTATATTTGAGATCTTCTTTCAGCTCGCCGAAAATAAAAACGTCCTTGACAGGATCGATGTAGTCGATCGTCTCCTGCGGGATGTTTTCTTCTTCTTTCTTTTCTTCGCTGCAGCCTGTAAAAAGAAGGCACAACAAAAATAAAGTCAGTATTTTACGTATCATTTGATGCCTAAAAGGGAGAAGATCTCTTCCTTTTTGTTTTCCATGTCGTTATAGCCCAGATGGAAGAGCTCATCAAGATCTTCCCGGCTGCCGCCGAGTCTGGTGACCTTGGAGTGCTTGCTTGGATAGACGTAGACCGCTTCCTTCTTTTCTTCCAGGCTCTTGATCAGATTGATCTGTTTTTCATAGTTGATATGACGGATCCGATAATCTTCCGAGATGTTGTCGCATTGCGGATAGGTCTTCTTCATCAGCCAGACGATCGCCGGCTTGGCCGGTTTGCGCTTGTAGTCGCCCGGTTTGGTCGTGATGACCAGATGGCGGTTGCAGCCATCATCCACGGACTTCTGTATCGGAATCATGTCCGTGATGCCGCCGTCCATCACTTCTTCTCCATTGACATTGACGATGACGCCCAAGATCGGCAAAGATGTCGAAGCTTCCAGCATCTTCATCGTGATGTCCTTTGTGGAATGATAGAGGGTCTTGCCCTGTGAGAGATGATAAAGACCGATATAGCCGTCTTTACAGTTTTTCAAAGGTGAAATGTCAAACTGATCTTCCACCGTTAAGATGTGATCGAAAAGAAAGTCATAATCGACGATCCTGCCGCAGCGTAAAAACGGACGGACACCGATGATTCTGGGATCCGTGATCTGATTGACCGGCAGTTCATAGAGATTATCTTTTAACTTCATCAGGAAATTGGCCAGATGCACCGCCCCTGTGGAGATGCCATAGGAAGAATCAAATTCGATGCCCTGATCGATCAGCCAGGTCAAAGCGCCGGCCGTATAGGCGCCGCGTAAACCGCCGCCTTCCAGTACCAATGAAGTCTTAATTTTACTCATGACTTCATTTTAGTCTTTCTATACTGTTTTCGCAAACCATAATCCATGATCAATTTTCCTCTTCTGCGGTAAAATAAGGATATGAGAAAAAAGAAGTTTTTTATTTATCTGAATGCACCGATCACGATGAGTTTTGTCGTCATCTGTATCACGGCGTTAGTCTTAGACATGCTGACAAACGGAAGATCCACCGTCTTAGTCTTTTCCACCTACGGTTCTTCCTGGCTTTCCCCATTAACCTATGTCAGGCTGATCTGCCACGTCTTTGGCCATGGCGGCGTCCAGCATCTGATTTCCAATATGCTATACATTCTCTTATTAGGACCGATCCTGGAAGAAAAGTACCATGACCGTCTCATTACCGTCATCTTAACGACAGCCTTAGTGACCGGCATCATCCACAATATCATCCAGCCTCACGTCATGTTGCTGGGGGCAAGCGGTGTCGTCTTTTCTTTCATCTTATTAGCGTCGATCACCGGAAAAGAAAAAGGCATCCCGATCACATTGATCCTGGTTGCCTTGTTATGGCTTGGTCAGGAGATCTACAACGGCATCATCTCGGCAGACAATGTCTCGCAAATCACCCACATCATCGGCGGTATCTCCGGTGCTGTCTTAGGTATGATGTTCAAGAAGCGTTAATTACTTGCGGTAGTAACGGTAATAGGCTTCGTCCTTTGTTTCATCAATTTCAACAGATTCTTCGTAAAGATAGAATCTGTTTTTCTTATACAGGTCGGCAAAATCCTTTAAGTCCAGAGAAAAGCGGCTTCCGTTATAGTAGCGGAAGACTTTCTCCCCTTTTAAGACGAACTGGTCTTTGCCATCGCTTGTCACGATGTCGCCTTCCCTTAAATAGGAAAGGACTTCATTCATATCTCTTAAGAGTTCCATAGTTCTATAATACGCCCAAACCTTCCAAAAGCGTTTTAATCCCAAGCAAGATCAGAATCACGCCGCCAAAGGCCGTCGCCTTATCCTTCAACAATAAAGCTGCTTTCTTGCCCAAACGGTGGGCAATCATGCAGATGATGAAGGTGACGATGAAGATGATGAAACAGGACAGGTATGGCGAAATCTTTAAAAGTGGCAAGGTCACGCCGGCTGACAAGGCATCGATCGCCGTTGCAATCGACTCCAGAATCAAAACCTTCGGCGTGAATTCTTTCGATCCTTCCTCAATCTCTTCCTTGGCAAACGATTCTTTGATCATATTGATGCCAAGAATGGATAAAACGATCAAAACCACCCAGTGATCATAACGCTCAATATAATGCAAGAAAGGATACAAGACCAGATAGCCGATCAAAGGCATCAGACCCTGGAAAAAACCAAAAGAAAAAGATGCTTCAAACATCTGCTTTGGTCCATAGTTTTTATAACGGATGCCATTGACGATCGACATGGCCATGGAGTCCATGGCTAAGGCAACCGCCAACATTAATACTTCTGACATAACAGTATCCATTATAAGTCAAAAACAACATATTTCAAAAAGAAAAAAACACTACCGCAGGCTGATGCGGTAGCGGAAAATGTACTTCGTTTTTTCACCGATGGTATAGAGCGGATGGCCCGGCGGCACTTTCACCAGATCGATCAGTTCTCCATCCAGTTTCTTCAAGGTCTTATAGGAAGCGATGTTCTCCGGCGAACAGGTGATGATCAATTCATCCATGCCAAACTCCTTCTTGGCCACTTTAAACAAAACCTTGCAGGCGTGATAGGCATAATTGTTGCCGCGAAAATTCTTTAAGATGTTGTAGCCGATGTGACCGTAATAAAACATATCGCCTTCGACCGTTAAACGCAGGTCGATCGTACCGACCTTTTCCTTGTTTTCGTGGTTGAGCACATCGTAGTAGACTGTCGGAACGCCGTCATACGCACTTCTTTCATCGACGCGGTAACGTTCCCTCAGATCAACGACATCTCCTTCGATGAGCTTACGGTTACTGAACCAATCAAAGAGTCCCATCAAAAAAATTATACAACGTAAAAAGCCTTCACTGAAGGCTTTCACTTTTTGCGTTAACGGATAAACGAAGCGATGCGGCCGTCTTCATCCGCCATGACTTTGACAGTATCACCTTGTGCGATGAAAGAAGCGGCCAGGTCGCCATCCGACATATCATACCAGTAGATCGTATTATCTTCGCTTAAAAGCAGGATGATCGTATTGCCGTTTTGAACGATGCTTCTCACTTCTGCAACGACAAAGCTCTTCTCTGCCTGTTCCTTGCCGGAGATCGAACCATCCTCATTGTATAACTTCAGATAGTTGCGATACGCTTCTTCGACGCTCGTGCCGGTCGCCACATTCTGATAGTTTTCATAACTGACAAAGGCATAGCTCTTGATCAGATTTGCCCCGTCGACCAGACCCATGAAGTAGGTCGGAATGCCCTTGACGTTGACCATCGACGGGAAGATCGCCGTGTAATGATACTGCTGGACAGCACCTTCGGCTGAACTTCTGGCGGAGTATTCCTCAGCGCCCGCTCTTCTGACATAATCGATCGAACCATCGCGCAGATCCACATAGGCAAAGCCGACATTGGATTCGTCCTTGCCGACACTGGTCACGCCTGTGTAGATGTGGATGTGATCATCAAACTGGACGTAAGCATAATCATCAGTAAATTCGACGATGCCCTTCTTGGAGAAGTTGAACAGGCCGTTTTCATAGCGCTTGCTCTGGGCAAACTGATCGTAGATGACATAGACCGGATAGATATTGTCGACCCATTCCGGCGCACTTTCCTTATCGTAGTAGGTGCAAGTTCCATCCACCGGATCGACGATGTAGATGCCTTTGACATCCCTGGTCTTATCGACCCAGGTCACCTTATAGACCGGAGCGATCCAATATGGCTTTCCCTCATCATCCAGTTCGAATTTGGCAGAACCGATCATTGCGAACGGATCATGGAAGAACAGATGACGGTCGAGATCATGGAAGAAGTAAGCACTCTTCATGTATTTCATGCCTTCGGAGCGGACCAGCTTCGCTTCGCCGCTGTTGCAGTCCACTAAGACATAACCCGGTGTCGTCTTGGTCACAAAATATTTGAATAAAGAACCAAAGTCAATCGGTGTTACACGGCTCAGATCTCCGTCGACGGAAATCTGCGTCCAATCGGAACCCATCTCGTATTGGGAGACTTCATCGGAGCCCAAAGTACCAAAGACACGATCACCCAATTGGGCAGCGGTGTCCTTATCGACCAGCTGCACCTGGGTCTTGTCAAATTCCGGTACGGTCGCAAAATCGATCTCCGTAATCTCGGACTGGTTCTTATAGTTGCCTAAGCCACCCGTATAAGGTGAACCAAGTAAGGTCAACGCCAGGAATAAAACCAAGACCACCGCCGGGAAAATCAGCTGCTTGGTCAGCGTCATCTTGCCAGTAAAGATCTTCTTGTTTCCGACAGTGCATAAAAACACCGACAGTAAGAAGATCGTCAATTCGAGTACAAAGCCACCCGAATGGATATTGAACGGTGTGCAGAACAAGAGCTGGAAGAATACCAGCAGAGCTACAGTGACCAGAATCAACAGGATCCCTCTGAATCCGATGCTTCCCTTCTTTTTTACATTTGTCATACTATTTACCTCTTAAACCCGACAGATTCTTTTCGATCTGTTTCATACATTTTCCCGACAGGTAGGCATAGACCATGACCTTTAAAGCCATGATCAGCTTTTCCTTGATCGTCTCCTCTTCATTAAAGGACATCTTTTCAATGCTTTGTTCAATATCGGCAAAGTTCAAAGAATTGTCATCAATATTGCGCACCGCCTCACAAAAGCGATCGTACAACACCGCTTCCGAGACGATATCATCGCTCTCATCATCGGTGTCGCCGTTGATCAGCTGCATCAGTTCACCGATGTCTTCGATGTTCATGCAGTCCCTCAACACCGCGATCAATAAGATGCGGGAAAGATGTCTCTCATAATACTTCTTGTGATCCGGCCGCTGGACAAAGCCTCGTTTCACCCAATTTTGGATCGTCGAAGTCTGTAAATTCGTGATCCGGCAGATCTGCGACAGAGATAAGCCGCCGGTAATCTCGATCATCGGCCGTAAAACCGAGAACGCATCCTTACTGTTGCCATATTCGATATTGGTTCCCGGAATGATCTTGCCTGCCATAGTGCCTCCTTTACGCAACTGCTGCTGCCTCTTTTTCCTTTATGTATTGATTTAAGGCGACGATCAGTAAAATGATCATCTCCTCATCGAATTCATCATAGATCTCGATCCCGTATTGCCTTGATAAGACAGGCCCCTTCTTATCGGCGATGGCAATGAGTTCTTCTTTTTCGTTCAGGATGTCAAACTTTTCGCAGAAGGCACCCCCTTCAATGCGCCAGCCCAGTTCGGGAATGGATAGCTGCGTCGAAGAAAGAGAAGAATTGACTTCCAGGACGCCGATCAGATCGGCGCCGTAGAAGATCTCATAGGAATGGTGAAGCAGCGAGAAGCGGCTTATGACATGACCGATATTGACGTCATATTTGAATAAGTCGATTCGCGGCTCCACCATGTGTGAGTTCTGATAGCGGTAGACGACCTGATCTTCTTCATCATAGATCTTCCCGCTTGCCTGAAAGAGGTGTGCATCCTCTTCAAATGAATATCTCATAAATTAATAATAATATCTTCTGTATCTTCTTGGCCTAAAAAGATAATACAGGAGAATGAACGGGCTTAACCTAAAGCCGATCTTTAAGACCAGCGACAGAATCGCCATCACAAACGATAAAACGATATAAAACATAAATACAGACCATAATAACATTAACATTTCTAATTACCTCCATAAATTTCTATCAGCAGACTTATTTCTGAGATATCAGCGGGCTGCCACAAAACCGCTGATCCATACTACATTGGTTTGGTTCCATAGATCCCACCTCCTTTATGGTAATTTGATTATATCAGAGGTTCATATGACTGTCAACATATAAAATAAAAGAACTGAAACCAGTTCTTTTGCACTTTAGAGCCTTTGAATCCCCTCGCAAAGCTGTTCATAGACTTCTTCAAAGCGGTCCGTATACCATGGATCATCGATATCTCTGTCACAGAGCTTATGAATCTTATGTTTAGGATCATCGAGAATTCTTAGAATATTGGACATATTGTAGCTGTCCATGACATAGATTTCATCAAAACGGTCGTAATCCGCCTTGGTGATCCGTCTTGCCCGATGGCGTCCATAAGGGATCCCATGACGGTCCAGACAGCGTTTTGCGCTTGGATAGATGTCATTCCCCTCTTCCTCATAGGAAACGGCAGCCGACTCACAATATAAGTCAGGCCGCATGGCCTTACATATATATTCCGCCATGACGCTCCTGCAGATATTGCCATGACAAACAAAGAGTATCTTCTTCATCTTATTTTTACTTCCTTCTCTTGTCATCTTAACATTTGCTTATTTTGCATACTTTTCATAACACCATTTTGCGATCTTCTCCAATAGCTTTACCGGAAGCGGCTTGTCATAGGACAATCGGATCGTTCCCTTGCTGACGCTGTAATCCGAAAGTTCTTCCGCAAAGGCGGCTGTTGCTTCATCGCCCGGATAGATTCCCAGATGCGTCTTTGAAGCGGCGAAATGGATAATATTTCTGCCTTTCCAGTATGTCGGCATGGACCAGGAAATGCGTTCTTCCGCTTCAGGCAATGCGTTTTTGAATATGGTACGGATTTCCGTAAGTTTTGGCTGAATTCCTTCCTCCTGTGCAGCGATATATTCATCTATGCTTTGAGGCTTGACACAGTAATGATCCTGATTCTGTCTGACGAATTCTCTTCCGCATTTTGGACACTTCCACATAATGATCACCTCTTCATCTTCTGATACAGCGTGTAACTGCACCCGCCAATCGCCGTATTCACAACGGCCAGCAACAACAATAAAGCTGTTATGTCATCATCGATTTGTACGGTAGCATCCACGATTCTTATCACGAATCTTGAAAC
>CADAHV010000050.1:0-13672 GCA_902787775.1 uncultured Erysipelotrichaceae bacterium | reverse complement strand
ACTTTGCCAGGTTTGGCATCAGACGGTCGTTGTGGCCTTCTGCGTTGTATAAGTTGAGACCATAGCGGTCCGAGAACGCCGAGGTAATGATCAGAACCAGTCCGACACCGCCGACAAACAGCGTGATCGAACGAAACATCAGAAAGATCTTCGGTGTGTGATCGACATCGACAACGGAAAGACCGGTCGTCGAATAGCCGGACGTCATTTCAAAGGCGGCCTGGGTGAAGTTATAGTCGCCCTTCAGCATCCACGGAAAACAAGACACCGTGATGGCGATCAGCCAGATCATGACCAGCAGCAGGGAATCGTAATGTTTCTCCAGTTTGACGATCTTCGTATCTTTCAGAATATATCTCTGCAAGCCGCCAAGGCCGATGGCCGCAATGCCCGGAATCAGAAAACAGTAGGCATAAGAAATATCTTCCGGATAGAAAGGCAGAACGATCAGCGGCAGCAATTGTATGACACCGATCATCACCAGAAAGATGGAGAGGTAGAAAAAGACGAGACGGTAGTAATCCTTCTTTTTCATTGTTTCTTCCTCTGGAAAACAGAAATGATCTGATCACGGTTTTCAACGGTCGTGACGATCATAACCTTGTCGTCCTCTTCAATGACGATGTTGCCGTTAGGGATCAGTGTCCTTCCTTCTCTGCTGATCGAAGCGATCGTGCCCAGTTCGGAGATGTTGATCTCACGTAAGGACTTGCCTACGACATCGAGGTCTTTGCCGACACGGATCTCAGCGATGAAGACCTTGTCATCTTCCAAAGACAGAGAGTTGACCATGTTTTCAATGGAAGTCAGGTTCTTGACCTGTTCACCTAAAAGATAGGTAGCGGAGACAACCAGGTCGATGCCCAGTTCCTTGAAGATATTAACGTTCTTCGGGTTGATGACCATGGCGATGCAACGCTTTGCCCCCATCAGCATCTTTGCCGTCTTGCAGGCGACATAGTTCTTGTAGTCATCTTCCGACAAGGCAATAAACAGATCGCAGTTCTCTGCCCCTGCTTCCTTGAGTTCGTTGGCTCTGGTGCATCTTCCGTGCATGACAGGAATGTCGTTGCTTTCGGAAAGATAGCGGCAGACATCTTCGTCTTCATTGATTACGACCAGGTCGTTGAATTTCGTGTTGAACAAAGAAATGATATAGTCGGCTTCATGGAAACCGTCAGCTATTACGATCTTCATTATTCTGCCTCCATTTCTTTTGCGGATTCAAATTCCTCCAGAGACAGATCAAACGGACAAATGCAGTTGACCTTCTCGTCAACCAGGACCCTTTTGCGGGAATCCTTAAGACGGATGTAGACCTGCGGAACATTATAGAAATGGGTGCACAGATCAGCCAGGAAGATATTGGTATTATCGTCATCGGTCACGGCAATGAAACGGTAGCAGTTTCTTACACCGCACTTTTCCAATAAGGCGCGGTCTGTTGCCTCACCCTTTTCGACAAAACCGCTGTATTCGCCAAGTCTGTCGATCTTGGACGCATTGCGGTCGATAACGATGACGTTGGCAGTCTTGTTCAAGGACCTTGCGATCGTTCCGCCCAATCTGCCGGCGCCTACAATGATCGTATTCGAGTTCTTCATATTTCACCTCTTAAATAAGCCAGGATCTATTTAAATAGGAATAGATCGTGGTTACAAAACAATATTATAGATTCAGCCTTAAAAATAATCCATCATTATTGTTTTTGCCCGATAAAAAAACTCTCCTTTTTACAGGAGAGCTTTCTCATTCAATGATTATTTGTAATACCTCATGTTTTCGAAGTATTTGTTGACGATACCGTTGAATTCTTCCCAGAGTTCATTTTCATGTTCTCTGCCGGCATTGCCTACTTCTTTCCACTTAGCACGAAGTTCCTTGATGGAATTGACTTCGTCATCGGTGAATTCACTTCTGGCCAGGTAAAGCTTAGCTTCCTGGATGATTTCTTTCTTTGCCTCGACTCTCTTGGCATAGGTCTCTTTCATCTGATCGTAGTAGGCATCTCTTCTCTCAAAGAAAGCTTTTCTTTCAGCTAAAAACTGCTGCCAAAGATCATCATCGTCTCTGCGTCCGGCGCTGCCGACCTTCTTCCATTCTTCCATCAGTTCGTTGGAACGGTTTCCGGCTTCCTTGATATTTTCAATACCGGCAACTTCCTTTGCCTTGGCAATCAGATCTTCCTTTAAAGCCTTGTTTGCTGCATACGTTTCCTTCAGATTAGCGAAGTATTCATTCTTCTTCTCGAAGAATTCGCTTCTGATCGCAGAGAACTGAGCCCAGAGCTCGTCGTCCTTTTCTTTATTGATACGACCGGCATGTTTCCAGTCTTCCAGCAGCTGCTTCATCTGCTCAGTGCCCTTCTTGAAGTTGTTCTTATCCAGGACTTCCTTTGCCTGGGCGATGATCTGGTTCTTTCTGTCTTCCGTATTGATATAAACATCACCGGCCTTTTCAGAAAGCTGATCCATCAGCTTGTTGAACTTTTCACTCAGTTCCTGATCAGAAAAAGATTCTTCCTCTTCTCTAACGCGAGGCCATC
Source organism: uncultured Erysipelotrichaceae bacterium (assembly GCA_902787775.1). Classification (GTDB taxonomy): domain Bacteria; phylum Bacillota_I; class Bacilli_A; order Erysipelotrichales; family Erysipelotrichaceae; genus Colivicinus. The sequence continues at coordinate 11,127 of CADAHV010000050.1, read as the reverse complement.
TTCTCTTGAGGTCCTTTGCCCTCAAAAATGCTTCTGCTGCATTTTCTTCGCCAAGAAGTTCTTCTAATTTGGCGATTAACTGTTCTCTAATGTCGTTCTTTTCCATGTACTATGCCACCTACCTACTCTTACAATTGTAACATTTTTACATTAAAAAATGCTATAAAAACATAAACTGCTTCCCTAAAGGATCGATTCGAGACCCTTTTTTGACCTTAAAAAGCTCTTTTAAGCTGTTTCCAAGGCCTTTTCATCGCTCATGATCTGTAATTTATCTTCCAGAAACCGTTCAAAATCCTTTGGCTCAACGGCCTTGGAGAAGTAGTAGCCCTGAACGATATCGCAGCCCAGCTTCTTTAAACAAAGATACTGATCTTCGTTTTCCACTCCTTCGGCGATCGTCAAAACACCAAGATAGCGGGCAATATCGATGATGATCGCAATCATCCTTGTATCCTTCTTCCCCTTGAAAGCTTCCTGCAAAAAGCCCATATCGATCTTCAAGGCATCGATCGGCAAATGTGACACCATGTTCAAGGAAGAATAGCCGGTACCAAAGTCATCCATCTCGATCAGAAAGCCTTTCTTTCGTAGCTGCTTGACCCTCTCAATGATCAAAGAAGGATCCTCCATATATGCCGACTCGGTGATCTCCAAGAGAAGTTCCTCACTGGAAATGTCACAGTCTTCAATCAGCTCTTCCAGATAGACGACCATCTTTTCATCAGGCATGTCCACCCGGGATACGTTGACCGAAACCGGCACGGTGATCTTTTTCTTTCTCTTCCACTCGCTGATCTGCCTGGCTGCCTTTTGCCAGACATAGGCATCGACTTTCCGTATCAGACGGCTTTCTTCCAGAAGCGGTATGAATACGGAAGGCGCAATCATGCCATAGGCATGGTGGTGCCAGCGTAACAGTGCTTCTGTCGAACTCAAGACCGGTACCTTTTCCTTGATATTGAATTTTGGCTGGTAATAGACTTTGAATTCTTCTTCCTTCAAAGCCCGCTCGACATCCAGCAGCAGTCGTTTCTTAAACTCATCTTCCCTGATCTCTTCATAATGAAAAGGTTCTTCCTTGATCATCGTCAGGGTATGCATCTCATCATAGCGGATGATCGCTCTTGAGATCCTGGCCAGGATGATTTCTTTATCCGGCAAAGGCTTTTCCAGAAAAGCGGAGGCACCAAGATAGTGGTAACGCTCTTCGATCTGTTTTTGTTTTGAGACTAGGATCAAAGGGATCTTCTGATCCATACAGGCCTTTACAATTTTCCGGCTTCCTTTTTCATCCAGATCGATGATCAGTAAAGCAGCAGTCTCGCTTTCCTTAAACAGTCTTTCCCTGTCAAAGATGAAAAAGACCTCGTAATCTGCTTCGAGGATCTTTGAAAGTTTCCTGATGTCCTGATCTTCTTTCCGTGCCCAAAACAAGACCCTTTTGGTCTTTTGTTCACAAGAAGCTATTTTGAATGTTTCCAAAGTCCGAATCCTTCTGTTTTCTTCATTATAGTCTCGGACAGGAACCAAATTTTCTCATTTTAAAACAAAGTGAGCTGATCATCCAGATAAGAGATCGACTTATGTTCCCTGATCTCATCGCCCTCTTCGATTTTGCCGATCAGCAAGGGTGATTTGGGATCATGGAGCTTGTGGTTTTTTAAGACGATATCCTTATCAAAGTTGGCATAACAGTAGCGGCAAAGATGCAGACAGCTGTTGTAGGCACCGATGTCATTGCCCAGTAGGCAGTTACATCCTTCTCTGGATTTCGATGATGTCGGAACGATCAGTTGTTCGCCGATCGCATCTTCCAGAACTTCCTTGGAAAGACAGCCCGTCACATCGGCGCCATAGAAAGCCAGACGCTCATCTTCATGACAGAGCCGTATATCCATGCCGTGTCTGGCAGCGATCTTGACGAACTGCTTGGTGATGTAGCACTGTTCATCAAAACTTACTTCCTTGACCTCCGGGAAGTTCTTCTTGGTTTTTTCATAGAGATCGATGAAACTGATGATGACGTGCTTGCAATAGCCTTCCAGATAGGCGCACATCTTCTCAAAGATCATCAGATGGTGGGAGATGTCGTATTTCTCATTCAGGAAGATCGGATCGTAGCGCCAGACGACATTCTTGACCGAGACCTTTTTCGAAAGTTCGATGAAGGCATCCATGACTTCCTTCTTGTGCGGGACGTTGGGCTCGATATCCTTGCCATAGGGCGTGATCGTCACGTTCCAATACATCCTATATTTTTTTAATTCTTCAAGATGTTCCAACATATTCTTCGGATTCTTGGTGCAGAAGACTAAGACATCGACCACGCTTGGATCAAGATCATAGCGGATGATCTGTTTGGGGTAGAAAGGATTGCGGGCCATGACAAAACCTGCCCGGATCCGGTTCATGAACCATTCGCTGTAAAACGCCGGAATATCCGTGCGGCTGCCGGTATTCAAGATCATCGTCTTTCCCCTTTCCGTAAACCGAATAAACAAATCAAGGTACCAAGTAATGACACCGCAAAGCCAACCCACAAAGTCAAAGAAACACCGATCGTGTCGTACATCCTGCCGGCAAAGAAACCGGCCAGTATGGCACCGACATCGGTCATCGTATAGGCCAGCGACTGTCCCTTGCCGGCATCCTTATATTCCACCTTGGAAGCCACATAAGGAACGATGGCGGAAGAATAGATGGCAAAGGACGGCGCCTGCAAAAGGAAGCAGGCACTTAAAGTAAGCTGACTGTTTGCCAGGGCAAAAGCCAGTTCTTTGATCGTAAAAGCGATTGCCGAAATCGCCAGCATCTTCCCCTGATCCTTCTTGCCAAACAGCTTTGTATATAAGAACATCACCGGAAGTTCCATCAGGGCCATAAAGGATGTCAGGTAACCGGCCATCGCTGTCGTGCCGCCGACATGACGGACGATGTTGATCAGAAAATTGGTGACGATATTGTGCGAGAAGAACAGCAATGCCGTACCGCTCAAAGTCAGTGTCAATAATCCGTTTTCTTTAATGAAAGCAGCAATCGAAGAAGACGTTTCCTCCTGTGTTTCCGCATGGTTCATTTTAAGGTACCTGCCGATCCTATAGAAGCTCAGCAATTCCAGTACCAGCAAAACAATGCCCAGCCAAGGCACGGCCTCCACTGAAGTCTTTTCAATCAGTGTACCGGCAATCGAAGAGACGATCACAAAAGCGAGGGAACCCAGGCCTCTGGCCGTCGCATAATTGACCGGGTACTTCTCATAGACGATATCCGAATAGATCTTTAAGACGACCGTATTGGCGGAAACGCAGAAGGCCATATAGAGAACAAAGAGGATGCCGATCACTAAAACACCGCTCTTGCATAACAATAATCCGATCATCGACAGCAAACGAAGACTTAACAGAACGAACGCTGCCTTTAACGGTGTCATTCCGGCGTCCATCTTTCCTGCCGTGTATGGCCCGATCAGCATGCCAGCCAGATTGCCCAAGGCCGTGACGATGCCCAGCTGCGTATTGCTTAAACCCTTGCCCTGCAGATAGATGACCGCAAAACAGACGCAGATACAAAAGCTCATCCAATAGGACATCTGTATCAGAGAATAAGTGAGTGTCAGATCTCTTCTTTCCGTCTTCATTTTCTACTACTATTTTGCACTGATTCCTTCTCTTTTGACAAAAAAAGATCTTCACCTTGCGGCAAAGATCTTCAGCTGATTAATTGCTTTTCCTGCTCCACTTCGCGAACTCTTCGTCGGTGGCCAGGACTTTGTGGGTCTCACTCAGGATGTGTTCGTATCCGGCAGTGTAATCAACACCCATTTCGTCCTTGTTGTAAGTCAAGGCAACTCTCTTTTTCTCGACGATCGGATTCGGATGCGGGATGGCGGAGAGTAAGGACTTGGTGTACGGATGGATCGGATTCTGGAAGATCTCATCGGTCGTTCCCGTCTCCACGATGTGTCCCATATGCATGACCCCGATGCGATCGGAGATATACTTGACCATTGAAAGATCGTGGGCGATGAACAGATACGTCGTACCAAGTTCATCCTGCAGATCCTTCATCAGGTTGACGACCTGGGCCTGAATGGAAACATCCAGAGCCGAGATACACTCATCGGCGATGACCAGCTTCGGATTCATGACCAGAGCTCTGGCGATACCGACACGCTGTCTTTGACCGCCGGAGAACTGATGCGGGAATCTTGTCGCCTGTTCTCTGGAAAGGCCGACCTTATCCAGAATATTGTTGACCTTCTCATCGATTTCCGCCTGGTTCTTGCATAGATGGTGGATCTCCAATCCTTCGGCAATGATCTGTTTGACCTTCTTGCGCGGATTGAGACAAGCCATCGGATCCTGGAAGATCATAGCCATATTGGTACGCAGATAGGAAGCGTCTTCTTTTTTCAGTTTTCCGGAGATGTCATGACCATCAAAGATGATCTTGCCGTCCGTCGGATCGTAAAGGCGGATGATCGCTCTGCCGGTCGTGGATTTGCCCGAACCGGACTCGCCGACCAGACCGTAGGTCTCGCCTTCGTAGATATCAAAACTGATGCCGTCGACGGCCTTGGTGGTCTGTCTGCGGTTGATGCGGAAGTGCTGCTTCAGCCCTTCAACATGGAGTAACGGAGTTCTGACTTCACTCATTGATCATCGCCTCCTTCTTCATCTTTTCAATCCTGACCTTCAGGTCTTTCGGCATTTCTACCTTCGGGGCATGCGGATCGCATAACCACGAGGCAACTCTGTGCTGACCGCCTACGTCATACATCGGCGGCTCTTCCCTATAATCGATCTTCAGGGCAAACGGGTTACGCGGGGCAAAGGCATCGCCGACCACCTCTTCCATCAGATTCGGCGGTGAACCCGGAATGGCGAAGAGCCGATCGGAATCGGTATCGACATCCGGCATCGAGCTCAATAAGCCCCAGGTATACGGATGACGCGGATCGTAGAAGACTTCATTGATGCTGCCCTTTTCGACGATTCGGCCGGCATACATGACAGCGACATAATCGGCGACCTTGGCAACAACACCCAGGTCATGGGTGATATAGATGACCGAGATGTTCTTCTTGACCTGGATCTCTTTGATCAGTTCCAGGATCTTGGCCTGAATGGTGACATCCAGGGCTGTGGTCGGCTCATCACAGATCAGAATATCCGGATCGCAGGCCAGAGCGATGGCAATGACCACACGCTGGCGCATACCGCCGGAAAGTTCATGCGGATACTGTTTGAAGGTCTTTTCCGGTTCATTGATGCCGACTTCTTTCAGAAGTTCCAGCGCTCTTTTTGCTGCTTCCTTTTTATCGGCGTAATTGTGTTCGATCATCGGTTCCATGATCTGCTTGCCGATCGGCATCGTCGGATCCAGAGAAGTCATCGGATCCTGGAAGACCATGGCGATGTGCTTGCCGCAGAGCTGATAACGGATATCTCTCTGTGACATCTTGGCCAGATCGAATTCTCTGGCATTGCCGTCCTTATCGATGCAACGGTAATTGATGGAACCTGAATCGATGCTGCCGTTGGAATCCAGAATACCCATCATCGTCTTGACGGTGACCGATTTTCCCGAACCGGACTCACCGACGATGGCCAGAGTCTCACCCTGGAAAAGGTCAAGACGGACACCGCGGATCGCTTTGACGACACCGAAATTGGTCTTGAAAGATATGTTCAGATCTCTGATCGAAAGAACTCTTTCGTTTTTATCTCTTTTGAATTTTGCCATACTCTTTCACCCCTTACTTATTCAGCATCTTCGGGTCGAAGGCATCACGCAGGCCATCGGCAAACAGGTTGAAACAAAGCATCAGGACACCCAATACAACGACCGGGATGATCAGGATGTGCGGAAAGGTCGTCATCGATTTGTAGCCATCGGAAACCAAAGAACCCAAAGAAGCCAAAGGTGCCGGAACACCCAGTCCTAAGAAGGACAGATAGGCCTCAAGGAAGATGGCACTTGGAATGGAGAACATTGAGGTGATGATGACCTGTCCGAAAATGTTCGGAAGCACTTCCGAAAAGATCAGACGGAATTTGGAAGCACCCAGTGTCGTGGAAGCCAGGATGTATTCCTGTTCCTTGACCTTTAATACCTGGGCACGGGCAATACGCTCCATGCCGATCCAGCCCGTCAGAACAAGCGAGAAGATGATGGAGGAAATGCCCGGTTTTAATACCAGACCCAAAAGGGTAACGACGACCAGCGTCGGAATACCGTTTAAGATCTCGGCAAAACGCTGCATATAGATATCGACCCGGCCGCCGATAAAACCGGAGACCAGACCGTAAACCATGCCGATGAAGATATCGACCAGAACGGCCGCAAAGGCAATGACCAGAGAGACCTGGGTACCGGACCAGACACGGGTGAAGATATCTCTCCCCTGCGTATCGGTGCCGAACCAGTAATAGACATCGCTGGCGCCTTTTTGCGCATACTGGTCAGCTCCCTTGTAGTAACCGTTGGCAATGCCGATCTTTTCCAAACCCGGAATACGGGGAACCAGATACTCATGGCCGTGGTTGATCGACTTGTAGGTATGTTCATTCAAGGAAGGACCGATCAGGGCAAACAGGATGATGATGCAGATGATGACCGCACCGATCAGAGCGCCCTTGTTTTTGGAGAAGTTGCCCCATACATCTTTCCAGTAGGAAGTGGACTTATAGGTCTTATCGATCAGCTTTTCGCCTTCCGCATGGGCAAATTCAAAATCATCATCATGAAATTCGTGATTCTTAATTTCGCTCATTTTAACCCTCCTTGGAAACGCGGATACGCGGATCGATGACGCCGTAAAGAATGTCCACCACCAGCATCACGGCGATATACATCACCGAGTAGATGAAGGAACAGGCCAGCGTGACGTTGTAGTCATTCTGCTGGATACCGGAGATCATCAGCAAACCGATGCCCGGGATACCGAAGATCCTCTCGATAACCGAAGAACCGGTCAAAAGGTTGACCAATAAAGGTCCGGTAACGGTGATGATCGGGATCAGGGTGTTTCTTAAGGCATGACGGATGATCATACGATATTGCTTGACACCCTTGGACTGGACTAAAAGGATGTAGTCGGAGTTTAAGACATCGATCATTTCCGATCTGGTGAAACGGGCCACATTGGCTGTCGGTGAGACCGACAGAGCCAGGGCCGGCAGGATCAGCGACTTGAACGGCATCGTCTGATTGTATAGGATCGGTAAAAGCTTCAGCTTATATGCCACGTAGTAACAAAGAAGCAATGCACAAACATAGGAAGGCACGCTGACGCCGACGACCGAGATCACCGAACAGAGGTTATCGATCCAGGTGTTGTGATTGAGTGCTGCCACGATACCCAGGATCAGTCCCATGATCGTGCCGAAGATCATCGCCATGGCACCGACTGCCAGAGAGATGCCTAAACGGCCCTTGATCATTTCGGAAATCGGGAAGTTCTTGTTGATGGCATAGGAAACACCAAGATCGCCTGTCAGCATGTTTTTCATATACAAGAAAAAGCGGACCAGCAATGGCTTATCCAGACCGTACTTGGCATACAGCATGGCGATCTGCGCTTCCGAGAGCTTTTGATCGATATCATCACTCTTCGAAAGATGTATTTCTTCATTTCTTTCCCCTTTCAAAAATACAAATAGAGCGATTAAGACTTGCTCAACCGCTCTATCCTAATTCATTTTTTGATCTTGATCAGATTATTTCACTACGATATGACGGTAGGAATCGACTGCAGCAGAGTGGAACTCAATACCGCTGATCTTCGGGCTGATGATCATAGCGCCGCCGGCCTGGAATACAGGAACGACTGCAGCATCTTCAACGATCAGCTGTTTTTCTGCTTCAAGGAAGAGACTCCATCTCATATTTGCATCCGATACACCTGCACCGAATTCAGCATCATGAACTAAAGAGTCATAGACTTCTGAGCTGTAACCGCCGTCATTGTAGTCAACGGATTCCGTTAAGAACAGATCCATGTACGTCTGCGGATCGGCATAGTCCGGACCCCAGCGAGTCAGCATGACATCGTAATCGTGATCATCTGCTGTACCGGCCAGATCAAGACGTTCTTTCTTCGGTTTCGGATTCAGATTGACAGTGAAACCGACAGCCTCCAGATAAGACTGAACCTGTTCAGCAGCCTTGATGATGGAATCACCTTCATCGGAACCGTATAAGAGGTCGAATGTGACATCGTGGCCCAGTTCGGCAACGCCCTTAGCGTAGAAATCTTTTGCCTTGGCTTCATCGTAAGAAACGATGTAACCCTGATCCTCACGGAAGTCAGCCCCCGTTGCCGGGTTGGCAGCTAAATCAATCGGAACGATACCGCCGGCAGCGACAGAACCATCGTTGAGGACTCTGGCAATTTCTTCACGGTCGATCGCGAAGGAGATCGCCTTACGGATATTGGCATTGGACAGATCCGCTGCACCTGTACGATTGTGATGGTTGTTGCCCATGTTGATCGTCAGATAGTACATGTAACCAGCAAGTCTGTTGACAAAGCCCGGAGCGGAAGAGTTGGCATCGACCTGTTCACCGGAAAGGGAAACAGTATCGAGGTTGCCTGATTCGTATTCCATTAAAGCCGTCTGCGTATCCGTGATCTCACGGAAGATGACTTTCTTAGCATAGTTTGCATCAAAGTTTGCCGCATCCCAATACGTCGGATTCTGTTCGAATTCGAAGGAATAGCCGGCAGTCCAGCCGGTCATCGTGTACGGTCCGTTGTAGACCATATCGCCGGTGGATAATGCATACTGATCACCCTTTTCCTGAGCAACCTTAGCGTTGATCGGGAACATCGAAGGGAAGGCCGTCAGACCAAGGAAGAAACCGGAAGGTGAAGATAATTTGACTTCAAAAGTCAGATCATCAACCGCTTTGTAGGATTCAACAGCACAGATATCCCAAAGGAAGGCATAGTCTGCTGCAGATTCTTCAGAACGCATTCTGTCCCAGGCATAGACGAAGTCGTTGGCAGTGACCGGATCGCCGTTTGACCAGACTGCACCGTCACGAAGTTTGAAGGTGTAGAGTGTGCCGTCATCGGAAACCGTAAAGGATTCCGCTGCATCCGGAACCGGATTGCCGTCGGCATCCAGAGACATCAGACCGGAGAAGCACATGGTCAAAGCAGAGAAAGACGTACCATCAGTTACGACAACCGGATCCATGGAGATCAACGGAGTCGGAGCCTGCAATGTTACAACTGTAGCTGCATCGGAACCGCCGTCAGCCGGAGCAGCATCACCGCCGCCGTTATTGCCGCCGGAACAGCCGACCAGAAGTAACATTATCATCAGTAAAGATAATAATTTTTTCATAAAAAGTTCTCCTTATAACATTTTTTATATTAATCCAAATGAAAATACATTGTCAACAAAAATGTAATCATTTTACAATTTGTGAAAATATTTTCATTACATTTTTCATGTATGATTATATTAAACAAGGAGAAGCTCTCTATGAAAACGTTGTTCTATAATGCCAAGGTCTATACCGGGGAAGGCTTTGCGAAAGCCTTTCTGGTCAATGATACAAAGATCGAAGAAGTATACGATCAGATTCCGGAATTAAACGACTGTGAAAAAGTTGACCTGCACGGTCACTTTGTCTGTGCTGGTTTCAACGATTCCCATATGCATCTGCTCAACTTCGGTCAGTCACTGATCATGGCCAAGCTCAACGAGAACACCTCTTCCTTACAGGGAATGATGGAGTATCTGTCTGATTTTATTAAGGAACATGATTTCTCCAATGGCGCCTGGGTCAGAGGCCGCGGCTGGAATCAGGACTACTTTGAAGATGTCAGGTGCATGCCAAACAAACACGACCTCGATGCCGTATGCAAAGATCTGCCGATCATGTTGACTAGGGCCTGCGGTCACTGCTGCGTGGTCAACTCCAAGGTGCTGGAGATCGCCAAGATCGATAAAGACACGATCGCTCCTTTAGGCGGCGCCATCGATTTTGAAAACGGCCTGTTCTACGACAACGCCATCGACCTGGTCGATCAGTTCATCCCGCTTCCTGGCAAGGATGAACTCAAGAAGATGATCGAAGCCGGATCCAGGGCTTTGAATACCTATGGCATCACTTCCTGTCAGAGCGATGACTATTGCGTCTACCGTGAGATCCCCTTTGAAGTCGTCAACGAAGCCTTCAACGAACTCAAAGAAGAAGGCAAGCTGACTGTCCGCGTCTACGAACAGTCCAACTTCACCGATCTCAAGGAATTCAAGCGTTTTGTGGAAAGCGGCAACGTTTCCGGCAAAGGCGATACGATGTTCAAGATCGGACCGCTGAAGCTATTGGGCGATGGTTCCCTGGGCGGTCGGACAGCCCATCTGTCAAGACCCTACGCCGATGATCCATCCACCTGCGGTTTCTCTTTATTCACCGATGAACAGTTCGATCAGATGATCTCCTACGCCAATAAACATGATATGCATGTCGCCGTTCATGCCATCGGCGATGCCTGCCTGGACAAGGTCCTCAACGCCATCGAAAAGGCTTTGAATGAATATCCGAGAACTGACCACCGTCACGGCATCGTCCACTGTCAGATCTCCCGCCAGGACCAGCTGGAACGCATGATCCGCTTGAATACCCACATCTATGCACAATCCATCTTCCTTGACTATGACAACCACATCGTGGAAGACAGGGTTGGCAAAGATCTGGCCTCGACTTCCTATTCCTGGAAGACCCTGAAAGACAACGGCCTATGGGTCTCCAACGGATCGGATGCCCCGGTCGAACTGCCGGATGCCTTGCGGGGCATGGAATGCGCGGTGACCCGTACATCGATCGACGGCACCGGACCATATCTTGAAAATCAGGCCTTCTCTGTCAAGGAAGCCATCGATTCCTTCACCAGCGCTTCCGCCCATGCGAGCTTTGAAGAAGACATCAAAGGAAAGATCGCGGCAGGCTATCTCGCCGACTTCGTCGTCCTGAAGGAAGACCCGTTCAGTGTCGAGCCAAGGCACATACACGATATTTCCATTGCTGCGACCTACCTCGGCGGCCGCTGTGTCTACAAAAAATAATCTTACAGCGAAAGAAAGGGACGTTCATTCGTCCCTTTCT
>CADAHV010000049.1:7505-18093 GCA_902787775.1 uncultured Erysipelotrichaceae bacterium | reverse complement strand
GTTTTTGTTTTTCTATAATCATTATTCACATGTATATTATATCATATAAATACACGTACTAGAAATTATTTCTACAAGAATGATCCGCTTTTCATCCAGCCACTAAAGTAGTGGGCTTTCCCGGCGGCAAGGGTTGTAAAATAATTTTATATGGATGAGTAAACGGGAGGGATAGTCATGACAATCTTGTTGATCGTGGCGGGAATACTTTTGAGTTCCGTGCCGGTCGTATTGGCGTATATCCGTTTTCGGAATCTGAAGGATGAAGCGGCTTATAAGGATCTGATGACCAAAGCGATGATTGTCGGTCTCTTATCGTGTCCTGCCGGCTTTTTACTGTCGGGCGTCTTCGCCATTATCGAAAGAGTTTTCCATATCAATGAGATGGGTTTGTTGGGAGCGGCATATCATAAGATCATCCTGCTGGCGCTGGCGGAAGAGATCGTTAAGACGTTCTTATTTATCCGCTTTACCAAGAAGCACAGCTATCCGTATTCCTGGCTGGATCTCATTGCGATCGGCACAACGGTGGCCATCGGTTTTGAGATCGGTGAATCCATGGTCATGCTCGGAAGCGAACCGATCGTCATGCTGCTCAGAGGCATCTCGGCCATGCACATGTGCTTCGGTTTTGTTATCGCCTGGGGTTATGGCAAGTACCAGAAGATCGGCAAGATCTTGCCGTTTGTCTTATGTTTCCTGCTTTCCTGGCTGTGGCATGGTCTCTATGACTTCGGTTTAAGCGAAGAGCTCCTGGCACTCAATGACAATTTTGCTGCTCTTTCCATTTCGCTGGCCGTTATTGCCTTTGCCTATATGATTTATATCTTTATCTTTATACCAAAGGCGGCCAAAAAAGAAGTTTATACAACGCCGATCATCAGGTAAGGCGTAAAAATAGTAGGGGGTATTTATGAAAGAATTCTTTAAAAAGATCCATACCGAAAATTTCCGCTGGTATGATGAGATCCTTCTGGTGTCCTTTTTTTCCTTTATTCTGGTTCTCCTGGGCCAGATTCTGGGGACGGTTATCCTTGGGATCTGCAGATCTGCCTTAGGACTGACCGATGGCTTCTGGGAGACTTTCTTGATGTACTTCCAGACTTTTGGCGTCTGGATCGTCATGCTGGCCTTTTTTGCCATCTTCAAGCACCGTCGCCCGATCTTCAAGGCGATCGGTACCAAGCCGAAAGGCAACAACCTGAAGTATCTCGGTTTAGGTCTTCTGATCGGTTTTGGTTTGAACTTCGGCTGTGCAGTCGTTGCGATGCTGCATAAGGACATCCACATCCATTTCAGCCGTTTTGAGATCCTGCCGTTTATAGCTCTTCTGTTTGCCGTATTTGTACAGTCTTCTTCGGAGGAGCTGGTTGATAGAGCCTATGTCTTCCAGGTGGCCAGGAAGGGCTATCGCAGCAAGTGGGTAGCGATCATCGGCAACGCCCTGATCTTCTCGCTCATGCATGGAGCTAACCCGGGTGTCACTGCTCTGGCTTTGGCCAACATCTTCTTCTCGGGTCTTCTGTTCAGCCTGTTTGTCTACTACTTCGATTCTCTGTGGTGTGCCTATGGTATTCATACCGGCTGGAACTTCACGCAGTCGATCCTTTTAGGTCTGCCAAACTCGGGCCTGGTCGTTCCGTATTCCAACTTTGAACTGGATACGGCGGCAGCTACCAATTCCTTTGCCTATAATGTCGCATTCGGCATTGAAGGAACGATCTTATCAACGGTTGTTCTGGCCGTTGCCTGCCTGATCGTTTATCTGCTTGGCGAAAAGCGCAACCAGCAGCCGATCGACATCTGGAATCAATAAGTACAATCCCGGCCTTCACCGGGTTTTGTGTATCTGCATAGAATTCGTTTGGCAGATTATTCTATAATGTAAAAAAGAAAAAACAGGGGGAGATCGAATATGAATTTAGAAAAAATGCAGCACAAGTATGCCTATACTTTAGCCAGAGTCGGCCTGAACGTTCAGCCGGGTCAGACAGTTCTGGTGGAAGCTGCCATCGAAGGGGCTTATTTCACGCCGATCTTTGCGGAAGAATGTTATAAACTCGGTGCCGGCAATGTCGTCATCCACTATCTGGATGAGCCGAATCTCAAAGTCGCAGCCAAATACAGAAAAGACGAAGATGTCAGAAAGATCGAACCGTGGGAATCTTTGCAGTGTACGCAATACCTCGATGAAGGTGCCTGCTACATCCGTCTGGAGGGTGTCAATCCGGCTTTGATGGCCGATGTACCGGAAGATCAGGCCAATGCGATCTTCGCCCATACCGACGCCATCCGCAACATCATGCGCAAGGCTTCCAGAGAAAAACACTGCCAGTGGTGCATTGCCATGATCCCGACTAAGGAGTGGGCGGATTTCATCCTGAAAGATGTGAAAGAAGAAGAACGTTACGAAGAACTCTGGAAACTGATTCTGAAGCTCTGCTACATCGATGAAGACAATGACGTCGTCAAGACCTGGGAAGAGAAGAATGCCCGCAAGAGAGAACGGGGCGACATCATCGATTCCTATGAATTCACAAAACTCCACTACACGGCTTCCAACGGCACGGATCTGACTGTTGAACTGACACCGGATTCCAAGTTCGGTTTCGGCAAGCGCAAACTGCCGGAGAATTATGTCCGTTTCAATGCCAATATTCCGACTGAAGAGATCTGCACGACACCGGAAAAATTCGGTACCAATGGTGTCGTCTTTGCCTCAAGACCTTTAGTCTTAGGCGGCAAGTCTGTGGAGAATTTCGGTTTCCGTTTTGAAAACGGCAAGGTCGTTGAAGTCATCGCCAAGGAAGGCAAGGAAATGCTGGAAGCACTGGTGAAGATGGATGAGAATGCCGGCTATCTCGGTGAAGCGGCTTTAGTCGAATACCATTCGCCGATCTCAATGAGCGGTGTCGTCTTCTATACGACGCTGATCGATGAGAACGCCTCCTGCCACCTGGCTTTGGGCAGAGGCTTGAACAACGGCAAATGTTCCGATCCGAAGTACACCTTCAACGATTCTGTGATCCACATCGATTTTATGATCGGTACCAAGGATATGCATATCGTGGGTACGACCAAAGACGGAAAGGAAGTCGTCATCTTCGACAACGGCGATTTCGCCATTTAATATCTAAACTGACCGGACTGCATAGTTCGGTTTTTTTATGAACGATATTGAAAGAGACCGTTTGATCCGCTTTTTGGAAAATCAGAGAAGAAAGAGAAAACGGCCGTGATAGAATAATGGCGGAAGGGGAATAGAATGAACAGATTAAGAGAAAAACTGAAGAACGAAAAAGTCATTATCGGTATGGTCCACCTGCTTCCTTTGCCGGGTTCACCGAAATATGAAGGCGACATGGATAAGATCTATGAGGCCGGATTGAAGGATCTCAGAGCTCTTGAAAAAGGCGGTGCCGGAGCCATCATCATTGAAAACTTCGGTGATGTGCCATATGCAGCAGAAAACGAACTCATCAACAAGATCGCTTTTGCCAAGATGGTCGCTTTATTGAGCAAGGAAACCAAACTGCCGGTAGGCATCAACTATCAGTTCAATGATACGGAAACCGAATGGGCAGTTGCCTATACCTGTGATGTTGACTTCATCCGCTGCGAAGTCTTTGCGGAGAACCGGATCGGCCCCAATGGCATGTTTATCGCAGCCGGACCGCAGCTGATGCGCATGAAGGCACATTACAACAAGGATGTCATGATTCTTTGCGACGCCAACGTCAAGCACACCTTTGCCCTGGCGGAACAGCCTTTGGATTTCACGATCGAGTCCCTGATTGAAGGCGGTGCCGACGGCATCATCGTTACCGGCATCACGACCGGCGTCAATCCAAGCGTCGACGATGTCATCGAAGTCAACCGTGTCGCGAAAGGTCTGCCGGTCTTCTTGGGCAGCGGCATCAACGAGAAGAACGTCAACGACTATCTTCCTTACATCTCCGGTGCGATCGTCGGTTCTTCCCTGAAGAAAGACCGCAATGTCAATAATCCGGTCGATGTCAAGAACGTGAAGCGCTTCATGTCCAAGATCAAATAATTCAAAAAACATAAAAAGTGATCAGGCGTATGATATTTATTTCGCTGAAATCACTTTTTCTTTTGGCTTAGTGTTCGTGAGTGTGCCTGATCGGCTCCCAGCGATAGTCTTTCAGAAAGAAGGCATAGATCGTTAGAGGGATCCAGGTCAGGACAAAGAAAGAAAAATAGTGCGGTCAGCTGCCGGAAGATGAAATACACATGGCATACTTGATAAAATAATACTGTATGGTTCAAATAATTTCGATGGAGGATTGGAATCATGAAAATCGAGATTAATGAAAAAGGAACACCTGAATTCTATAAAGAAGTCGTCTGCACGACGGCACAGTACGCCAGGTTGGTCAAAAATCCGGAAGCCAAGCTGGTCGACTCATTTAAGGCGATCAAGACCTATATTATTCTTTGTGCAGTCATTTTTGTTCTGCTGATCGTCATGGGGATTGCCTGGGAAATGGACCTGCTTACGATCGTTGCGATCGTCATGATCGGTCTGGCTCTTGCCTTGAGCATCCTGCAGCTTACAAGACTCAACAAAGTCGTGGAGTCGATGCTCAATAGTCCGCATGATTCGATCTTCACCGTAGATGAAGAGGGTGTGGAACTGGAAAAAGTGGGATCGCAGTTGGTCAGGATGTCCTGGAACAATGTGACGTTCGTACGGATCTTTGATGAATCGGTCTGTTTCTTTTCCAAGGATGTCAGAGGTTTTGTTCTGGCACTCACCAAAAAATATGAAAAGCAGGTTCTGGATTATATCAGGGAAAACGGCATCACTGTCCGTGTTATAGAATAGAATTTTAGAAGTATTTTGATATCGCAATGTTCTATTAAGAACGATTTGCTTCGTATTAAATGATAAAAATAGCTTGTTTGTATAATGAAGGGAGCTTTCTATGAAAATGAGAAGACTGACGATCATTTTAGCGGCTTTGTTAGTGGTATTATCCATCGTGGTCGGTGTGATGATGTTCAATTATGTCATCAAGCCGCATTCTACCGTCGTCCCTGATTTCATCGGCAAGCACGTAGGCGAAGTCTACGATTGGTGTGCCGGACTTGATGATGATCATTCCTGTGAGGTTACTTATGAAAACGCAGCAGGATATGAAAAGGACGTTGTCTTTGAACAGTCCATTCCGGGCGGCAACAAGATGAAAGTTTCTGTTGTACACTTTAAGGTCGCGACCGGAGAAGGTGACAAGATCATTCTGCCTTTTGTCGGTCCAGAGACCAACAAGTCGGATATCGAGGCCTGGGCTTTGACCTTCGGCATCAAGAATATCACCTATATCGAAGAAGTTTCCGATACTGTGGAAAAGAATCACGTCATCCGCATTGAACCGGATAAAGACGTGACCAGGGAAACCCCTTTGAAGGTGTATATCTCCATCGGCAAGGAAGAGCGTCAGGATAAGAAGGAAGAAGAAAAGAAAGAGGAAGAGGTCATTCCTTCCGAGATCGAAGTCAAGTATGGCGATTATATCGGCTGGAGTGTAGAAGAATTCGAAAAGAAGGCACAGGCTCTTCATCTGAAACCGAATCATAATTCCAGCAGAGACCAGTATGATCCGCATATCGCATTCGGCAATATCGTATGGCACGGTTCCGGTGTCTATGTACCGGATGAGACCTTCAATTACGGTATCTGCATCAACGAACTGGTCATTTCGGCCGGTAAATATGTCGGACTTTCCGAAGAGGAATTCATCAAAGTTGCCAGAGACTTCTCTCTGGTGCCGACCCATCTTGCCAACCGTGACAGTTTCTCAACGTCGATCGACAACGGTCACGTCGTCACCCATGGTTCGGGTGTCTATGTCAAGGATGAAGCCTTCAATTACGGTCTGTCTTTAGGACCGGCCAAGGTGGAAGGCGGCTATGAAGGAACAAGTGAAGATGTCTTCTTGAGCTATCTTTCCAGATTCGGTCTGACAGGCAACCGAAAGACTTCGACATCTGAGACGGTTCCTGCCGGCAGGATCATCTCCTACCATACCGGCAAGTATTCCAGCGGCGACAGCGTCACCTACACTGTTTCCACGGGACCGGAGCCCAGAGTCAATGTTCCGGACTTCTCCGGCAGAGCAGAATCCGAACTGCTGAACTTCCTTGCGAACAACGGATTAAGAGCCGGTGTTCGTTCCGTCCAGGATTCCATGATTCCGGAAGGATGCATCGTGTCCAATGATGCCGGTACGAAGCAGAAAGGTGACAGCATCAACTACATCGTCTCTTCCGGACCGTACATCCCGACGGTCAATATGGAAAAATTCGAGTACCTGCATGACATGATCTCCTCGGAAGACTCCTATGAGGAAGCGGCACAGAAAGCCGACCTCTATCTGAGTGAAAAGGGATTCACCAACTATGAGATCAAGTCGGTCTTCCTGCCGTCTGTTAAACCGGGCCAGCTCTTACAGGTCATTGTGGATGGTGAAATCCACAGTTCGGCAAAAGAATATCCGACTTATGCGCAGATCGAGGTGCAGATCTCCAATTGGCTGATGTCGGCTCCGCATGAATAGATTCACAATGTCAGGAGAAACACATAACTGAAAAAGTAAAAAAGAAGGAACCGCTTCATGTCCAAAATTGTCTGGTGGGTCGTCTTCATCCTTTTGGTAGCGGTCACCGGATTCTCAGTTTTCAACGGTACACAGATTCTTGTCGCAAAACTGGACTGATGCATCAGAAATCATAATGAAATATCGGGAGGTAAAAAATGACTGAAAAGAAAGTATTGGATGAAAGAATCATGTCTAAAGTGAACGGCGGTCAGACCAAAGAGGAGTATTTTGCTGAATACCGCAGATTGGGAATGATCGATGGACCGGAACCGCAGCACAACGGCGACTGTTGCCGGGACTGCGGCGTGGGCAAAATCACATTCTGGCGCTATCAGCGCGGTGCTTTCGGCAACAGGGAAGCAATTTATGAATGCGATACCTGCAGAGAGTACATCATCTACGCTGTTGAAGAATAAGGAAATCTTTCTTATCAGAAACAAATAAGGATCCCTTGCCTTGACTCGCAGGGGATCATTTTTTATATGTAAGCATGGCTTTTGGAAGGCACTTGCACTGTAATCTCAAAACGTAAGAGAAGGACTTTGTTATAATAGCTGTAAATGAAAGATCTGGCTGCTTATCTTAAAAAATACAAAAAGGAAGCTTTCTTAGCTCCGTTTTTCAAACTCCTGGAAGCCCTGATGGATCTGATCGTACCGCTGGTGGTAGCGGATATCATCAACAAAGGGCTTTTTCTAAAGGACAGAAACATCATCTACCGTGATTTCGTCTTTCTGATCGTTCTGGCGGTTGCGGGCATGCTGTTTTCATTTACCGCTCAGTTTTTTGCAGCCAAGGCGGCAGTGGGCTGCAGCAGCGATTTGCGCCAGTCATTGTTTGAAAAGATCGGGACCTTCTCCTATGCTCAATACGATGATCTGACGATCGGAACGCTGATCACCCGGATGACCGCCGATATCAATCAGATCCAGACCGGTCTGAATCTGGCTTTGCGCCTGCTGCTGAGAAGTCCGTTCATCGTCTTTGGCTCTTTGATCATGGCCTTTACCATCGATGTCAGACTGGCACTGATCTTTGCCGTTGTGATTCCGCTGCTTTGTCTGGCAGTCTATGCGATCATGTTGAAAAGCATCCCGCTTTTTGAAAAGGCACAGAAGGCAATGGACAAATTATTGTCCTTCTTAAGAGAAGATCTCAATGGCGTCCGCGTCATTCGTGCTTTCAATAAGGAAAAAAGTGAGATCGAAGGATTTGATGAAAGAAGTGATCTGCTGACTGCCCTCAATCTGAAAGTCGGCAGACTTTCGGCTTTGATGAATCCTTTGACCTATGTCTTGATCAATACCGCAACCATTGTTCTTATTTATCAGGGAGCCATAAGAATTGATGGCGGCTTGCTGCTGCAGGGCGATCTGGTTGCCTTGTACAACTACATGGCACAGATCATCGTTGAACTGATCAAGCTGGCTTCTTTGACCATCACCATCAACAAATCGATGGCATGCGCAAAGAGAGTTTCCGAGATATTAAAGATCGAAGCGGATATGAAGTATCCGGCAGACGATCCAAAAGAAGAGGATGAAGAATCTGCCGTCCGCTTTGACCATGTTTTCTTCCGTTATGGAAAACAGAGCGATGATGTTTTAAGTGATATCAGCTTTGAAGTGAAAAAAGGAGAATGCACCGGCATCATCGGTGCGACCGGTTCCGGAAAGTCTTCTCTGGTTTCTTTGATTCCGCGTTTTTATGACGCCGACAAGGGCGTTGTTAGAGTAAACGGCAACGACGTCAGAAGCTACAGCAAGGAAAAGCTTTCCGAGCTGATTGCTGTCGTTCCGCAGAAAGCCGTACTGTTTGCCGGCAGCATCCGTGACAATCTCTGCATGGGCAAGGATTACAGTGAAGAAAAAATATGGCAGGCTTTATCGATTGCCCAGGCATCGGATGTCGTGCGAGGCAAAGAAGGCGGCTTGGATTCCTTTATTGAACAGGGCGGAAGAAACCTGTCGGGCGGCCAGAGACAGCGTCTGACGATCGCCAGAGCCGTATTAAAAGATCCTTCCATTCTCATACTCGATGACAGCGCCAGCGCTCTGGATTTTGCGACAGACCTGCATCTGCGTCAGGCTTTAAACCGCCTGCCGATGAGCGTTTTCATCGTCTCACAGAGAGCTTCTTCGATCAGACACTGCGATCAGATCATCGTTCTGGATGATGGAAAGATCGTCGGCAAAGGAAGGCATGAAGAGCTGCTTGAAAACTGCGATGTCTATCAAGAGATCTATCACTCCCAGTTTGCCAAGGAGGAAGAAAATGAAGCGTAACATTTCCTACAAGATCCTGAAACTGATCCGGCCATATCTTCCTTTGCTGCTGCTGAGCATCGCTTTTTCTGCGGTCAGTGTTCTTTTACAGCTGTACGTGCCTGTACTTTTTGGCAAGGCGATCGATACACTGATCGGTGTGAAGCAGGTGGATTTTGCTTCCCTGATCGGCTATCTTAAACAGATCTTTGTCCTGCTGATCATTTCTTCACTCTTTACCTATCTGTTAGGCGTCATCAATAACCGCATCACTTACAAGAGCGTTGAAGACATACGTAAAAAAGCCATACGGCAGATCCAGAAACTGCCGCTTTCCTATCTGGATTCCCATTCAACGGGTGATATTTTACAAAGAGTGATTGCGGATGCCGACCAGCTGGCCGATGGTCTGCTGCTGGGCTTCAATCAGCTTTTTGCCGGTATCATCAGTATCTTTGTCACTCTTTATTTCCTGTTCTCCAAGGATGTCCTTATCACTTTGTTAGTGATCGGGCTGACACCGTTAAGTTTTCTGACGGCGCGTTTTATTGCTTCGAGATCTTACAGGATGTTTGAGAAACAGAATGCCGCCAGAGGCAGGCAGACAGCTCTGATCAACGAGATGATCTCCAATATCAAGCTCGTCAAGGCGTTTGATTATGAAGACAAAGCGGCACAGCGTTTTAAAGTCATCAACGAAGAACTCAGGGAAGCCTCACAGAGTGCGACCTTCTATTCTTCTTTGACCAACCCATCGACCAGGGCAGTCAACAATGTGATTTATGCGGTCGTCGCTTTAAGCGGTGCCTTAAAGATTTTTTCCGGTACACTCAGTGTCGGCGATCTTTCGGTCTTGCTGACCTATGCCAACCAGTACATGAAGCCATTCAACGATATCTCTTCGGTTGTTGCGGAACTGCAGAATTCTTTTGCCTGTGCACAAAGAGTCTTTGAACTGATCGAGGAAGCACCGGAAAGCAAAGATCCGGCTAAGGAACTAAAAGATGTTGAAGGAAAGATCACAATCGATCATGTCTGTTTCTCCTATGACAAAGACAAGAAACTGATCGAGGACTTCTGTTTTGAGGCAAAACCGGGCGAGACCATCGCGATCGTCGGACCGACGGGCTGCGGCAAGACGACCTTCATCAATCTGCTGTTACGTTTCTATGACACCGATCAGGGAACGATCTATATCGATGGCCAGGATATCAAGGAAGTGTCACGTTCTTCCTTAAGGGACAAGTACGGCATGGTCTTGCAGGAGACGTGGCTGAAGAATGCTTCGGTGCGTGAGAACATCGCCATCGGCAAGAAAGACGCCACTGACGAAGAGATCATCGAGGCGGCGAAACGATCCCACAGCTATGAGTTTATCCGCCGTCTGCCAAACGGTCTGGATACGATCATCGACGACGATTCGCTCTCGCAGGGCCAGAAGCAGCTTCTGTGCATCAGCCGGGTCATGCTGAAATCACCGCCGATCCTGATCCTGGATGAAGCTACTTCCAGCATCGATACGCGCACGGAACTGCAGATCCAGAATGCCTTTGCTTCTTTGATGAAAGGGCGGACTTCCTTCATTGTTGCCCATCGTCTTTCGACGATCCGGGAAGCGGATCAGATCCTGGTCATGAACGAAGGAAAGATCATTGAACAGGGAAATCATCATGAGCTTTTAGAGAAGAACGGTTTCTACCG
>CADAHV010000049.1:0-7495 GCA_902787775.1 uncultured Erysipelotrichaceae bacterium | reverse complement strand
ATTGATGAAACATACGAAATTGTGGACATTGACCTGTATTCTGCTGTCTGTCATCCTGACTTCTGTCTATCTTCAGCCGGAAAGAAAAGTGCTGCGTTTTTATTGCAAACACAGCGATGAACTTAAAATGATCGCAGATGGTTCTTACGATGAGACACAGGTTCCTTCTTTCCTGAAAGATGTCCGAGTCCAAAGATGGCCGGGTGAACATGACGTCATCCAATTCGATCTTGTTTCCCAGGGCATCGTTCCCGCTTCCCAGTATTATGGACTTTTCTATTCGAAAGATGATGTCCCTGTTTCTTATGAAAACGGCAGTGAGAAACTGACGGCCGTTTCCGAAAATGAATGGACATGGAAAGGGGCAGGAGACAACCGGGGATATATCAAAAAGATCGAGCCTTGCTGGTACTACTATGAAGCAAGTTTCTGATCGCAACGGGTTCGATCAGGACTTATCTGTAAAGAAGAAGAAACGTATATAATGAAATAAATCACGGGAGACTGATTATGGATATTTTTGGAGGCTTTATTTTTCTGTTCATACTTGTCCTGTTTATTCTGGTCATCGTCATTATGATCCAGCGTTTCAGTTCGTCAAGATACCATGAAGCAGGGGAAGCGGCCGATGAGCGCAACCTTGGCGATTTTGGCGTGCCGGCAAAGACACTGTACACCAGCTCCAAGATCCTGACCCTGCGCAATCAGATCGATATAACCGATGAAAATGAAAAGCCGGTCTATCAGTCTATGTCTAAAGTGCTGTCATTACATGACCGCACGCAGATCAACAGAACTGACGGTACGCTGGTTGCCAATATGCACAGACCGTTCTTTACTCTGCACGAAAGACATTTTGTAGAGATGGCCAATGGAAAGAGCTTTACGATTGCTTCCGAGTTATGGCATATTGCCAGGCACATCATTCATATCGAGGAACTGGGCTGGACGATCAACGGTCACATCCTTGAGATGAACTACTATATCAGCGATGAAAAGGAAAACGTGGTTGCAGTCGTCGGTGAAAAGAAGATCTCACTGCATGATAAGTTCTGTATCGATATTTATCAGCCGGAATACGAAGAAGAGGTCATTGCGATCCTGATCACATTGATCCATATGCTGCAGGACAGAAGAAGGGCTTCATCAGGTTCAGCAGGATCTTCGTCATCTTCATCGAATTAGAACAGATCTTTCGAGCAGTTCAATGCCTGCGTTCAAATGTTTGACATTGAAACAAAAATATGGAATTATAATTATGGGCGGAGGCTTTGGCCTCCGCTTTTCTTTATCTCATGTACAAACAAAGAAGACCACGGCAAATGATGATACCGTGGTCTTTTGTTTTTGTTTGCTGAATGAATCTTCCTATTTGATCTGGATCGCACCTGTCGGGCAGGTATCTGTGCAGCCGCCGCAGGCGACGCACTCTGCTGCATCCACATAAGCTGTCTGGCTATCCGACATATGAATGGCTTCTACCGGACATACACCGATACAAGCGCCGCAGCCGATGCAGACATCACTGTCTACGACGGCATGAGGATCTGTTACTTCCTGGTTTGTGCCGCCACTTGCCATCTTTAATTCCTGATCTTTTAATGGATTATCCATAATCGTTTCCTCCTTTAGATGATATGCTCTCTATTTATAATTTGATTATATCGCATCTGATCCGTTTCCGCTTTTAATGCTTGTCTCTTTGTCGAAATGTTTAGTTTGTTGGAAGATAGTCATTTAAGTATGTTTGAAAAAAACCAAATATAATAAAGAAGTACTTAATTAATGGAGGAACAGACATGGTTACAAACAATGAAATTCAGAAATATATGAGTTCCATGACAGATAAAGAAAAAGAAGAATTCCTTGACTTCTTGAAGGAGAGGGCAGATGCCGGAAAGAGCGCAGAAGAGGCTCTTTCTGAGTATGCCGCATTAAAAGGCTATAACGTTACAAAAGATCAGCTGGGAAGGATGACCGGCGTGACCGCGATGTCTACAGAAGATCTGAAAGAAGTTAGTGCGGGAACGGGTTTTCCTGTCGGCACACCTGACCAGACTGCAAGATGGAATTGTCCGACCTCGCATAAAAATGCTTATAAGACAGGAAGAGAAGAAGAAAGGGACTGTTTATTCTTCTGGAGCCAGCATATGAAGGAATATCACTGTCCTGATTGCGGTTATGATTTCTGGGTACACGAGGACTGATATTATCCGGGAACATCGCTAGTGAAAGTAGAAGGCTGAAATTCAGCCTTTTTCTGTGTTTCCGATCATATCAACAGAAAATGAATCGATTACCGGACGTCTTTTTGTCTAAACGCAGGAAGATGCGTTTCATTTCAGCAGTGTTCTTTCATGTCTGTTTGTCTTTCCTGAATCGTATCCCGTCATGTGCTGATCAGACATCTTTGACATCCTTATAGAATTCCAGGATCTGTCTTGTCAGTTCATGAACGGGTTTTCTCTCATCTGCCTTGTGCGTACATAAGACACAGGGGATCTTCACGTCGCAGTCAAAAGGGATCCATCTGAATTCCGGATTGTGGTCGTTGAGAAAACCCGGGGATAAAACGATCGCCTCCCCGCTGGCAACAAAGGTCAAAGAGGTGTCATGGTCGTTGGAATTGAAATAGGATACCGAAGAATCCAGGATGATCTCCTGCTGCAGCTTCTTCAAAGGCGCCGGAGAGCCGCCGCCGATCATCAGTGTGCATCCTTTTATATCTTCTTTTCTGATAAGACTTTTTTTGGCGAGGGGATCATCCGGCCGGCAGACAAGATAGATGTGACTGTCAAACAGATCGTGTATAAGGATATCCGGGATGCGTTTCACCTGGGCTTTGGTGGAAAACAGGATGTCGGTCTCTCCGGACAGAAAGGAATCCAGAGAATTGTAATAGTTGAACAAAGGCGTGATGGAGACAGAAGGTTCATCTTTTCTGAATTCTCTGATGATTTCGGGCAGATGATACAGAGCAGAACGCACGGACATGCCGATGGTGATATTGTCGCGGTAGCGGAAGGCGAAGTTCTGTCCCTGTTCGATTGCCCGCTTCAATTGATTGTCGATATCATGCAAGGTCGCAAGGAACTGTTCACCGGCCGGAGTTAGTTCGGCCCCTTTGCCCGAACGGTCGAAGAGACGAAAGCCGATCTCTTCTTCGATCACATTGATCTGATAGGTCAAAGCCGGCTGGGTGATGTACAGATTCTCGGCAGCACGGTTGAAATTGCGCGTTTTGGCCAGTTCGAAGACCGACTCGAAGTGTTTGGTATTCATACTTTTATAATAAAAATATTTAATTGATAATACAATGATTCAATTAGAGAATTTTTTAAATGTTTTTTACAATAAAAGTGTAAAGAAAGAAGGAAAAACAGTATGAAAAATCTGGTCATCTATTATTCGAGAAAAGGTGAAAACTATGTCAATGGCAAGATCAAAAACATCGACAAAGGAAATACGGAATACATTGCGGAATTCTTAAAAGAAGATCTGGGTGCCGATCTGTTTAAAGCAGAGACAATAAAGGAATATTCCAAGTCTTATATGGACTGCATAAGAGAAGCACAGAAAGAACTCGACAACGATGAGCGTCCGGCACTGAAAGACTATCTCAAGGACATTTCCGCATACGGCAATATCTTCATTGCCGGTCCGTGCTGGTGGGGAACCTATCCAATGGCCATCTTCTCGGCGATCGAAGGTCTTGACTTCAGTGGCAAGAAAGTTCTTCCGATTATGACGCATGAAGGTTCAGGTATGGGACATTGTGAAGCGGATCTTAAGGCGCAGATCAAAGGTGCAAACTTCGTCAAGGGATTAGCGATCCACGGCGCTGACGCTGCAGGAAGCAGAGAGAAAGTCCTCGACTGGGCAAGAAAGAATATCTGAAGTGAATGTCTTTGAAAAGATACGCAGCGGACAAGCGGTGAAAATGCATTCGGAAGAATACCGTCCCTGTGTGGAAGAACTGCATCGTTCCTATAAAGTCCTGCACAAACTCAACAGCGCAGAACCTTTATCGGAAGAGCAGACAAAAGCTTTTACAGAACTGTTTGGGAAGAAACTTGAATCAATCGGCATCTTTACACCGGTCCAGATCGATTTCCCCAAGCAGATGTGTTTTGGCAAAAACGTTTTCATCAATCACGGTTTTACAGCCATGTCGATCGGTGGCATTGAGATCGGGAATAACGTGCAGATCGGACCGCACGTTACCATTATTACCAACAATCACGACATGAATGACCGCGATATCTTAAGGTGCAAGCCTGTGCTGATCGAAGATAATGTCTGGATCGGCGCGGGGGCGACCATCCTGCCGGGCGTACACATCGGTAAGAATGCAGTGATCCCTTAACCACTATAAACAGATCATACAGGCGATTGAGTCTTATTATGGTGATTCCTGCAGAACAGCTTTTGAAGACTGACGGCAGGTAATCGATGAGAGAAAGGCGGAATGAAGAATGAACAAGAAAGTACTGATTATATCCGGCAGTCCCAGAAAGAGCGGCAACTCCGATCTATTATGCGATGAGTTCATGCGCGGAGCAGCTGAAGCCGGAAATGAAGTGGAAAAGATCCGCGTCGCCGAAAAGAAGATCGGCTTTTGCAGTGCCTGCTATTAC
Source organism: uncultured Erysipelotrichaceae bacterium (assembly GCA_902787775.1). Lineage (GTDB taxonomy): Bacteria > Bacillota_I > Bacilli_A > Erysipelotrichales > Erysipelotrichaceae > Colivicinus. Next base: position 2,858 of record CADAHV010000049.1, on the reverse strand, counting down.
TGCAGACAGTCCGGCGGTGTATGCGCAAAAAAGGACGACATCAAAGAACTTGCAGTCGGCGCTGATGTGAGAAGCGATGATGCGCTTTCGATCCGGGGAAGAAACGTTGAAGGTTCGAAAAGCGATGTCATAGAATGGATCGATCAGTTGAACTATTAAGTATTCTCGACAAAAACCAAAGAATTGTGAAGAGAGTCGAGTTATTGTATTCATAAATATAATAATTGCGTTAATACGCAATAATTATTTGCAGAACGATTGACAGTACCGGTATTAGATCATATTATTTAATTGGATAGAAAATGCGTAAATACGCAAAATATATTCGGAGGAAGAATGAGGATTGAAAGAAAGGAATATCTTGAACAGCTGATTCGCAAAAAACAGAACGGTATGGTCAAAGTGATAACCGGTATCAGGCGATCCGGGAAGTCATATCTGCTGAAAGAGATTTATCGTGAATATTTGTTGGCTAACGGAATCAGTGAAGAGCAGATCATCATCCTTGATCTTGATGAAATAGGCAACGCCAGGTATCGTAATCCTTTTGAAATGGACGTGTATATCCGTTCAAAGATAAGCGATTCGTCAAAAATGTTTTATGTATTCATTGACGAAATACAGAAATCATCAGAAGTTGTAAACCCGTATACAAACGATCCGAATGAACCGATTACCTTTGTCGATACGATCCTGGGTTTACAGAAACTGAAGAACGTGGATCTCTATGTTACCGGCAGCAATTCCAAGATGCTGTCATCTGATGTACTGACCATGTTCAGAGGGCGGGGAGACGAAATCAGGATCAGACCGTTATCATACAGCGAATTCTATAATGCCTATCCGGATGATAAAAGGCATGCTTGGAGAGATTATTGGACATATGGCGGCATGCCATATGTGCTTTCTTTAAACAGTCACAAAGAAAAATCCGATTATCTTCAGGGTCTGTTTTCAAAGATCTATTTAAAGGATGTGCTTGAGAGAAACAACGTCAAAAACGATGCGCTGGTTCTTGAGGATCTGCTGAATTACCTTTCATCTTCAATCGGTTCCCTGACAAATCCAACCAACCTTGCAAGAACTTTTGCTTCAGAAAAGAATATCAGAATTTCAAATTACACGATCGACAAATATATTGGTTATTTTGAAGATTCGTTCCTTGTTGAAAAAGCAGAAAGATATGATGTTAAGGGAAGAAAATACATCAGCACCCCTTTAAAATATTACTTTGCTGATCCGGGGCTCAGAAACGCGAAGCTGAATTTTCGACAGATGGAAGAAAACCATATCATGGAAAACATCATCTTTAACGAACTGATACACAGAGGATTCAACGTAGATGTTGGTGTTGTTGAGATCAACGGAAAAGATGAAAACGGAAAAAGCTATCGGAAACAACTGGAAATTGATTTTGTGGCAAACAGCGGCAGCAACAGATACTATATTCAATCTGCTTTAAATACAGATTCTAAAGAAAAGATGGAACAGGAAAGTTCATCTTTACTCAAAGTTAATGATTCATTTAGAAAAATCATTGTTCAGAAGGACGATATCGTGTCCTGGAACGATGACAACGGGATCCTGCATGTGAGTATCGAACAGTTTTTGTTGGACAACTATATCTTGAATTGAAGAACATCAGTAATGCGTAATTAAAATAATCGAGGCAACTATGTCCTAAATTGTAGAAAAATGATAATCCGAAATTTAAATAATTGATGCAACTGGTATTTTTTTGACAATATGAGTTTTATTCTTTCTATTTTTGATGCATTGCCATGTTTCTTGTGTTTCTGAGTTTTCAAAAAGCTCAGAATTTGGAAATAGCTTTATTTTAAAGGCTTTTTGGCACATATGAAATAAAAAAAATCCTCTCGGACTTATTGTTCTCGATGGTGATTACCTGGGGGTTTCAACCCCGTGACCCTCTGATTAAGAGTCAGTAGTAGTTTTGTAAAATAATGCATTATTTATCGGCACTTTTATATACAAGTGCCTTTTCTATACGACCATTTTACGACTTCTTATAAAACAATGAAAAACATCTATCTAATAACAAAAAACCATGTGGAATGCCTCGGCAAAACTATAGATATATAAGAAATAGAAAACACTTCATGTAGTCCTAGAATTATATTTTGAAGCAAAACTGCCTCATATAAACGTATATAGACCTTATTGAGGTGATTTTAGACAGTATCAATAGGGTGCACTTTACTGAAGTATATAAATTATAATGTTATGTAAGGACAGAAAGATATGAAATAACTATTTTGTAACGCTATGTTCATGAAATAGGTTGATGTAACTGATTTTCATAAACAGATTGTTCCTTGTTCTTTGAAATATCACTTATATCAGTAATATTCGGATACCTAAGAAAGACTTCTTGGATCGGCATATCCGTATTCCTTGTAGACTTCATAGACATCAACAGGCATCGGGATATGGCAGATATCATCGCTTGTCCAGAAGATCGGATGGTCGATGATGTCCATATAGAGCCTGGTGTTCATCTTCTTGAGTTCGAGTTTATATTTAAGCTCTTTTGTAACGACCAGGAAGTCCATATAGGACTGCAGATGTCTTGTTCCCACACCGTGTTTCCTTCTGATCAGTTCGGAAAATTCCTGATGAAACTGATTGATGGAAGATAAAGTATTTCCTTTATCTGATTTGAATGAACCGGACGGGATATAGTCGTAGCCGAAACGATTTTTCCTGACGAAGCATGCGATGCTTTGCTTCTCATCACAGATTAATGTGCTCTTTTTGCAGAAGCGATCTGCGAAGGACTGGTATTTCTTAAGATCTTCTTCTCTTGTCCCTGCGATCTTGAACAGAATATGATCATT
>CADAHV010000048.1:0-18841 GCA_902787775.1 uncultured Erysipelotrichaceae bacterium | reverse complement strand
CGCCGCCGCGGCGAGACGCTCTCATTGGAGGAGTTCGCACATATAGCCGACAATAAGGATAGTGTTGTTCGGGTTTCCAATCCCATGCTTGATATGGTTGATAACGCGCCCCGCCTCGCACATTCCCTGCGCGCTGATGACGATGCACGGCTTCTTTGACCTCGCTATTTGGAGGCTTTCCTGGTAGGAAGAGACGTACTTGAGGCTTTTGACCGAGAACGGGTTCTTGCCTTTCGCGATGAAATCTTCCTTTATCTTGTAGTTGAAGCATTCGCTGTGTATGCTGAACACGCCGGTGGCGTTGATGGCCATGGGAGAGTCGACGTAAACCGGCACCTTGGGGATTTTGTTGTCCTTCATCAGGCCTTTGATGAAATAGATGATCTCCTGCGTGCGCTCAACCGCGAAGCTGGGAATTATCACTTTGCCTCCCCTCTCCACGGTCCTGTTGACGGCGTAAGCGAGCTCCTGCTTCACTGTGGCCATGGTCTCATGGAGCCTGTTGCCGTAAGTCGACTCCATGACAATGTAATCGGGCGCGGGCATGTCTACCGCCGGAGGGTTGACCAAAGGATTGCTTTCCCTTCCCATGTCTCCGGTGTAAAGCACATGAAGCTTCTCGTCTTTCTTGTGGAAAAACCTGCTTACGCCTGTATACCTGTCGAAGGCCATGTCTACGAAAGCGGAGCCGAGCACATGGCCCGCGTTATAGAACGTAGCCGTCACGTTGTCGTCCAAGCGCTTGTGCTTGCCGTAAAAGAAGCAGCTGAAATGGTTCAGCGTTTCCATAGCGTCCTTTTCAGTATAAGCCGGAGTTCCTGGCTCGTGCGACTGTATTTTGGCCGAGTCGAGCATGATAATGGAGGCCAAGTCGCGCGTGGCGGGAGTAGAATGAATCTTCCCTGAATACCCTTCTTTAACCAGCCTCGGAAGCAAACCTGAATGATCTAAATGACAATGCGTGAGGATCACAGAATCCGGCTTTTCCAGCTCCTCAGTCTTGTTCTTTTCCATTGAGCTAGGGCTGCCTTGGAAAGCGCCACAGTCTATCTGGTATTTCTTTCCGCCGTACTCTATGTAATGGCGCGATCCGGTAACTTCTTCGGCCGCGCCCATGGAATATATGGTTACTGACTTTTTCAAATAAAATTACCTTGATTAAATTAAGACTTCTCCGGGTTCGCCTTCAGGAATGTCTAATTCATTCAATTTAGATACATAAAAGTCTACTAAACGGTCAGGAATAGAATATCCTCCAGATTCACCATAATAGTCTGGTCTTCCATGTCCATTGCCATATTATCTCCTATTCGCATCATCATATTACCACTTGAATCGTAAGCGATGCCGTCTGAGGTTTCAAACAGAAAATCACCATCATTGATATCAAATATCGGTTTCATATCAAGCTCCTTTAATCTAATTGTAGCAACTTGCTACAAAAAATAAGCAATCATCTCGACAAACTAGAATTTATAGATTTCTTTTCACCATCACGACATCTTCGTTCTTATACTCGATATCGAATCCGTTCTTCAAAAACAGTTTATAAGATGGATTATCTGCTGCAATATCATCATAAAGCACCAGAATGCCATTGTTTTTTGCCTCTGTGCATAATTGCTGCAGCGCATCCGTTCCGTATCCGCGATTACGATATTGTGCGAGAACAATGACATCACAGATGTAAATATCCCGGAGTTTATCATAGTGATATGCAACTTCTCCGACATACTCATTCTCTGGATTCATTAGATAACGATAATATCGATCGGCTCCCGGACTCCTCACCCAGGAATCATACCAGGATTCCCACACGTCCTTGGGAAATGGGATCGTGCCGCCCCATCTGGCGTTATATGACATGGTCTCTTCATCTGCCATCAGTTTTTCTCTGAACCACAAATCATCAAAAGCTGGCTTGACCAAAGTAATCATCATGTATTCTCCCCTGCAAACTAGAATTTATCAGTCTGCCAGATAGAAAGAAGGCACCAGATCGTGACTCCTGTATTTGTTGCCGTACCGGAAACCTGTTTTTCTCTCCCGATTGATATATTCCTTTATTTCCTCAAGAGAATATGTTTCCAGACCCTCTTTATACAGCTGGGTCTCAGCATATATGAACTCATCGTTTTCGGGGTCTTTGTATCCACCGCTTCCTACGGATTCCTGCAGCTGCTTTTTTGTACAATGATCCCACCAAGCAATGGAAGAGATACGACCGCCCTGAGCATAAAGAAGATCAAGGAAAGACTCCCAGTCCTTAAATAACAATTCTGAGCAGAAGGCATGATCATTTATATATTTTTGCAATCTCTCATTTATCTTTTCCCCTACAAAGTCCGATCCGATATTCAGATCTTTTCCTGTCACCTGAAAGATCAGTAACCCAAAGCATTCCAGCCACGGGCGTACAATACTCTTATTTGCCTCATAAGGCAGTTTCATAAAGGCGCTTTCTCTTTGAGCTTCTTTGCTTACACGGACAAGAAACCTGGCATCTTCTATCAAAGATGATTCCTGCCAAGGCATTTCTGTTATATCAAACCCAGCTGTACCCGGAGCGATATCGTTAATGTCTCTTTGATCTCTTAGAAAAGATATCAGTTTCTTCTGATTATCGGACTTTTCTAAAGATTCTGCTGCAATAATCAAAAGATCAAGGAAACAGTCAGTTCCCTGATTTGACATGATAATCCATTCAACGTTTGGTGCTGTTTCATTCAGTCTTATGATATTGCTCATAAATCCTCCGAAATCCCGTTTTGTCTTTCTATTTCCATTTTAATAAAAAAGACTTCGGATTATATAACAGAAGTCTTTGTTTGAATGAATTATGTTCGCAAATCTACACTTTCTCAAACTGGCAGAAAATCTACTTAAGAAAGTTCATGATCAAAGTAACCATAATATCTTTTTCTTCCGGTCGAGATTCTGCAACCATCAGCGTGATCGCAACTAAAGCACTATTGGATATGACTTGTTTTCCTTCTTTATACAAGGCTTTATTCTTATTCAGGAATTCAAGGAAGATCGAAGCACCTATCCTCTTACATCCGTCCGCAAAGGGATGGTCCTTAATCAGGAAATACAGGAGGTTGGCAGCCTTTTCCTCGATCGAAGGATAAACTTCTGTTCCGAAGACATTCTGATAGGCGGCAGCCAGAATCCCTTCCAGTTTTCCCTTTTCTCTTTCAACGCCGAAGACGTCCGAATCAAAGCCATCGAGTCGATCAGCTTTCGGCACTCCTCATAGCTTAAGCGATATATGGTATCGGTCCCTTCCGGCCAATTCAGACACTGATGGTCATAGCCATCAAGAAGCGTCAGGGCTTCAGTATATCTCTTGACCACTTCATAAACTTCATCTTCTGAAGTTTCTGTTAACGAGGAGATCATGCGGCTTTGGATTTCGACCGTCTTATTCAGAGCTTCAAGTCTTTTCTCATTTACCGCATAGCCTTTGAGCATGTAGTCTTTAAGGATTCTGCTGGCCCATCTTCTAATTTCGAATTGACTCGATATCCTACGGAAATGATCATATCAAGATTATAAATCCTTGGTTTTCGTCCTCCTGTACTTTTGTCGGAAAAACCGACAGAAGTCTCATCCAATTCTCCATCTGCGAGGATATTGCCTATGTGTTCACTGATCGTTGCATGAGATACTTCAAAAAGATCCTCCATTTGCTTTTGGGTAAGCCATACTGTTTCTTGGCCAGGAGATACCTGAACCTCGATGCTCAATCCGTTATCACTGAATACTACAATTTCGTTTTTCATGATTGCTCTTTCAAATACAATTATACTTTATCAGTTTGAGATAAGCCGCTGTTTTCTTGACAGGTCAAATAAGAAAACGGAATCATTGCTGAATTCCGTTCATCATTCTATACATTCATTAACCCTTATTTCAATCAAAGGGAGGAACAAAAAGTTCCTCCCTTTACTATGTTCAGTCTTCAGACTTCAGCACAAAATGGAATCAATCCTTATTTTTATATGCCCACTTTGTATTCTTCAAAATCGAAGAAATCAGAGAATGGAATCGTCGGATGACCTTCTGGTGCATTTGCTATCGCTTGATACCATTTTGCTGCTGCTTCGTGAATGATCTCTTCTACACGATGCCATTGTTCCATACGACCTTTAGCATAATAGAGAGATCTTAATTCTACATATTGTCTATTTATTACATACTGGGATGCTTCTTCTTCTGCGTTCAATCCTCTTCCGCCGGAAATCGTTTCTAATTCTTCCGGCATTAATTCTTTTATATCTTTCATTCTTATAACCTCCTCTTCTTTTTTCTTTCTTAACCTTACAATATTATTCTACTTGATCCTTCCTCGATCATCGTTATTACTATTCACATTGATCTTCGCATTGAGTGACGTTCGTCAATTAATTCTTTAATTTGCTTCTTTACAAATTGAAACTATCAGGCAGCAATCTGTTCCAAAAACGCCTTGGCTTCTTCAGTTCCGCCGCATGCTTTGAAGCTCTCGGAGACTCTTTCAGCCTCTGTCTTAAACTGCGGATCAGAGATGACTTTACTCAGTGCATCAAGGACATCCTCACCTGAAATCGATTTAAGCCTTACACCGGCTCCAAGTTCCTCGACTCTCTTGGCAACGGCACCCTGCTCAGATGTCTGCGGAAAAAGCACAAGCGGAACGCCGAAATACAGACCTTCCGAAGCGGAATTCATACCGCAATGGGTGATGAATGCATCGGCAATGGAAAGAACTGCCATCTGATCGACCGATTCATATACCTGTATGTTCTCAGGAAGATCCTCAAAGTGGTCGGTATTTGTCCCCATGGAAATGATCACCTGCCAGCCGGTCGGCTTAAGCACGTTAATGCAGTTACGATAAAACTCCCGATTCTGATTCACCGTCCCCATAGAGATATAGACGGTCTTATCGGCAGTTTTTTCAACAGGTTTGATGATTGGCCGTATGGATGGCCCGATGAAATGATACTTTTTAGAGAAAGTGTCTGCGCATGGCTGAAAGTATCTGGAAGTATATACGATGGTATTCGTTTCGTTGTCATTCTGAACGATATCAAGCAGGCTCTTTACCGGATAACCCTTCTCACGCAGACGATTCAGCTGCTTGTTGATGCGCGGCATAGCGAAAAGCATCAAAACGATGTCCCACACGCTCTCTTTCATATATTTTGCTGAATATCTGTTAAACGCAAAAGTCGTAGTCGATGAAACATATGGCAGGCCATGCTTCATAGCTGCAAGTTTTCCCCAGTAGGCAACGGAATCAGACACAACTACATCAGGCTTGATCTTCTCTAATGTGCGGGTCGTCATGTCGTCGAGAGCGAGAGTCGATGAGACGAGGAGTTCTGTTGCGTACACTTTATCCTTGCCGACACGATCGGCGTTGCCCTTATCTTCCATCTCAAAATCGTATCCGTCGCAAGCTATGAAGTTCGCTCCGGCCGCTTCGATTTTCTCTCTGAATTCCTCAAAGGAGAAATACCAGATCTCGTGTCCGGATGAAGTAAGAGCTTTTACCAGCCCAAGCGTTGGATTGGTGTGTCCGTGTGCGGGAATACAAAACCAGGCGATCTTCATTTGTGCCCGCCGTCGTTCTTATCATCAAAAGCCAAGGAAAACAATTCCGAAAAAGCCCCTTTATTGGGGATAGCGATTCCTCTGTCTTCATCGCCGAGAATAAGCAGTGTATCTCCCGGCTTTATATTGAAAATTTCCCTTGCCTGTTTGGGAATTACGATCTGTCCCTTTTCCCCGACCGTAGCTGTCCATGCGTACTTTCCTTTTATTGACGCCATAAGTTCATTCCTCCAGTTAGTATGATTTGTATAACTAATCATACTTTTAGAAGTTTGCTTTGTCAATCTTCTGAATGCATCGCCCGATGCGGCGCATGTGGCACTTTTTTAAGTGTCAGATCTTTTTGCGTGTTCAAATGGGCTTTTCGTTTGATCTGAGATATGGCGTTGTCTTCAGATAGAAACTGCAGACATCTTCCGGTGAATAGTTTTCATTTTTCATCCACCAGTTGATTGTTTCCGCAAAATCAGAAACCATATGATTCAACACATAATCTTTTGGGATGAAGAATCCGGCAGATACAGACAGTTTTCAAACAGCCACTTCAAGTTCTCTTTCAGGTTATTCAAAAATATAAATTCCGTTTTATACAAATGTTTTTGATGATGTTCCTTCATCATCTGTATCTACTCGTTAAACAAGGGTCTACCACTTGTTGGCGACCTTCTCGGCAAAACCGAGGAAGTCCTTGATCTCAATGATCCTTCCATCATCCAGTATCGCCTTGCCGGAAAAACGGCCGAAGACCTGGTGCTGATTGGAACCCAGGATGATGAAATCGGTGTTGGCTGCCCGATCCATGATCGGCACAAAATCCATCTCAAAGCGTCCGTCATCCGACGTGAAGGTCCAAGGTGACAGGAAATCATCCTTGCCGTCCTTTTGCGGAATATTGAAAGTCACCTGGGAAAGCTTGTGTGCCTTTCCTTCATAAAACAACATGTTCTCCGAAGCATTGGAAGTATCACCGAAGCCATAACCGATATTGAAGCCAAATCGTTTGCCTTCATGCAAGCCGGAAGCCGAACCCCAGTACCAGGTATTCTTGTAGGTCCAGACACCCCTGCCCCAGTCCAAAGTGCCAAAGCTGTTCTTCTTGTCAAAGATGTATTCTTTTGCGTCGAATTCTACTTTGCCGCTGGCCGGCATGCAGTTGATCTTCTGGTTGTAATAGAAATGAACTTTGGACTCCTTGTAAGGTGTGGCAATGACCATCGAATCATCGTCCATCTTCTCTAAGGTGATCGATCCTTTGATCGGCTTGCCGTCCATGAAGTTCTCCGTTTCAAAGTTCAGGACCCGCTGCTTATCCGTATGCAAGAACTCGATCTTATAGCCCTTGCCATCCCCTTTGACATCGCCGCTTACAGAAGAAGACGGGAAATTGCGTTTGCCCAGGGTGAGAAACTTCATCGGCGAATTGGTGTGTTCCCATGGTTTTCTGAAATCCAGTAAAGAAATGGAATCCAGTGCCATATAGGAATTGTCATCCACTGTCAAAGCCACACCGAAATCCTCATTATATATAAGGTAGTAGTCCCATTCCTTGATCCGCAAAGCATTTGCCTTGATCGCTTTGCGGTCGTAATCCAGGATCATCGATCTGGCATAGCCGGCCTCGATCAGATGGCCGTTTTCATCTAACAGTGGATGTCTTGATGTAATCTCGTGCTGCATATTTATGACCTCTCCATCTTTATCAGATATTGATAGACCTTTTTATCGATCATATCCTTGATCGCTTCATAATCGTCAAGATGTTCCCGTATGTAGGTTGAGCTGATATGGATCATCCTTCTTTTTAAGATCTGATAATTGTCCTTATGCAGATCCTTCATGATCTGATCGATCTCTTCCTTTCTGATCTCATCTCTGGGCAAAATGATAAAACCATAATCCAAAAGTTCCTTATAGTTTTGCCATTGATCAAACTTAGGCAGATTGTCCGCCCCCAGAATCAGATAAAACTGCTTATCCGGATAATCTTTAGTCAGCTGCCGAAAGATCTGATAGGTATAAGGATACTCGTTGTAGGTCTCATCGATCACGATCCCCTTTTTAGCCGCCAGTTTCAACATGGCAATGCGCTCTTTCAGAGGATACATGTTTTTCTTATCCCAATAATCGCCGGTCGCAATGATCCGCACCTTGTCGACAAAACCTTCTTTGATGCAAGCTCTGGCGATTGCGATATGGCCTTTGTGGACAGGATTGAAGGAACCGACGTAGATGCCGACTCTTTCCATATTATCTTTCGATCTTGTAGACCGGGATATTGAACTTGTGGGCAGCCCCTCGATGAAGTTTTTCGATCTTTTCCCTTTGTGTCTCATCGACGTCTTCGCCCTTGATGATCTTTCCGATATCGTTGTATTTGACACCGAGCTTGTCTTCATCGCTTAATCCGGAGATGCCGTCATCCGGTGTGCGGTACAGGACTTTATCAGGAACACCCAGAACTGCGCCGACCGCGATGACTTCATCGACGGTCAGAGAATAAATCGGTGCGATATCATAGACAGAATCACCGCCCTTGGTGAAATAGCCGACATAGAGCTCACAGGCATTAGAAGTGCCCGGCACGATGTAGGTGCCGCCTCTGGTCGCTGACAATAAGGCAGCCATATAGTAGACACCAAACTTCTCGGCAACCAGCTGAGCATCGGCCGCATCTGCTTCCTTGGAATGGCAAGGCAATGTGATGCCAACAACATTTTCCGGACCTAGAGCCTTACACATAATGGCTGCCACGACACCGGAATCCTTACCGCCGGAGATGCCTAAGACTGCACCCTTGAGATGATTCTTTGCATAGTAATCACGGACAAAATTGACAATACGTTCACTTTCTTTTACTGCATCAAACATTTCTAATCCTCTCATTCTTCATACGCCATTCAATACTTCTGGTCAGATAATCCACATAACTTTCGTTCTTGCACATGGATTTGCCTTCCACATCGGAGATCTTCGCCACATCCTGGCCATTGCACTTGGTGACCTTCATAACGATATTCAACGCCTCCACACTGGTGTCATTGGATAAATACGTGCCGATACCAAACGCCACCTTGCAGCGGTCCTTGAAGTAGCGACAGATCTTGGTCGCCTTTTCAAAGTTCAAAGAATCTGAGAACAACAAGGTTTTGGTCTTTGGATCGATGCCTAAGCTTTCGTAGTGAGCGATCATCTTATCGCCCCAGACAAACGGATCGCCGGAATCGTGTCTGACACCGGAGAACAGCGTCGCAAAGGTCAGACGGAAATCCCTCAAGAAACAATCCGTCGTGATCGTATCGGTCAAAGCCGTACCGTTTAGGACGCCATACTCGTCAACCCAGGCTTCCAAAGCGAAATAGTTGGAATAAGCCGGATTGTTCTTGTGGTCGCCCTGACCGACGCACATGATCCATTCGTGAGCCATGGTGCCGACCGGTGTTAAGCCATACTTCTTTGCCAGATAGACATTGGAGGTACCGACATAGCGGGAAGCCGGATTCTGCGTCTCCTGCAACAACTTGACGATATGATCCTGCGCCTCGCCCGAAAGTCTTCTTCTCAAGCCGAACTCGGAGAAGGAATTGAGTTCGTATTCCCCGCTTTGCAGTTTCAGACATTTTTCCAGTGCTCTTTTTTTATAGTCTTCCAGCAGCTGTTTATAATCGTGGTTCATGCGGAAGTAGACTTCGTTGATGATGGCCAGCGTCGGTACTTCATATAAGGATGTATTTAACCAGGTGCCGGTCGTCTCCAGTGTGAAATTTCCTTCTTCATCCCTGCCGAAGTGAAAGTCTTCGTAGCGAGGCTGCCACAGTCTTAAGAAATCGACATAGCTGCCCTTGATCCAGCGGATATTGTGAAGGTATTCCAGTTCTTCTTCATCGAAGCGCAAAGCACAATACATTCTGATCTGATGCTTGATTTCTTCGACGACGTCATCGGAAAAGACGACGTCCTTGTTGCGGCATTTAAAAGTCCAGGTCGTCTTGTAATCGGAAAAGTGATGATAGATGGCCTGGCCCATGGAAAACTTGTATAAATCGTTTTCTAAGAGTGATGTAATGATCTGATCCATAGCAGTCTTGCTCCTTGATTCTTTCCTTATTATTATATAGGAGTCTCAATATTACAGGCAAACCGACAATGAAAACGCTTAAATGGCACAGCTGTTTCCGTGAAACAGTGAAAAATGGTAAAAAACCGCATAAAATGCGCATTTTATGCTTGCAACCAAAAGACAGTTCTGTTACTATAAAAAGGCTGACAAGATCCGAAAGGATCTATATATAAGTCAGGTATTTGGCACACCTGATAAAGTGTGCATAAGAAGAAAGGAGTACATATGCCAACAATCAATCAGTTAGTTAGAAAAGGCAGAACTGCGAGAACATTCAAGTCCAAGGCACCGGCTTTAAATAAGGGTTATAACTCATTAAAGAGCCGTCCGATCGATCTGGCTTCTCCGCAGAAAAGAGGCGTTTGCACCCGTGTCGGTACAATGACCCCGAAGAAGCCTAACTCAGCCTTAAGAAAGTATGCCCGTGTTCGTTTATCCAACGGTATGGAAGTTACCGCTTATATCCCAGGTATCGGACACAACCTTCAGGAACACTCTGTTGTCATGATCCGCGGCGGACGTGTCAAGGATTTACCAGGTGTTCGTTATCACATCATCAGAGGCACCCTCGACTGTGCCGGTGTTGATGGAAGGATGCAGGGTCGTTCTCTGTACGGCGCTAAGAAGCCTAAGTAAAACATGAAAGGAGATTAAAAATGCCAAGAAAAGGACATATCGCGAAACGTGATGTATTAGTAGATCCAATCTACAACTCAAAGCTTGTGACACGCTTAATCAACAAGATCATGTTAGATGGTAAAAAAGGTGTCGCACAGAACATTCTCTACAATGCATTTGACATCGTAGAAAAGAAGACGGGTTCGCAGCCGATGGAAGTGTTTGAAAAAGCACTCGACAACGTCATGCCTGAACTCGAATTAAAGTTAAGAAGAGTCGGTGGTGCTAACTACCAGGTTCCGGTTGAAGTTTCTGATGAAAGAAGACTGACACTGGGTTTACGCTGGATCGTCAACTACTCCAGATTAAGAGGCGAAAAGACGATGGAAGAAAGATTAGCCGCTGAAATCATTGACGCATCGAATGGTGTCGGTCAGTCTGTCAAGAAGAAAGACGACACGCATAAGATGGCTGAAGCAAACAAAGCATTTGCTCATTACCGCTGGTAAAAACCTCTTTAGAAAGGAGACAACGTTATGGCACGTCAATATGCTTTAGAAAATACAAGAAATATTGGCATCATGGCGCACATCGATGCAGGAAAAACGACCTGTACCGAAAGAATTCTCTTCTTTACCGGGAAAACACACAAGATCGGTGAAACACATGATGGCGCAAGCCAAATGGACTGGATGGAACAGGAACAGGAAAGAGGTATCACCATTACCTCTGCCGCAACAACGACATTCTGGCCGGGTTCCAAGAATCAGCTTCCTAAAACCAGGGTTAACATCATCGATACTCCGGGACACGTCGACTTCACAGTCGAAGTAGAAAGATCCCTTCGAGTGCTTGATGGTGCTGTCACGGTATTGGACGCCAAAGCAGGTGTTGAACCTCAGACCGAAACAGTCTGGCGACAGGCTTCAACGTACGGTGTACCGAGGATCGTCTTTGCCAACAAGATGGATGCCACGGGTGCTGACTTCATGATGTCAGTCAACTCGATCGGTGATAAACTCGCAGCCAAGGCTGCTGCGATCCAGATGCCGATCGGCGCTGAAAATACCTTCCGTGGAATCATCGACCTGGTAGAGAGAAAACAGTACATGTATCCGAATGATCAGGGAACCGACATCAAGGTTTCCGAGATCGAAGATCAGTATAAGGATGAGGCAGAAGTCCTCAGAGATGAACTGATCGAGAAGCTCTGCGATTATGATGATGAACTCATGGAAGCATTCCTGGAAGGACAAGAAATTGAAGTCTCCTCGATTAAGAGTGCAATTCGTAAAGCAGTCCTGACTTCTGAATTCTTCCCGGTCCTGTGCGGATCCGCTTATAAGAATAAAGGTATTCAGTTATTACTCGACGCGATCGTCGAATACCTCCCTTCCCCGCTGGATGTACCTCCGATTAAGGGTACGACCAAGTTCGGTGATGAGGCTGTCAGACACGCGAGTGATTCCGAACCGTTCTCTGCACTGGCCTTCAAGGTCATGACCGACCCGTTCGTCGGCCGTCTCACCTACTTCAGAGTCTACTCCGGTGTAGCGACTGCAGGCTCTTATGTCCTCAATGCGACAAAAGACGTAAAAGAAAGATTCGGCAGACTGGTGCAGATGCATGCGAACCACCGTGCAGACATCGAAGAAGTCGATGCCGGTGATATCGCCGCAGCTGTCGGTCTCAAGAATACAACGACCGGTGATACGCTTTGTGATGAAAAACATCCGATCATCTTAGAATCCATGGTCTTCCCTGAACCGGTTATCCAGATGTCTGTTGAGCCAAAATCAAAGGCCGACTCCGACAAGATGGACAACGCTTTAGCCAAACTGGCGGAAGAAGATCCGACCTTCAGGACATACACCGATGAAGAAACCGGCCAGACAATCATCGCCGGTATGGGTGAGCTCCACCTGGATATCATCGTCGATCGTATGAAGCGTGAATTCAAGGTCGAATGCAACGTAGGTAAACCTCAGGTTGCCTACCGCGAAACAATCACCAAGGCAGCCGATTGTGAAGGACGTTTCATCAGACAGTCCGGCGGCCGTGGTCAGTATGGTCATGTCTGGATCAAATTTGAACCAAACGAGACCGGTAAAGGATTTGAATTTATTGATGCCGTTGTCGGCGGCACCGTTCCTAGAGAATACATCAAACCGACAATGGAAGGTTTAAAGGCAGCACTGGATAACGGTCTGATCGCCGGATATCCGGTCGTCGATATCAAAGCAACGCTGTTCGACGGTTCATCCCACGAGGTCGACTCTTCGGAAATGGCCTTCAAGATGGCAGCCAGCTTAGCTTTGAAGGAAGCAGCCAAAAAATGTGCTCCGGTCATCCTTGAGCCAATCATGGATGTTGAGATCACCGTCCCGAGCGAGTATCTTGGTACCGTCATGGGCGATGTCACAAAACGCCGCGGACACATCAATGATCAGGAAGAAAGAGGCAATGCGGTAGTCATCCGTGCCTACATCCCTCTGTCACAGATGTTCGGTTATGCAACCGACTTAAGATCCAACACACAGGGACGCGGAAACTACATGATGCAGATGGATCATTACGATCAGGTACCTGCAAGTATTGCGGAAGAAATAGTTAAGAAAAACGCCCGCTAATAATTGCTTATTGATGCGTTTTATCTTAAAATAGTATTGTTAAATTTAGGAGGAATAAATTTTAGATGGCAAAAGAAAAGTTTGACCGTTCGTTAGAACACGTCAATATCGGTACCATCGGTCACGTTGACCATGGTAAAACAACTTTAACAGCTGCTATTACCAAGAGATTAGCAGAAAAGGGTCAGGCTGAATTCAAGGCTTACGACCAGATCGATGGTGCTCCGGAAGAAAAAGCTCGTGGTATCACTATCAATACTGCTCACGTTGAATATAAGACAAACAAGAGACACTATGCTCACGTCGACTGCCCGGGACACGCTGACTATGTCAAGAACATGATTACCGGTGCTGCTCAGATGGATGGTGCGATCCTGGTTGTTGCTGCAACTGATGGACCGATGCCTCAGACTCGTGAACATATCCTGTTAGCTAGACAGGTCGGTGTTCCTTACATTGTTGTCTTCCTTAACAAGTGCGATATGGTCGATGATCCAGAATTAATCGACTTAGTCGAAATGGAAGTCAGAGAACTGTTAGACGAATACGGATTCGACGGTGACAACGCTCCGGTTATCCGTGGTTCTGCATTAAAGGCTCTCGAAGGCGATCCTGAAGCTCAGAAGGCTATTGATGAACTGATGGATGCTTGCGACACTTACATTCCGTCTCCGGCAAGAGAAATGGATAAGCCATTCCTTATGTCAGTTGAAGACGTCTTCACAATTTCCGGTCGTGGTACCGTTGCTACAGGTAGAGTTGAACGTGGTGTCGCTCACCTGAATGACCAGGTTGAAATCGTCGGCTTAAGAGACACAAGAACGACTGTTATTACAGGTCTTGAAATGTTCCACAAGCAGCTCGACGAGGCTGAAGCTGGTGACAACATCGGTGCTCTGCTCCGTGGTGTCAACCGTGACGAAATCGAAAGAGGTCAGGTTCTTGCAAAACCGGGTTCTGTTACTCCTCATACTCAGTTCACTGCGCAGGTTTACGTATTAACTAAGGATGAAGGCGGCAGACATACACCGTTCGTTGCTAACTACCGTCCGCAGTTCTATTTCCGTACAACCGATGTAACCGGTATCGTCAAGGAATTAGGCGGTGCTGAAATGGTTATGCCTGGTGACCACGTCGAAATGACTGTTGAACTGATCGCTCCAATCGCTATCGAAGAAGGAACTAAGTTCTCTATTCGTGAAGGCGGCAGAACTGTTGGTTCAGGTTCCGTTACCAAGATCATTAAATAATTACTAACTGATTAATTGTTTATGATACAAAACCTTCCCCTAGCGGGAAGGTTTTTTGTTCTATAATTGAATTATGATCATACAAATTCTTATCCTATTGATCGTGCTCTATCTGATCTGCATCTATCCGGATACTTCCAGGAAAGCGCAGATGGCACCCTATGAAAAACGTTTTATTGCCCACCGCGGCCTCTTCAACAACAAGGACATTCCGGAAAACTCTTTGCCTGCCTTTCAAAAGGCAGTCGACAACAATTTCGGTATCGAACTGGATGTGCAGCTTACCACCGATGACCAGTTGGTTGTCTTCCATGATGCTTCCTTGAAACGCATGACCGGCATCGACAAGGACCTGATTGATTGTTCCTATGAAGAGTTACAACAATACAGGCTTCTGGATACCAAAGAAACCATTCCCCTCTTCTCTGAGGTCTTAAAGGTCTTAAAACCGGATACGCCGTTGGTCATCGAAATCAAATCCGAAGGCCGTTCCATTTTAACCACTCAAAAGACGGTTGCCATGATGAAGAACTATCAGGGCTTATACAATATGGAATCCTTTGATCCCAAGATCGTACGCTATCTCAGGATGAACGAACCGCAGATCATTCGCGGTCAGTTGTCCTACAACTATCTTGGCAACAAAGATTCCTCTCTCTCCAAAGTCCTGGCCTTTATCGCCACCTATCTCCTGTTGAATTTCTTAACCAGACCCGACTACATCGCCTATGATGTCGAAGGTTCCGATAACCTGTCCTTCCAGATCATCTCGAGACTCTTCAAGGGAGAATGCGTCGCCTGGACCGTCAAATCCAAGGAACAGTTTGAAGAAAAAAAGCACCTCTATCAGTGCTTCATCTTTGACTCTTATATTCCTGACAATAAGGATCTTTAGACTTCCTTATTCAACAGTTCAATTAACTCTTCTTTCTTATCGGGATCATCCAGCAAGGTATGGGATCCCCCTTCCAGAAGGAAGAGTTTTTTTATTTTTGCTGGCGATCTGTTTGAAACAGGATTCGCTCGCTTCATAAGGGATCAGTTCATCTTGTCTGGCATGAATCAGCACCACAGGACATTGAATCTTATTGAGATCCTTTAAACATAGACCAACCGTCTTTTTCATCTCATCGATGAATTCCTTTGGAACTATGCCCTCAGGCTCTTTCCGTTTGACTTCTTCAAAGCGGCGATAATCAAAGGCCGGAGAGATCAATATCAGCTTTTCCACCATATACCGGCTTTCAAAATGACAGGCAATCAAGGCACCAAGTGAAAAGCCGATCAGAATCATCGGCTCGTCTTTATACTGATCAAGAAAAGCCTGCACATTATGAAGCCACAGTTCATAAGAGGCATCTTTCTTATCAAGTTCATAATAATCGGGACACAGGATTTCAAAACGGTCGGAAAATGCTTCTTCAATCAACGAAAACTGTCTTCCCCTTCTTTTTCCATAGCCGTGGATACAGATGATGCGCTTACTGTTTTTCATACATCTGTTTTGCGTAATCCAGTAAGCCGTTAAAGCCTTCGACATTCATTGCCCCGTTGGCATAACAGATAAACTTGCCATCCGGTCCAAGCACGAAAGTCGTCGGATACGATGAGACGCCGCAATAGTAGAATAAGAGTCCCTGATCATCGATGATGACCGGTAAAGACAGGTTCTTTTCCTTTAAATAGGCATCGATGTTTGCCTGACCGGCTGTCTCGTTGAGCGGCGACATGACGACGTAACACTTCGCATCATTACTTTGATCAAAGGTTTCAAGATCCGGCAGTTCCTCATTGCAATAGGTGCACCAGGTCGTAGCGAAGTTTAGCAGGACATAGTCCCCTTTTAAATCTTCCAGTTTGATCGGGTTGCCGTTTTGATCCTTGAATTCCTGTTCGTAGATAAAGGATTCATTTTGCTGGCCTCCTGCTGCAGTGGAACTGAGTTCCTTGGCAGCAGAGATCTTAATCGAAGCCTCACGGATCATATAGAAGCCAAAACACAATAAGACAATACCGGCGATCTTTGCCGTATAGGACATGAATTTGCGGTTCCTGGAAATGAAATTCAATACCTTATTGGTAAACAAGCCCGTCAACAGAAACGGAATGACCAAGCCCAAACCATAAAAAACGATATGCAGATACCCTTCCGCCGATGTTGCCGCCAGCAGCAAGGCATTTGCCAGCATCGGGCCGATACAAGGCGACCAGCCAAGGGAAAAGACCAGGCCTAAGAGATAAGCCTTGAAGACATTCATCTTCTCTGTGGCGCCTTTAAACTTCAAACGCAGTTCTTTATTCAAAACGTCAATATGAATGAGCCCGCATTCGTGTAAGCCAAACAGTACCAGCAATACACCGCCGATGATCGAAATGACTTCATTGTAGCGGTTTAAAAAGTCCGAAAAGATATTTAAAGACAGGCCTAAGATAAAGAAGGTCGTGGCAATGCCAAGCACAAAGAAAAGTGTTGTGAAAAACACTTTTCCTGTCTTATATGTGATGTTGCCGTTTTCATCAACGCTCTTGTTTTCCCCCGCCAGATAGGACATATACAACGGAATCATCGGCAGGACACAAGGCGATACGAAGGAAAGCAGGCCTTCTAAAAATGTAGCACCTAAGAGTTTAAAATCCATCGTTTACCTTAAGAAGATCAGAATGATGATACCCATCAGAACTCTATAGATACCAAAGATCGTGAAGGTATTCTTTCTGATATAGTTGAGCACGAAGCGGATCATGAATAAGGAGACGGCAAAGGCCGCCAGACAGCCCACAAGAAGGGTCATGATCTCATAGAAAGAGACCGCTGCCGAAAACTTCAGAACCTTCATTAAGCTGGCGCCAAACATGACCGGAATCGCCACTTCAAAGGTGAATTCCGTAGCTGCCGGTCTGGAGATACCCAGTAACAAGGCGGCAATGATCGTTGAACCGGAACGGGAAACGCCCGGGAAGATGGCGGCAATCAATTGTGCCAGACCGATGATCAGCGCTTGCAAGTAAGTGATCTGTCTGGTTGAATCAATCGCAAACTTCTTGCCTTTTAATCTTGCCTCAACGACGATGAAGATGATGCCGACCAGAATCAGGGCGATGCCGATAAAGATCATCTCATTCTTCTCATTGATGAAAGTAAAGAGGTCTTCCAATAAGAGTTCAAACAGAATGACCGGGATGCAGGCGACGACGATCTTGAGCCAGAGGATGAACTTATCCTTCTTCACATAGGACAGGATCCCTTCCCCTAAAGGATACTTCGACTGGCCAAAAGGCCAGATCTTGTTCCAGAAGACCAACAGTAAAGCCAGTATTGCCCCTAACTGGATGACGACCTCAAAAACATCGTAGAATTCAGGCGAAACATCCAGAGGCAAAAAGACATTCAAGATCTTCATATGTGCCGTCGAAGAGATCGGCATCCATTCGGTTATACCTTCAATGATCCCAAACAGGATCGCTTTAAGCAGATTCATGAAACCTCCTAGTTAAATGTGACGAGATCTTCCTTCGGCGCTTCCGCCTCCTTGAAAGACTTCACATATAAAGCGGTGAACCGCATGCCGTCCGAATTCTCCATCGTACGGCCGGTACCGTGAACTGTATAGTATTTATTCTTATCGATCGCTTTTTCTGAAATGCCGATGCAAGGCAAAGCGATATCGGTGATATCATTGGCGCAGCACACCATTGCCTTTCTGCCCATGATCAGGACATCTTTGGCATCCTCGACTTTTCCGGCAAAGCGGACCTTGATGGTGATGTCCTTCTTGTCATACTTATCCGGATTGTCGATCGCATCCATAAACCAGAGACCATAGTCGATATCCGAGATATCCAAAGGCTTGGAAGTATCGAAGAGATCGTCTTCGATCTTGTTGGACACATTGCCGTCCTTGTCTTCAAAGATCAGTTCGACATACTGGTTGATCGATTTGAGATTATTGCGCAGATAGCGCTTGTCGACGTTGTCTGAGCGGTTAAGGATCACCACTTCCGCATTGACCACGTGGTTGTAGAGAAACTGACGCATATTGGTCAGGTAAATGTTGAATTTCGATGCATCGATGGTCGTCAACGTCTGGGCCAGCTCCCAATCGGAAATGAAGCCGGTCTCATAGAGGATGTTGTCGTCCTCCATGCCGTTGAGTTCAATGAAGATCCTTTCGATGCCCTTATAGTTCTTGTCGATCTCCTTTTGTTTCTCGATGGTCAGATCCTTCACGGAATCCATGTAGATAACCTGCGAATTGGAGATCTTTAAAAACTTCTCATCGTATTCTTCATCACCCTGTTCCATGCAGATGATCAAAGTCGACTCCCCTTCATTGAAACGGGGATTATATAAGGTCTCTTTGATGGCTCTGGTCTTGCCGGAATCCAGGAAACCGGAAAACACATAGACCGGTTTAGTCATGGAAGAGCTCCTTGAAGAAGGCTTCATCGATTTCCGTGCCGATGATCGAAACCAAGGCTTTGTCTTTCTTGGAACCTTCAAAGATGTTGAACTCATTCAGGACATAGTTGAAGTAGATCATCGTATCATTCTGGCCTAAGACATAGCCCTTGACACGGATGATATCCTCCGGGATCTTGTATAAGATCTCCGCCAGTTCTTCCTT